>NZ_QNFZ01001019.1 GCF_003313395.1 Nonomuraea lactucae | reverse complement strand
GCCAGCACGCCCAGTGCGGCTGCGGCGGCCGCCAGTCCGGTCGCGAGCGGCAGGCGTGGGATGGCCCGGCGGGCGCGCCGGGCGGGGGAGGTCCGCGGCTCGGCGGTGTGGATCTCGGCCATGAGGTGCTCCTTGAGGATCTGGAAGCGGTCGGCTGCGAGGTCCGAGATGGCGGGCACCGGCAGGCCGTCCTTCGGTTCGGCCGGCTGCTCGTCGCCGCGGTGCTGGTGCGCGTTCATCGGGCTGTCTCCTGTGTCGACCGGGCCGCCTGGATGCGGCTCGCTTGGTGCTGTCCGGTGGCGGGCGGGCGTTCGGTTTCCGCTCGGTTTCTTCTGAGTTCCTCGTCGGTGAGCTTGGCCAGCCGGGTGCGGGCGCGTGACAGGCGGGCGCGCACGGTGCCGACCGGGATGCCGAGTGCCTCGGCGGCGGCGGCGTGGTCCAGGCCGGACCACACGCACAGCGCGAAGACGTCCCGGTCTGCTTGGCGGAGTCTTTTCATGGCGGTCCGTACGGCGCGCAGCCTCTCGGCGTCGGCCATGCGCTCCACCGTTTCGTGGGAGAAGTCGGCCACGGCGTCCCGTGGTGGCAGGCGGGCCAGTGCCGCGCGGTGCCGCCGGGTGGAGCGGGCGAGGTTGCGGTGGACGTTGGTGGCTATGCCCAGGAGCCAGGGCAGCAGGCCGTCCCCTTCAGGGCGCAGGCGGTGGCGGACGCGCCACGCCTCGAGGAATGTCAGGGAGACCACGTCCTCGGCGACCTGCGGGTTGCCGGACACGCGGAGGGCGTGCCGGTAGACGGCCCGGGCCTCCTGGTCGAACAGCTCTCCGAGGGCTGATGGGTCGTCGTCTCGTATTCGCTGCCGCAGTGAAGGGTCCATGTCGGGTCCTGTCCGCCGGGGGTGTGGCGTCCGTGTGATGTGCCTCACGCAGGAGCGCCCGACCTGATCAGCTGATTCCGGAGCGTGGGGGATGGTCACGCGACGGCTGTACCGCAGCGCCACACCGTATGCCGATCTGGTGCCGCATTTCCACCCCACACTGAGCGCGATGCCGCGTAAGTCGTTTCGACCGCAGGACACGCCACGACGCCGGCCGGCCCGGCCGCATTGTGCGGCCGGGCCGGGGCGGGGGACGGGACGAGCCGGGAGTCAGTCCCGGTATTCGAAGGCGCCGATGTCACACGCCCGGCCTTGGGGCCGCTGGACGCCGCGCTGGTCGGCGGTGGGGCAGTCCGAGGCGGCGTCGATGGCGGGGCTGCCGCGCAGCAATGCCACGGTGTCGGTCGGTCCGCCGTTGTTCGCGAGGGGCGCGAGCTGGGGATCACGGCGGGAGAGATCGCCTCTGGCCCTGAGGCGGCAACCGTCTCCGCTGTCGATGTTGTTGCCCAGTGACTCGATGGTGGCGAAGGCGCTCTTGCAGTTGCTGCCGGCCTGGCCGATGGTGTTGTCGGCGATGATGGTGTTATGCAGGCTGAGGTGGCCCAACGGCACGTCGCGTCCGTCGGTGACCGGCGGCAGGCTGTCCAGGTAGGCGGGGGCGATGTTGATCCCGGCGCCGCCGATGGTGGCGGTGTTGCCGGTGATCGTGGAGTTGCGGAAGGACACCAGGCCTCTGCCGCGGATGTCGACGCCGCCGCCGTATCCGGCCAGGCTGCCCGGCCGCTGCCAGTCGTCGGTCACGCGGTTGTCCGCGATCGTGGAATTGATCACGGTGCCGGTGCTGTCGAACCGGATGCCTCCGGCCTCACCCGATGTGTTGCGGCTGACGGTGCTGTCGATCAGGTTCAGGTTCGACCTGGGAATGTTGAAGATGCCTCCTCCGTAGCCGGCGGTGTTCCCCGTTACCGTCACCCGGCGCAGCGTCATGTTCTTGCTGTTTGCGATGCCGCCTCCGCCGGGATCGGTGAAGCGCACTTCCCGCTGCTTGGCGACCCCTCCCGTGATCGTGAGGTCGGACAGCGACGTGTCGGCACCCATGCGGAAGACCCGGTCGATCTGGTTGCCGTCGATGATGGTCTCCCGCGCCCCGACCCCCTGGAAGGTGGTCGGTGCGGTGACGTTCAGGTCGCCTCTGGTCGGGTCGGCCTGCCTGGTGTTGAGCTGGCCGGGGTCCGGGGGAATGGTCAGCCGGTAGCGGCCGGCGGGTAGCTTGATCGTGCTGCCGGGCTGGGCGTTCGCGGCCATGACCGCCGCACGCAGGGTGCAGGTTCCTGCGGCGGTACGGCAGGCGCGGTCGGAGGCGTCCGCGTCCACCGCGTCTTGCGTGGAGTCGACCGTGAAGATCAGGGGCGCGGAGGCCGCTTGCGCGGAGGCCGGCGCGGCGGCCACGGTTCCAGCGAACGCCGCGAGTAACGCGGCCAGCGCCGAAGGGGCAGTCGATCTGGTCATGGAGATGCGCCTCTTCTTCCTCTTGGGGGGGAAAGGTGAGAAACGCATGCGTATATAACGTGTATCAGACTGTTTACATCTATGAAAGACTCAATTAATCCGCTGCTGCAGCCGAACCTGTCCGGCCTTCCTCGTGGGCCGCACGGCCTCGCTCGGGAGCTTGTGACAGGCTCGCAGCGCCAGCGGCTGCTGTACGCGATAGTGGTGGCGGTGGCCGACAAGGGCTACATCGCCGCGACCGTGGGCGATGTGACGGCACGGGCGGGCGTGTCCCGCAAGACGTTCTACGAGCTGTTCGCGGACAAGGAGCAGTGCTTCATCGCCGCCGCGGACACAGGCCGCGAGCTCATGGTCAAGCGGCTTGAGGCGTCGTTCGCACGCTCATCGGCGCAGTCGCTCGCCCCGGTGGCGACGCTTCGTGCCTCGATCCACGCCTTTCTCGGGATAGTCGCGGACGAGCCGGAGTTCGCCAGGGCTTTCTTCCTGGAGACGGCGACGGCCGGCGGCCGGGCGCAGGAGCACCAGGACGCCTGCCGCTCCTGGTTCGCCCAGTCGATGCGGGCCTGGCACGCCAAGATTCCCGGTCGCCGCCACGTCCCCCCTGAGATCTACATGGCCGCTGCGGACGCCACGCATGAAGCTGTCTGCCGCTTGCTGCGCCAAGGGCGCATCGGCGAGGTCCCCGCCCTGGAGGACGCCGTGCTGCACATCTGTCTCGCCCTGATGGGCGTGGCCGAGGACGCCGACGACGGAGAGAGGTGATGTGTCACGGTGTCCTCCCGGGTGGTCCGGTCGTGGGCGGCTCGGGCGCGTACGGCGGGGTCGGGGTGGGCTCACAGGCCGCGGAGGTGGCGGGCGGCTACGGTGGAGATCCAGAGCATCGCGGTGATGGCGCCGACGGCCAGGGTGAGGGATCCGGCCTTGCCGCCGCTCATGGCCCAGCCGTCGCCGAGCAGCAGGGCGGTGCCGGCGGCGCGGGAGGCGATGGCGAGGCCGCGGTTCCCGGCGCGGCTGAAGTGGCGGCCCAGGACGTAGCAGGCGGCGATCATGGCGGTGAAGGAGATGGAGCGGGCCGCCAGGTGGCCGTAGCAGTGCCAGGTGAGGGTGTCGGGCATACCGTACGGGGTGCCGATCGGGAAGCCGTCGCCGGGGTCCATGACGAGGAGGCCCGAGGCGATCATGCCGATGCCGTTGACGAGGATCAGTCGTGGCGCCCAGGTGCCTCCGGGTGTGCCGTGGAGGGTGCGGCGCAGGCCGGCGGCGCCGGCCATGTAGAGGAGGCCGGCGACCACGAAGTTGGTGATCTGCAGCCAGCCGAGGGAGCCGTTGCTCAGGACGCTGAGGGGGTGGCGGGTCAGGTCGAAGCCTTCGCGGGTGGCGGCCTGGGCGAGGGAGACGGTGGCCCAGAGGGGGGCCGCGGCGGCTCCGCAGGCGAGCAGCGCCCGGGTGGCGACAGTGGCCGTGGTGGTGGCGGCGGGGACGTGGGTGGTGGTCATGGTGGCTGCCTTCCGGGTTCGTTCGGTGTAACGGTTGCTCGCTGACGCGTCGGCCCGGAGATGTGACAGGGAATGCGCTGCGTTCCCTGTCACATGGGGTCGTTCGACGTGTAGGCGGAAGACGACGAACGAGAAGGAAGGAAGTGCGCTCATGCGTTACTTGATGATGTCCAAGGCGTCCGACACCGCTCCCGACGAGAAGCTCTACGCGGAGATGGCCAGGTTCGTGGAGGAGCTGTCGGCGGCGGGTGTCCTGCTGGCGACCGGCGGGCTGGAGCCGGGTGGTGTGGTGGTGGCCTCGCGCGGTGACGAGATCACGGTGACCGACGGGCCGTTCGCCGAGGCCAAGGAGGCGGTTGCCGGGTTCGCGCTGGTGGAGGTGCGGTCCAAGGAGGAGGCGATCGAGCTGACCCGTCGTTTCCGGAGGATCGTCGGCGACGGGGAGAGCGTGATCCAGCAGGTGTTCGGCCCCTGAGGTGCTCGTCAGCGCTGTCGGCGCTGTCGGCGCCGCCTCCGGCTTGCGGGGGAGCCGGGGGCGGTGCTGTCATCATGCGGTGACGGACGCCCATCGCGCCATCGACGCGGTCTGGAAGCTGGAGTCGGCCCGGATCGTCGCCGGGCTGACGCGGATGGTGCGCGACGTCGGCCTGGCCGAGGAGCTGGCGCAGGACGCGCTGGTCGCGGCGCTGGAGCAGTGGCCGGAGTCGGGGGTTCCGGACAATCCGGGTGCGTGGTTGACGGCCATCGCCAAGCGGCGGGCGGTGGATCACATCCGTCGTTCGCAGCTCCTGGAGCGCAAGCAGGAGCAGCTCGCTCACGAGCTGGAGCGGCAGGGGGACGGGGAGCGGGACGACGTCCTGCGGTTGATGTTCATGGCCTGCCATCCGGTGTTGCCGACGGAGGCGCGGGTGGCGCTGACGCTGCGGCTGGTCGGCGGGTTGACGGCGGCGGAGATCGCGCGGGCGTTCCTGGTCAACGAGCCGGTGATCGCGCGGCGGATCGCCGCGGCCAAGCGGACGCTGGCCGAGGAGGGGGTGGGGTTCGAGCTGCCGGACGGCTCGGAGCCGGCGGGCCGGTTGGCGTCGGTGCTGGAGGTCGTCTATCTGATCTTCAACGAGGGGTACGCGGCCACGTCGGGCGGCGATCTGATGCGGCCGGGGCTGTGCCTGGAGGCGTTGCGGCTGGGCCGGTTGCTGGCGGAGCTGGCGCCGCTGGAGGCCGAGGTGCACGGGCTGGTCGCGCTGATGGAGATCCAGGCGTCGCGTTCGGCGGCGCGGACGGGGCCGTCGGGTGAGCCGGTGCGGCTGCACGAGCAGAACCGTGGGCGGTGGGACCAGTTGCTGATCCACCGCGGGTTCGCGTCGATGCTGCGGGCGCGGGAGGTGGGGGGCGTGCCGGGTCCGTACGTGCTGCAGGCGGCGATCGCCGTGTGCCACGCGCAGGCGCGGACGGCGGAGGAGACCGATTGGGGGCAGATCGCGGCGTTGTACGAGGCGTTGGTGCGGCTGGTGCCGACGCCGGTGGTGCGGCTGAACGGGGCCGTGGCGGTCGGGATGGCACGCGGGCCGCTGGCGGGGCTGGCGGTGGTGGACGCGCTGGCGGGTGATCCGGCGCTGCGTGACTACCATCTGCTGCCCGGGGTGCGGGCTGATCTGCTGGTCCGGTCGGGGCGGGTGGGCGAGGCGCGGCTGGAGTTCGAGCGGGCCGCGGCTCTCGCGCGCAATGCCGCTGAGCGGGCGTTCCTGCTGCGCCGCGCGGAGGGGCTCGCCGTGCCGGACGGTGATCCGGCGGGGGTGACGCTGGGGGCGGCCGCGGCGGGGTTCCTGGGGCGGGGGGACCTGGACGCCGGGACGGTGCGTTCGTACGGGCAGACGTTGCGGCGGTTGTGTCTGGCGCTGGGCGGGCAGGTGCCGTTGGCGGCTGTGACGCCGGGGCAGGTGGCGGAGGTGTTCGCGGTGGCGTGGGGTGGGGCGGCGGCCAGGACGTGGAACCGGCACCGGGCGGCGGTCCGGTCGTTCGGCGCGTGGGCGGCGGCGGGGCATTCTGTGGGGGATCTCGCGGCGGGTGTGGAGCGGCGGGCGGAGGTTCGGTCGCGCGTGGAGCCGATCGGGGCGGCGGAGCTCGCGGCGTTGTGGACCCGTCCCGGGGTCGGGGTGCGGGAGCTGGCGCTGTGGCGGCTGCTGCACGAGTCGGCGGCGCAGGTGAGGGTGGTGCTGTCGTTGAACGTGGAGGATCTGGACCTGGAGGATCGGCGGGCGCGTGTGGGGGGCGGGTGGGTGTGCTGGCGTTCGGGGGCGGCGCGGTTGCTGCCCGAGCTGGTCGCCGGGCGCAGGCGGGGGCCGTTGTTCCTGGCGGACCGGCGGCCGGTGCCGTCGCGGTTGGGGGCGGGGGCGGATCTGTGCCCGGAGACGGGGCGGCGGCGGTTGTCGTACGAGCGGGCGGAGTATCTGTTCAAGCAGGCGACGAGGGAGCTGGATCCGGCGGGTGAGGGTTTCACGCTGCGCCGGCTGAAGGGGCGTGACTGACTGCGGAGGAGGGCCGTGACAACGGGGGAGGAGGGGCGCGATGGCGGAGGATCGGTCGGTGCTGAGCCGTGCGAGCCGCGAGCCGGATCTGCTGCTGCGTTACGGGGACGGCGCCGGGCAGGTGGCGGACGGCTGGGTGGGGCCTGGTGGGGCACGGGGGCTTCCGCTGGTCGTGCTGCTTCATGGGGGTTTCTGGCGTCCCGAGTACGACCGCGCGCACGTCCGGCCGATGGGGGAGGCGCTGTGCGGCGCGGGCTGGTCGGTCGTCTCCGTCGAGTACCGGCGCGTCCCGGGTGAGCCCGGCTCGGCGACCGGTGATGTGCGGGCCGCGCTGGACCTGTTGCCGGAGCTGTTCGACGGGCCGCAGGACGGCTCGATGATCGTCGTCGGCCACTCGGCGGGCGGTCATCTGGCGCTGTGGGCCTCGGCGGCCGGAGCCGCCGCTCCCGCTCTGCGGGCCACCGTGGCCCTGGCTCCCGTGGCGGATCTGCGGCTGGCCCACCGGCTGGGGCTCGATGGTGGCGCTGTGGCGGACTTCCTGGGCGTGGCGCCCGGCACCCGCCCGGACCTCGACCCGGCGCGGGGCGAATCGCCGGCCGCGCCGACCGTGATCTTCCACGGCCTCGATGACCGGATCGTCCCGATCGCGCTGTCGGAGTCGTATGTGACCGCCCATCCTTCGGCCCGGCTGGCGCCGTTGCCCGGAGCCGGTCATTTCGCTCTGATAGACCCGCTCACAGCCGCCTGGGCGCGGGTGCTGTCGGGGCTGCGTGCCCTGTCCGCCGACCACCGCTGAGCGGTCGTCCGGTGGCGATCGCCCCGCGAGGATGTCCTCGCGGGGCGACCGTCAGGTGTTTCGACCTGTGTTCGTGCTAGTCGTTGTCCTCCTCGTACGGGATGTCCGTGGGGTCTGGCGTGACGGCCACGGGCGAGGCGGTGGTGCCGCCGAATGCGGCGTTAGCGATCGGCGCGGCGATCGCGCCGGAGACGATGAGCGTGGACGCCGCCATCGCGGCGGCGAGAAGCGGGCGTTTCAGCATGAGAGATCACTCCGTGAGATGATGTGTGCTCGAGATGATCTAAGCTGCCGGAGCGTCGGCTGGGTTCCCGGGAAACGCCAATGCGGCGCGTGGAACACATCTCACAGTAACCGGGGTGGCCGGTGGGGTCTCCCGGCGGGAGGCAAAACCTGCTTACCGACAATCAACGCACATGCTGCATTAATTGCCATTCATCGAGAATGGTCGAGAAATCGGGAATATGGTCGTTCGTCCGCGAACGGCGCGGCCGGGCGCCGCGTCGGGCGCCACGGGTGAGGGTCCGTCCGGTCGCCCGGGTCAGGCGGCCGGGGCTGTCAGGGTGTAGAACGCGCCGGGGTCGGCCGCCAGCGACGCCTTGACGTGACGGCTCCACTCGTCGGCCAGCACCTCGATCTCGCCGGCCTCGACTCCGTCGAGCGCGATCCGCACCACCTCGGCGGGGTCGGTCTTCTCGCCGTGGTAGCGGCTCGACATGTCGGTCTCCGCTGCGCCCAGGTGCAGTCCGGTGACGAGGGTTCCCTGGCCGGCCAGTTCCAGGCGGATGCCGTTGGTCAGGCTCCACTCGGCCGCCTTGGCGGCGGCGTAGGCGTTGGCGCCGGTGTAGGAGAACCACGACAGCGCCGACAGGACGTTGAGGATGGCCCCGCCGCCGTTGGCCGCAAGTGCGGGGGCGAAGGCCCGGACCACGTTGAGGGTGCCGAAGAAGTGCGTCTCCATCTCCAGCCGGACCGCCGTGGGGTCTCCGGTGAGGAGGTTGTGGAAGGTGTTGATCCCCGCGTTGTTGACCAGCAGGCTGACATCGCCCGCGGCCTGTGCCGCCGCGGCGACCGAGGCCTGGTCGGTGATGTCGAGGGGCAGCACCTCGACATCGGGGACGTCGACGAGCTCGGGCCTGCGCGCCGTCGCGTAGACCTTCGTCGCGCCCCTTTCGAGCAGCTGGCGGGCGAACTGCCGTCCGATGCCGCGGTTGGCTCCCGTGACGAGAGCGACCGTACCGGCGATCTCCATGAGTGTGTCCTTCGTTGGTCGGGTGGTTCATGGGGTGCTCCGCGAGCACCACGCCGGTTAGGCTAGAACCTAACGCTAACGTCAGGTGCAAGTGTTGGTTTTCGAGGTCCGTTCGGAGGAGGCGCTGTGCGCATCGGTGAGGTCGCCGAGAAGTCGGGTGTGAGCGTGCGGGCGCTGCGCTACTACGAGGAGCAGGGCCTGCTCGTCGCCTCGCGCAGCGCGGGCGGGCAGCGGCGGTATCCGGAGGACGCGGTCGAACGGGTCAGGCTGATCCAGCAGCTGTACGCCGCCGGGCTCACCAGCAAGACGATCCTCCAGCTGCTGCCGTGCGTGGATTCGGGCCGGGTGACCTCGACGCTGCTGCGGCGGCTGGCGGAGGAGCGCGACCGCATCGACCAGCGGATCAGCGAGCTGCTGGAGGCGCGTAACCGGCTCGACGGGGTCATCGCCACGGCCATGGAGCCCGGCCCGGGCTGCGTGCACGTGGACACCTGAACGCCGGTCGCCGAGGCCGGGGGCTGGTTCGTCCCGGCGCTACGACGTTCCCGGAGGCTGCGAGCGGCGGTAGGCGATCAGGAGGACGATCGCGATCAGCGGCTGGAGGATGTCGGTGGGGATGGTCCAGATGTTGTTCGGCGCCGTGTTGCCGTGCGCGGCCCACTGCATGACGTGGCCGATGGCGTCGCCCCAGTAGAGGATGGCCATGGCGATGACCGCGGCGGTCATGAACGAGCCCCGGTTCCAGATGCTGAGCAGGCCGATGACGCCGACCGCGATGTCGGCCCAGCCGACCTCCCACTGGAAGGGGCTGTGCGCGAACCCGATGCTGTCGGCGATCTGCGGCGCGTAGGGGCCGATGTGCCCCAGGCCGCCCAGGATGGACAGCACGCCGCCGCCGGCCACGAACCACAGCAGCCAGATCTCCACCACCCGGCGGTAGGTGCGCCGTGCCGGAGTGCGGTCGGCGAGCACGTGCACCAGCGCGCCGGCCACCAGTCCAAGGAAGGTGAGCACGAAGAACGCCATAGCCGCAGCCTATGGACGGCCACGGCGCTCGGACCACACCCGGCCCGGCGTGTTCAAGATCAGCCCGGCTGGGGTCCGTGCCGATGCGGTCGCCGTCAGCCGTCGGGGCCACGGGGTCGCCGTCCTTGACGGACCCGCACAGCCGACCCTTAGCAACCCGGGTTGACTAACATCCCCTTAGTCAACTACGGTTGCTCGCATGTCCGCTGATGAGATCCCCGCGACCCGGGACCCCGCCGACGGGCTGGCGGCCGTGGCCGCGCTCAGGCGCCTGGCCGACCAGCTGGAGGACGCCGCCGTCGAGCAGGCGATGCGGGAGGGCTGGAGCTGGCCGCAGGTCGCCGAGGCGCTCGGGGTGACCCGGCAGGCGGTGCACAAGAAGCATGCCAAGCGGCTGATCGCCGCCGGCGTCACGTTGAGGAGGCGACATTGACCGCGTTCGACAGATACCTGCACTCGGTCATCGAGCGGGGGGCGCTCGAAGCCCACGAGGACAGATCGGCGGCGATCGAGGCGCAGCACCTGCTGCTGGCGATCGCCGCCGGGCGCGAACCCACCACCCGCCAGGTCCTGGCCTCGGCCGGGCTCGACCGCCAGGCGATCCGCGCCGCGCTGGACCTGGAGTTCGAGCGCAGCCTGAACGCGGCCGGGGTGTCCCTCGCCGACTTCGACCTCCCGAGGCCGAGCCCCGCCCCCAAGCCCCCGACGCAGCTGGGGGCCTCGGCCAGGCTCGCGCTCGACCGCATGGCGACGGTGTTCCGCAAGAAGGACCTGCGGCCGGCGCATCTGCTGCTCGGAATCCTGCAGGCCGAGGCCGGCACCGTGCCGCGCGCGCTCGCGCTGGCGGGCGTCGACCAGGCCGGCCTGGTGGCCACCGTACGGCGGGCACTCCCCGGCCAGAATGGGTAGCGGCGAGTAGGCCGGTCTCCGTAGGAGCGGCCAGGTCTCCGCGAAATCGGCCGAGTCCCGGGCGTGCTCCCGAGGGGACCGTCAGTCGATGAGGCCGAGCTGGCGGCCGGCCCGCAGCGCGAGCCAGACCTCGGCGAAGGCCGCGGTCGACGACAGGTCGCGGCCGGTCAGCTCGGCGAACCTGCGCAGCCGGTAGGCCAGCGTGTTGGGGTGGACGTGCAGCGCCGCCGCCGCGTCCTCGGTGCGCCGGTCGCGCTCCATCCAGGCCCGTACGGACGTCAGCAACTGAGAGCCGTGCGCCGAGTCGTAGGCGAGCACCTTGCCGAGCACGTGCTCGACCAGCGCGGTGAGCACCCACGGGTTGTCGGGCAGCCACCTGCCGGTGGTGTCGTCACCGTAGTGGATCAGTGCGCGCCCCGACTCGCCCGCCGTCGAGGCCGCCCAGACCGCCTCCCGCTGCGGCACCTGCATCGACTCGCCGGGCGGGAACGGCCGGCTCATGCCCGCCGCGACGCCGGGCAGGGCGGCCACGGCCGCGCCGAGGGCGGACGGGCCGAGCACGTAGCGGTCGTCGCCCCTGCGCAGCATGAGGTGCGGCTGGTCGTCGAGCGCCCGGTGGATGGCGTCGTCCGGCACGTTCCTGATCACGAGGAGGACCATGTCGGCGTCCGCGGGCAGGCCCATCCTGACCAGGCGGCGGCGTGCCGCGGCCGGGTCGAGCACGTCCTGCAGCAGTTCGGAGAGGGTCTCGGCGCCCTGGCGGCGCAGCGTCTCGCGCTCGTGGCGGGCCATGGCGACCTGCAGCGCGGCGACCGTGGCGATGTGCTGCGCCACGGCCAGCCCGGCCGGTCTGGCGCCCTGCCGCTCGAAGGCGACGAGGTATCCCGCGGGTCCGCCCGGCGCGGGCACGGGCAGGACGAAGCCGCCGGGGATGGTGGGCGGCGCGTCCGGCTCGGAGGGGAGCACGGCCAGGTCGGGCACCGGCACCCCGGGCAGCAGCGGCCGCCCCTGCGGTGTGCACAGGTAGACCTCGTATCCGGACAGCCGTTCGAGCCGCTTGAACAGGGTCACGGTGTCGAGGTCCTCGGCCGCGAGCCACCGCAGCGCGCCGAACACCTGCAGTTGCGCGCCGAGGCGCTGCCGGGCGTCCTCCTGCACGGCCGCCGCGACCTCCTGGGCGATCGCGATGAACGGCACGGCCAGGGGCACCTGCAGGATCGGCATCCCGCGTTCCTCGGCGGCCTGGAAGAACGCCTCGTGCAGCGGCGGGACGTGCAGCTGAGCCGACAGGGCGAGCGCGGAGACGCCCGCGTCGTCGAGCCGCCGCAGGTAGGCCCGCTGCCTGGCGGCCGAGCGGGGGATCGCGATGCCGGTCGTCATGATGACCTCCGCGCCGAGCAGCCAGGGCGTGGGATCGTCGAGCTCGCTGACGTGCGCCCACGACACCGACCGGCCCAGACCTGCCTCGCCGGCGAGCAGTTCGAGCTGCAGGGCGGGGGAGCGCAGCAGGTCCTCCACGGACACCTTTGTGGTCACACACGAAGGATATGGTGTGTCTTTGGGATTGACCCAATTGAAGCGTGAAGTGCTGACTTGCAGACTCGATGCCATCTACCTGCACCGGAAGGCACGGGCACGACATGAAAAGAGCACTTGCCGTCACTCTCCTCAGCGGACTGGCTCTGGCCGGGTGCGCCGCGCCCGAGGAGGACACGGCAGCACCCAAGACCCAAGTCGCGGCGGGCGCGAAGGACGAAGCGATCGCCAAGATGCTTCCCGAGGACATCCGCAAGGCCGGCAAGGTGCGAGTGGCCTCCGGTGTCTCCTTCCCGCCGATGGAGTTCTTCGACACCGACAACAAGACCGTGCTCGGGTTCGACGCGGACCTGGGCAAGGCGCTCGGCGAGGTGCTGGGCGTGGAGTTCGCCTTCGAGAACGTCAACTTCGACGGGATCATCGGCGGCCTCAACGCGGGCCGCTACGACCTCGCCCTGACCAGCATGCTCGACAAGAAGGAGCGCCAGCAGCAGGTCGACTTCGTCGACTACCTCAAGTCGGGGGCGGCGCTCATGGTGCCGAAGGGCAACCCGCAGGGCGTCAAGGAGATCCTCGACATGTGCGGCCGCAAGGTCGCGGTCGAGAAGGCCGCCACCGGCGACCTGCTCGTGGACGACGTCACCAAGAAGTGCGCGGCGGCCGGCAAGCCGGCCGTGGAGAAGGTGCCCTTCCCCGACCAGGCGAGCGCGGTCCAGGCCCTGCAGTCCAAGCGGGCCGACATGGTGGCGGCGCTCGACCTGACCCTGGCCTACAGCGTGAAGCAGGCTCCGCAGCAGTTCGAGGTCGCGGTGAGCGCGATCGACCCGCTGCCGGTCGGCATCCCGGTGCCGAAGAACGACACGCAACTGCGTGACGCCGTGCAGGCCGCGCTGAAGAAGGTCATCGCCAGCGGCACCTACGACCAGCTGCTGGCCAAGTGGAACCTGCAGGCGCAGGCGTTCAAGGACGCCGCGATCAACGCGGGCACATGACGGCCGTCCAGGAGCACGTGACCGAGCCCATCGTGCCGCTGCGGCGGCCCGGCCGGTGGGTGGCGGGGGCGGTTCTCGCGGTGCTGGCCGCCATGGCTGTCAGCTTCGTGCTGACCACTCCGGCGCTGCGGCCGGACCTGGTGGCGGGGTACCTCTTCGAGAAGTCGATCATGCGTGGGCTGCTGCTCACGGTCGAGCTGACGGCGCTGGCCATGCTGGCCGGCCTCGTCCTCGGCACCGCGCTGGCGATCATGAGGCTCTCCGAGAATCCACTGCTGCGCGGGGTGGCCGCCGCCTACGTGTGGCTCTTCCGGGGCACGCCGATCCTGGTCCAGTTGCTGTTCTGGTTCTTCCTCGGCGCGGTGATGCCGAGGGTGAGCCTCGGCGTCCCGTTCGGCCCGGAGTTCTTCTCCGCGCCGGTCAACGCGCTGATCACCCCGTTCACCGCGGCCATCCTGGGTCTGGGCCTGAACGAGGCCGCGTACATGGCCGAGATCGTCAGGGCGGGCATCGGCTCGGTCGACCGCGGGCAGCGGGAGGCCGCCGAGGCGCTCGGCATGCGGCCCGCGCTGGTCTACCGGCGGGTCATCCTGCCCCAGGCGGCCCGGGTCATCGTGCCGCCGACCGCCAACGAGACGATCTCGATGCTGAAGCTCACCTCGCTGGTGCTGGTCATCGGGCTGCCGGACCTGCTGACCAGCGCGCAGCTGATCTACGGCCGCAACTTCCAGCAGATCCCGCTGCTGATCGTGGCCAGCATCTGGTATCTCGTGCTGACCACGCTGCTGACCTTCATCCAGTCGCGGCTGGAGCGGCGGCTCGGCCGCTCGGACGTCCAGGTCGGAGGACACGCATGAACGGGCCGGACGGACACGTGAACGGGCCGGGCGAATCCGTGAACGGGCCGGACGAGCGCGTGAACGCTCAGGTCCCGCTGCTGAGCGCGACCGGGGTCCGCAAGAGCTTCGGCAGGGTCGAGGTGCTCAAGGGCGTAGACCTGACCGTGTATCCCGGCCAGGTGGTGTGCCTGCTCGGCCCGTCGGGCTCGGGCAAGTCGACCTTCCTGCGCTGCGTCAACCACCTCGAGCGGATCGACGCCGGGGAGATCTGGGTGGACGGCCACCTGGTCGGCTACCGCCGGGCGGGCGGCAAGAAGTACGAGATGCGGCCGCGCGAGGTGGCCGACCAGCGGCGCGACATCGGCATGGTGTTCCAGCGCTTCAACCTCTTCCCGCACCGCACGGCGCTGGAGAACGTCATGGAGGCGCCCCGGCACGTCCTCGGCCAGCCCCGCGACGCCGTCCGGCAGGCCGCCCTCGACCTGCTGCGGCGGGTCGGCCTGGCCGAGCGGGCCGATCACTACCCGGCCCAGCTGTCCGGCGGCCAGCAGCAGCGGGTGGCGATCGCCAGAGCCCTGGCCATGCGGCCCAGGCTCATGCTCTTCGACGAGCCGACCAGCGCGCTCGACCCCGAGCTCGTCGGCGAGGTCCTCGACGTGATGAAGGACCTGGCCGGAGCCGGGATGACGATGGTCGTGGTCACCCACGAGATCGGATTCGCCCGCGAGGCCGCCGACCACGTCGTCTTCATGGACGACGGGACGATCGTCGAGGCGGGCCGGCCCACCGAGCTGATCGCCAACCCCCAACACCCGCGGACCAAGGCCTTCCTGGCCAAGGTCCTGTAGATCGAAAGGAACTCGCCATGCCTCGGGGGCCCGTCGACTCCTCCCGGATCCCGCGCTTCGCCGGACCTGCGACGTTCGCCAGACTGCCTCGCCTGAGCGAGGTCGGGCAGGCCGAGGTGGCCGTCGTCGGGGTGCCGTTCGACAGCGGCGTCTCCTACCGGCCCGGGGCGCGCTTCGGCCCCGCGGCGGTGCGGGAGGCGTCGAGGCTGCTGCGGCCCTACCACCCGGCGCTCGACGTGTCACCGTTCGAGCGCGTCCAGGTGGCCGACGCGGGCGACATCGCCTGCAACCCGTTCAACATCGGGGAGGCGGTCGAGACCATCGACGCCGCGGCGAGCGAGCTGCTGGCCGCCGGCGCCAAGCCGGTGACGATCGGCGGCGACCACACCATCGCGCTGCCGCTGCTGCGGGCGGTCTCGCGCGTGCACGGCCCGGTCGCGCTGCTCCACTTCGACGCCCATCTCGACACCTGGGACACCTACTTCGGGGCCGCCTACACCCACGGCACTCCGTTCAGGCGCGCGGTCGAGGAGGGCATCCTCGACACCGAGGCGCTCAGCCACGTCGGCATCCGCGGTCCCCTGTACGGCAGGCGCGACCTGGAGGAGGACCGGCGGCTCGGCTTCGGCATCCTGACCTCGCGCGACGTCATGCGGCGCGGCGTGGACGAGGTGGTCGACATGCTGCGCCGGCGCGTGGGCGACCGGCCGCTGTACGTGTCGATCGACATCGACGTGCTCGACCCCGCGCACGCGCCCGGCACCGGCACGCCCGAGGCGGGCGGCCTGACCAGCCGCGAACTTCTGGAGATCCTGCGCGGGCTGGCCGGTGCCAACCTGGTCGGCGCCGACGTCGTCGAGGTGGCGCCCTCCTACGACCACGCGGAGATCACTTCGATCGCCGCCTCGCACGTCGCCTACGACCTGGTGAGCCTGCTCGCGCTGCGGGAGAAGCCGTGAGGACGGGCGGCGACCTCGTCGTCGAGTCGCTGGCCGCGCTCGGCGCGACCACGGTGTTCGGCGAGCCGGGGCAGCACGCGCTCGGCCTGTTCGACACGCTCCGCCGCTCGGCCCTGCGCTACGTGGGCTGCCGGACCGAGCTGAGCGTCGCGTTCGCCGCGGACGGGCACGCCCGCGTCACCGGGGCGGTCGCGCCGTTCATGGTCTCCACCGGCCCCGGCGCGCTGGCCACCCTCCCGGCGCTCATGGAGTCGCGCTCGGCGAGCGTCCCCGTCCTGGGCATCAGCAGCCAGATCCCGGCCGACGGGCTGGGCGGCGGACGCAAGGGCTACCTGCACGAGCTGCCGGACCAGGCCGCGTCGTTCAGGGACGTGGTGAAGTCGGTCCATGTGGTGCGCAAGGCCGGCCAGATCCCGTCGGCGCTGGCCGAGGCGTGGGAGAGCGCGCTGAGCGCGCCCGCCGGCCCCGTGTGGGTGGAGATCCCGCAGGACGTGCTGCTCGCCCCGACCGGCGTCCCGGTGGTGGCCGATCTGCGGGTGGCGCCGCGACCGCTCACGCCGCGGGCCGAGCTCATCGCCGCCGCGGCGGAGTTGCTCGAACGGGCGGAGCGCCGGGTGATCCTGGCCGGCGGCGGCGTGGTCCGCGCGGACGCCCGCGACGCGCTGCTGGGCCTGGCCGAGGAGCTGGACGCGCCGGTCGCCACCACCTTCGGCGCGAAGGGCGCCTTCCCGTGGGAGCACCCGCTGTCGCTGCGGTCGTGGCTGGAGGACCGGCACCTGACCGAGTTCCTCGAGGACGCCGACGTGCTGCTGGTCGTCGGCTCGGGGCTGGGGGAGCTGTCCAGCAACTACCACACGATGCGGCCACGCGGCCGGGTCATCCAGATCGAGGCCGACCTCGGCAAGCTGGAGTCCAACCATGCGGGGCTGGGCGTGCACGCGGACGCGCGGCTGGCCCTGGAGGCGCTCGCGCAGGCGGTGAAGGAACGCAGGCGCGTGGCGGGCACCGATGCGGACCCGGGCACCGCCCCCGACCGGGGCGGCGACGCGAGGATGGCGGTCCGTGAGGTGCTCGGGCGGGTCGCCGCACGGCTCGACGCGCAGGACCTCGCGCTGGAGCGGGCCGTCCTCGGAGCCGTGGAACGCGCGCTGCCCCCGCGGGCGCCCAGCTTCTGGGACATGACGATCCTCGCCTACTGGGCCTGGTCCGCCTGGCCGCGGCCGATGGAG
>NZ_QNFZ01001021.1 GCF_003313395.1 Nonomuraea lactucae | reverse complement strand
CGTCTTTGGGACACCAAGCCCGTCAACCGCATCAGGAGGACGTCTCGGTGTTCAAGACCTTCGAAGACTTACTACCGGCCCCGGCGGGCCTGCGCCCGAAGACCTCTTCGGGCGCCGCATCGGGCGGCGAGAACCCATCGGACGCGCGCGAGGGCGCCCACGCGCCCGGGGTCGCCGTTCAGCCAGATCTTCACCTGCCTGGTCCGGGCTGTGGACGGCCGTCTCAGCCACCGGGCGATGGTCGTACGATGTGAAGACTGGAAAGCGATGGGAGAAGCACGATGCCCGCCCTCAGATCACGCACGGTCACCCACGGCAGGAACATGGTCGGCGCCCGCGCCCTGCTCCGCGCGACCGGGGTAGCGGGGAGCGACTTCGGCAAGCCCATCATCGCCGTGGCCAACAGCTTCACCCAGTTCGTCCCCGGTCACGTGCATCTGCGCGACGTCGGCGACGTGGTGTCCGCGGCCATCCGGGAGGCGGGGGCGATCCCGCGCGAGTTCAACACGATCGCGGTCGACGACGGCATCGCCATGGGCCACGGCGGCATGCTCTACTCGCTGCCCTCCCGCGAGCTGATCGCCGATGCCGTCGAATACATGGTCAACGCCCACTGCGCCGACGCGCTGATCTGCGTCTCCAACTGCGACAAGATCACGCCTGGCATGCTGCTGGCCGCGCTCAGGCTCAACATTCCCACGATCTTCGTCTCGGGCGGCCCCATGGAGGCGGGCAAGACGCCCGGCCGCAAGCTCGACCTGATCGACCCCATGATCGCCTCGGCCGACGAGTCGGTGTCCGACGCCGAGCTGCTGGAGATGGAGGAGGCCGCCTGCCCGACCTGCGGGTCGTGCTCCGGCATGTTCACCGCCAACTCCATGAACTGCCTGGCCGAGGCCATCGGCCTGGCACTGCCCGGCAACGGCACGATCCTCGCCACCCACAAGGCCCGCAAGCGGCTGTTCGAGGACGCCGGCCGGCAGTTGGTGGAGATCACCCGGCGCTACTACGAAGACGGCGACGAGTCGGTGCTGCCGCGTTCGATCGCGACGCGCGAGGCGTTCGAGAACGCGATGACGCTCGACGTGGCGATGGGCGGCTCGACCAACACGATCCTGCACATCCTGGCCGCCGCCCGCGAGGCCGGCGTCGACTTCGGGCTCAAGGAGATCAACGAGATCTCGCTGCGGGTGCCGTGCCTGTGCAAGGTGGCACCGGCGACGAACAAATACCACATCGAGGACGTCCACCGGGCCGGCGGCATCCCGGCCATCCTGGGCGAGCTCGACCGCGCCGGGCTGCTCCACCGCGACGTCCAGACGGTCAACGGCGGCACGCTCGGCTCCATGCTCGCCGAGTGGGACCCGTGCTCGCCCAGCGTGCTGCCCGAGGCGGTCGAGCTGTGGCACGCCGCGCCGGGCAACGTCCGCACCGTGAAGCCCTACTCCCAGGACAACCGCTGGGACGACCTCGATCTCGACCGCGCCGAGGGCTGCGTGCGCGACCGCGAGCACGCCTACACGGCCGACGGCGGCCTGGCGGTGCTCTACGGCAACATCTCCCGCGACGGCGCGGTGGTCAAGACGGCCGGGGTCGACGAGTCGATCTGGAAGTTCAGCGGCCCGGCGGTGGTGTTCGAATCGCAGGAGCAGGCGGTCGAGGGCATCCTGGGCGGGCGGGTGCGCGAGGGCGACGTGGTGGTCATCCGCTACGAGGGCCCCAAAGGCGGCCCCGGCATGCAGGAGATGCTCTACCCGACCTCGTTCCTCAAGGGCAAGGGACTGGGCAAGGCGTGCGCGCTGGTCACCGACGGGCGTTTCTCCGGCGGCACGTCCGGGCTGTCGATCGGGCACGCCTCTCCGGAGGCGGCCGAGGGCGGCACGATCGCCCTGGTGGAGGACGGCGACATGATCGACATCGACATCCCGTCCCGCAAGCTGGAGCTGCGCGTGCCCGAGGCCGAGCTGGCGGCACGGCGCGAGCGGCTGCTGGCCGACCTGGGCGGCTACCGCCCGCGCGACCGCAACCGCCCGGTCAGCGCGGCTCTCCAGGCGTACGCGGCCATGACCACGTCCGCCTCCACGGGGGCCTCCCGCGACCTGACCCAGCTCTCCCGCTGAACGCGGCGGGAAGCCTCACCCCTCCCGTCCTTGGCCGCGAAACCGGTCAGCGGGTGGTGGGCCGGCGGTTGGCGAGCAGGACGCCCGCGCCGCCGACCGCGAGTCCCGCGATGGCGAGCGGATGCAGCGACTGGCCGACCACCAGCCACGCGAGCACCGCCGTCACCGCCGGGGTCATGAAGAACACGCTGCTGACCCGGCTGGCGGACGAGCGCTGCAGCATCGTGTTGAGCAGGACGAACGCCGCGACGGAGTTCACCAGCACCATCCAGGCCACGGACCCGCCGAACGCCGTCCAGTCCGACACCCTCGGCGTCTCGACCACCAGGCAGGCCAGTCCCACCGCCGGTGCGGCGGCCAGGAGCTGGGTGGCGGTGCCCGTACGGATGTCCATCTCGGGGACGAAGCGTTTCTGGTAGAGCGTGCCCAGGCTCAGCCCGGCCAGGCCGACGAGGCACAACGCCATGCCTCCGGCGGGCAGGGTCACCCGGTCCGCCACGGCGAGCACGACGCCGGAGGCGCCGAGGGCGAAGCCGAGCCACTGCCGGCCGCTGACCGCCTCGCCGAGGAACCGCGCGGCCAGCGCGACCACGATCGGGCTGAGCCCCTGGACGAGCGAGACGACGGCCGCGGGGAAGCCCATGCCGAGCACCGTGTAGAAGGCGCCGAACTGGACGGCCTGCATCAGCAGCCCGGCGACGACGATGTGCGCCAGCGCCGGGCCACGGGGCCAGGGCGCGCGGGTGACCAGCGCGTACACCGTGAGCAGCGCTCCGGCCACGGCGAAGCGGGCGAACATGAGCAGCAACGGCGGCGCCGCCTCCACCCCGGGGATGCCCGCGATGAAGGCGCTGCTCCAGAGCAGGACGAAGAGCGGTGGGGAGAGCACCGCGCCCATTGATCCGCGTCGTGCACCGTCCGTGGCCGGTGATCCGCGCCGCGCCCCGGCCGTGCGGGGTGTGCCGTGTCGCGGTCCGGGTGGCTGGCCTGACAGGTCTGGCCTGGCCTGCGTCATTCTGGTGTCCTCGGGACGAAGGGGGTCAGGAGGTGTGGAGGCTGGAGCGGCGGAGCTCCCATAGCTTCTCGTCCGAGGTGCACACACCGGCCGCGCCGTGCTGGAGGGCCTCCGCCACGTCCGCCTCGTCCTGGACGAACCCGGCCGCCAGGTACGGCACCCCCAGTTCCCTCGCCTGCTGTTCCATGTAGCGCAGCACGACCGCGGGCATGAGCTGCACGACGTCCGGGTGGGACCGTGCGACCGCCTGGAGGCTGCGGCGCAGGTTGGACCGGTCGGTGACGAACACCTTCTGCATGGAGAGCAGGCCGAGCCCGCCGGCCCGCTCGACGATGGCCGCCCGGGTGGAGCAGATGCCGATCGCCCCGATGTCCCGCAGGTACGTCAGGGCGCCGGGATCGTGCCCCAGCCCGGGTGTGGAGTCCATGTTGACGAACACGATCTTGCCTGCGGCGACCGTTCGCTGGACCGTGGCCGCCAGGTCGCCGAGCGGCACCGACGCGAGGATGCCCAGCGGCGTCGAGGTGGTGGTGAAGCGGTCCGCCATCGCCACGCTGACGAGGGACGCCATCACGGGATAGTCCGCCAGGGCGGCCAGCAGGCGCCGGTCGACGGGGCGTTTCGGACGTGAACTCACCGCAACACCTTACGCACCGGTCGTACCGAACCGGGTGGGCAGCCCCAGCTTGCCGGGGTTCATGATGCCGGCCGGGTCGAGCGCCTGCTTGACGGCAACGAGCGTACCGAAGCCGCTGCCCAGGGACGGCTCGACGTACGGCGAGCGGAGCAGCCCGACACCGTGGTGGTGGCTGATCGCGGCGCCGTGCCGGATGAGCACCTCGTTGGCCGCGTCCCAGGCGGCCCGGTACCAATCCCGGCGGCGGTGCCGCTCCACGTCTCCGCGCAGCGAGAAGTACAGGCACGCTCCGTCGGTGTAGGCGTGCGACTGGTGCGCGGAGGCCCGCAGTGTGCCCGGGACCGCCTCGATCGCCGCGACCACCTCGTCGTAGACGGCCGCCAGCGACGACCACGGCGCGGCGATCTCGCAGGTGTCGGCCACGAAGCCGGGGCCCTTGGCGAACCCGTCGCCGGACTTGCCGACGACCATCCGCTCCTCGAGCCAGCGCGCCAGGACCGCGTCACCGTCCAGCTTCACCGTCGCCCGCTCCACGCAGGCCTCCTCGACGATCGCCATGGTGGCGTCCACCAGCGCGGGGTCGCCCTCGTCGGCGACCAGCAGCAGGTTGGTGTCCGGCTCGCCGAAGTGGGTGCCGCTCTCGTGCGTGTCGTACAGGCGCAGCACCGCGGGGGTCGCGCCGCGCTGGAGGATCTCCCGGCAGGCGTCGAGCCCGTCGGCGAACGAGCCGAACCCGTAGGCCAGGCCGCGCGCGTAGCCGGGCAGCCGGTGCGTCCGCAGCCGCAGCCGGGTGATCACGCCGAGGGTGCCCTCGGAGCCGACGAAAAGCTGCCGCAGATCGGGGCCGACGGCGGCCCGCGGGTAGGTGCCGTAGGTCGCGGCGGTGCCGTCAGGCAGGACCACGTCCAGGCCCACGACCATGTCCTCGATCTTGCCGTACCGGGTGGAGAGCTGGCCGGCGCCGCGGCAGGCGGCCCAGCCACCGACCGTGGAGATGGCGAACGCGGACGGCCAGTGCCCGGTGGTGGCGCCGTGCCGCTCCTGAAGTTCCTTCTCGAAGAGGTCACCGAACATCCCGGCCTGGACCTCGACGATCATGGACTCGGCGTCGAAGGAGACGATCCGGTTGAGCCGGCACACGTCCAGCACGACACCGCCGAAGACCGGCAGGGCGGCGCCCAGCACGTTGCTGCGACCGGCCGAGACCGTCAGCGGGAGGCCGTGTGCCCGGCAGATCCGCACCACGGCCGCGACCTGCTCCTCGTCGGCCACCTCGACGATCACCGCGTCGGGGGTCGCCGGCTCGCCGTCCGTCTCGCCGATGGCCGTGCCCGCCCACCAGTCGCGGGTACGGCGGATCACCTCGTCCCGGTCGGTGTGCATGGCGGCGGCGACCGAGCGCAGCTCTTCGCGGACCGCGGCCGGAACCTCGACCGCGGCCCGCTGCAGGCTGGCCTTGCCCCTGCCGGGCGGGCAGTCGGCGGCCCAGCGGGGCGGGGTGGGCGCGCCGACCACGTAGTCGCCCCGGTTGAACGGGTGGGTGACGGTCTGCCTGCTGATCATGAAAGTCCTTCCATCAGTACGGTCTTCTCGCGCTCGACGCCGGAGACGTAGTCGTCGACCTGGCGGGCGACCTCCTCGTCGGTCAGTCCGAGCTCCCGCTGGAGCAGCCGGCCGACCTCCGGGGCGGCCTTGACCGACAGGTCACGGGTGAACAGCCGCATCCGGGTGCGGCGGGACAGCACGTCGTCGACGCTGCGCGCGAGCTCGCAGCGGGCCGCGTAGACCACCTCGGCGCGCAGGTGCCCGGCCCCCTCGATGATCGGGTCGATCAGGGACGGGTCCTCGGCGACGAGGTCCGCCACGAACCGCGCCTCGGTGCCGTAGCGCTCGCCGAGGTGCGCGCCCGTCCCGCCGGTGGCCGAGGTGGCCTCGGCGTCGTATCCGGCGCCGCCGAGCAGCGGCAGGCGGGCCGTCCGGCAGCGGGCCCGGCGGCCGAGCAGCTTCAGCGCCTCGTCCACCACCAGCTCGCCCATGTGGCGGCTGGTGGTGAGCTTGCCGCCGGTGACGGTGACGAGTCCGTGCGCGTCGGTCGAGATCCGGTGGTCGCGGCTCATGTCCAGCGTGGCGCCCTCCTTGCCGTCGGCGCCGCCGACCAGGGGCCGGAGCCCGGCCATCGACCCGACGACGTCGGCCGGCGTGAGGCCGGCGTCGAAGGCGGTGTTGGCGCCGTCGAGGAGGTATCGCATCTCCTCGCGCGTGCACAGCACCTCGTCGAGGGGGCCGTCGTAGTCGGTGTCGGTCGTGCCCACCACGACCACGTCTCCCCATCGGGTGCAGGTGGCACGCCGGGCCCGGCCGGGGACGGGCACGGTCACGGTGCCGTCCACGGGCAGCCTGGTCCAGGGCAACACGATGTGCACGCCCTTGGCGGGCCGGATCCGCGGCCGGTGGCCGGGGTCCGACAGGGCGTCGAGGGCGTCGGACCAGACCCCGGTCGCGTTGATCACGACTCCGGCGCGTACCTCGACCTCGCGGCCGTCGGCCTCGACGATGGCCCCGCGCACCAGGCCGCCCTCGCGGATGAGCCCGCGGCAGGCGGCGCCGTTGAGCACCGTCGCGCCGAAGTGCGCGGCGGTCCGCGCGATGGTCAGGGTCAGCCGTGCGTCGTCGGTACGGCTGTCGTAGTAGAGCAGCCCGCCCTTGAGCCGGTCGGCGCGCAGCCGCGGAGCGCGGACGAGGACCTCCGGCACGGTGAGCCTCCGGTGCAGCCGGCCGATCCGCCATCCCCCGGCCAGGTCGTACGTCCACAGCAGACCCTCGAAGGCCGTGGCCATGCGCGCGTCGAACACGCCGTCCTGGGTGAGCACGGGGAAGACGAACGGCAGCCGCTGCACCAGGTGCGGCGCGTTGCGGCGGAAGCGCTGGCGTTCGAGCAGCGAGCGCCGGACCAGCGGCAGGTTGCCCTGCTCGATGTAGCGCAGGCCGCCGTGCACCATCTTCGACGACTTGGAGGAGGTGCCGGAGGCGAAGTCGTCCCGTTCGACCAGCGCGACGGACAGGCCGCGGGTGGCGGCGTCCAGCGCTGTGTAGCAGCCGGTGACGCCGCCGCCGACCACGAGCACGTCGACGGGGCGTGAGGCGAGCCGGTCGAGCTGCTCCCGGCGGTCGAGCCGCAGCGGAGTGCGGCGGATGGCGTTCTTCGTCTCCGATCTCGCCTTGCGTTCGGGAAGCCGGATCACGAGGTCGATTCCTCCGGTGAGTCGGGTCGGTGGACGTGGCGGGCCAGCAGGTCGCGCCAGGCGGCTCGGGCCTCCTGGCGTTCGGGGTCGGGCAGGACGGGGTCGAACGTGGCGCCCGCCGGGAGCGCGGCGACGGCCGCCGGGACGCTTGGCCACAGCCCGGCGCGGACGCCGCCGAGGTAGCCGGCGCCGCGCAGGCTGGCGCTCTCGTTGTCACGGGCCCGCCGCACCGGTCGGCCCAGCAGATCGGCCTGGCCGGTCATCAGCACGTCGCTGGTGGACAGGCCGCCGCCACAGCACAGTTCGGTGACCGGCCGGCCCATCGCCTGCTCCACACCCTCGAGCACGTCGCACACGGAGTGCGCGATGCCGTCGAGCACGCCACGCGCCAGCTCGGCGCGGGTGGTGGACAGGCTGAGCCCGGCGAGCAACCCGGTGGCCTCCGGCGACCACACGGGGGTGCGCAGCCCGGCGAGGGCGGGCAGGAACGTCACCCGGCTCGGCCCGGGGTGCTCGCCCGCGAGCATGGCGAGCTCACGCGGCGAGGAGAACAGGCCGATCTCGTCGCACAGCCAGCGCAGCGCGGAGCCGGTCGTCGCCGCGAACCCCTCCAGGCTGAACACGGGCACGCCGCGCGAGCGCCATCCGACCAGTGTCAGCACCCCGGGCACCGGGGTGCGATGGGCGGGCGGCCGGTCGCCCGCCACGGCGTCGAGGAACGTGCCCGTCCCGTGCACGCACATGGCCTGGCCCGGATCGTGGGCGCCGAGCGCGAGCATCGCCGCGTGCTGGTCGCCCATGGCCGCCAGGATGGGCAGCCGCGCGCCGAGGACCGCCGGGTCCGTGTGGCCGAAGTCCCCGTCCTCGTCGACGATCAGCGGCAGCACATCCGGAGGGCAGCCGAGGAACGTGACCCAGGGCTCGTGCCAGCCCCCGGTACGCAGGTCGTAGGCGCCCAGGGCGACGGCGTTGGTGGCGGACACCACGTGACGCGCGCCGCCGGTCAGCTTCCAGACCAGCCAGGTGTCGATCGAGCCGAACGCCAGCCTGCCGGCGGCGTGTGCCCGGCGGGCGGCCTCGTTGGCCTCGATCTCCTCCGCGGCCCACAGCAGCGGCGCGCGAGAGCCGACCGGCCGGCCGGTGTGCTCGCAGAGGTGGGCGTCCCACTCCGGCTCCCACTCCCGCAGCCGCGCGGCGTACCGGCGATCCTGCCAGACCACCGCCTGGCTGAGCGGCCGGCCGGTCACCGTGTCCCAGAGCAGGACGGTCGCGCGCTGCGTGGAGATCGACACCCCCGTGATCTCCACGCGGTGCGCGGCGGCCCAGTCGAGCGCCTCGCGGCAGACCTTGAGGGTGTTCGCCCAGATCTCCGTGGCGTCCTGCTCGACGCGCAGGTGGTCGGGCGAGCTGACCGAGAGCGACAGGTACGCGGGCGGGGCCGCGCGGCCGTCGTCCAGGACGACGGCGGCGCGGGTGCCCGTGGTGCCCTCGTCGATGCCGAGTACGCCGAGGCGGCGTTCGCCGGTCATCCGAGCAGGTCCTTTCTCCGGGCCGGGCTCACACCGAGACCGGCTGGGGCTGCTGGAGGTGGATCGGCTCGTCCTCCAGGTTCACCGCGGCGCGGGTCGGGTCCCACCTGATCGCCAGGCAGGCGAGCAGGCCTACCAGCGGCACCGCCGACAGCACCATGAGGCTGTTGCCGACCCCGATGCCCGACTGCAGCTGCGGGAACAGGTAGAGGCCGGCGACCGAGCCGAAGCTGCCGAGCATGCCGGTCACGCCGGTGCCGATGGTGCGGATGTCACTGCGGTACGACAGCGCCGCGATGGACTTCCCGTTCGGGCCGGGGCCCGCGGAGTGGAAGAAGATGAACAGCACCGGCAGCAGCGCGGCCACCGCGACGGGGAGCTGCTTGAACGTCGCGCCCATGATCAGCAACGCGGCGAACACGACGGCGTATCCGGCCATCGAGCTGACCCGCAGGCCGAGCCGGCGGCCGAAGTAGGCCGACAGGCAGCCGCCGACGATGCCGACCGCGTTGAACGCCATGGCGCCCAGCGTCGCCTTCTCGAACTCCTTGCCGAACAGCTCCAGGCTGATCACCGGCAGGTACCAGCCGACGGCGAAGTACTGCATGGCCTGGGTGAGGGAGATGGCCGTGGACAGCACGGTCCTGGGCAGGTACGGGCGGCGGAACAGGACGCCCACGTCGCGGAGCCCGACCTGGTGCCGGGCCGCCTCGGCCTGCCCCGTCTCCATCGGCCCCTCCTCCACGGTGAAGCCGTACATGCGGCGCAGGTTGGCCACGGACTCGCGCAGCCTGCCCTTGGCGGCCAGCCAGGTGGGGCTCTCCACCAGGAAGGTGAGCTGCAGCACGAAAAGGATCAACGCGAACGCGGCCGAGGAGCTGACGGACCAGCGCCAGATGTCGGCGCCCACGTCGAACCTGTAGAACAGGAGGGTGAGGAGCAGGTTCGTGGTGGTCGCCGTGTACCAGACGCCCTGCCAGAAGTTCAGCCTGCCCTTGAGCGAGGCGGGGGTGTACTCGGCGAGCAGGGCCATCGCCACCGCGAAGTCGATGCCGTAGGCGATGCCGACCAGGGTGCGCCCGGCGAAGACGGTCTGGAAGTCCGAGCCGACGGCGGTGAGCAGCGCGCCCGCCGCAAAGACCACCTTCGTCATCAGCAGCGGCTTGATCCGGCCGATCCGGGCGGCGAGCCAGCCGCCGAACGGGTTGGAGACGATCGCGATCGCCGGGGCCATCGCGGTGAGCAGGCCGACCTGCGTGGGCGACAGGCCGAGCTGCTTCACCATGGGGGCCAGGCCGGCCCCGAGGGCCGCGTTGGAGTAGGCGTCCAGAAACAGGCCCGCCAGGGCGAGGAACCAGATCCAATTGGCCCGGCCGCGCAGGGACTTGAGGGTATTGATGAGATCGGCCGCGTCTCCCGCGCTGCGGATGACCGCTCTACTCGTGCTCGCTGGGTCTTGCATGCCCGCCGCCTTCCGGGTGGTCGAAACCCTTGCCAGCGGTCCGGGTACGACAAAGGCACAGACGAAGACCGCTGACAGGGGTGTCTTCGTCTGTGCCTGTCGATTGACGCGAGGTTAGGCGCCGCTTGTCCGGTATGTCAAGCGTCACACCTGAGGTGATGACCTGCCCCTTCGTCCTGTTACGCCGGGGGGAGGGTTGCCTTGCTTACGTACACGTTTTCGAAAATTGTCGGTGGCCGCGTCTATTCTCGGGGTATGGCTACAGTCGTGAAGCCCACCACCCGCCCGCTGACGACCGCCGAGATCGCCTCCCTCGCCCTCTCCCTGGCCCACCTGGGCTCGGGCCCGCAGGCCGTCACCGCCCGGCGCGCCCTCCAGCACGCGCTCGAGCACCTGGAGCTCGACGACGACGTCATCGCCACCACGCTCGCGACGCTCACCGACCCGCTCCCTGTCGAGATCGCCTCACGGGCCAGGCTCATCGCCGACGCCATCACCAGCCGGCTCATGGTCCGGCTCCACTACTGCGACGCCTCCGGGCACGTCACGATCCGCGACGTGGAGCCGGTGACATGCCTGGTCCACCGCGAATACTGGTATCTCGTGGGGGTGTGCCGGATGCGCCGGGCGATCCGGGCGTTCCGCTTCGACCGCGTCCTGGCGGTGGAGCCCACACTCACCCCCTCCCGGCCCCACCTCGCCGACCGCTTCCTGCCGTTCCAGCGCCGCAAGCGCACCAGAGCGGCGTAGCGCTCAGGGCTCTTCCGCTCCTCCCGCCCGCCTCCCCGCGGGGTGCGGGCGGGTCTCCGGCCGCACCGGTCATCGGCGATGCTCGGTCGGGGGCCTGGTGAGGGCGTGGGCGAGGTAGCCCACGCCCGGGGAGGCGATCCACAGGTAGGGGACGATGGGGGCGATCCAGGCGCAGCCGACGGCGGTCGCCGCCCAGTAGAGGCCGATGGCCCAGCCGACCCGGGCGTCCGAGCGGAGACCGGCGACGTCGGCGCCCGGCCGGTAGAGCCGCTGGCGGAGCACCAGGCTGGTCAGCAGGGCCTGGGTCAGCAGCACAACGGCCACGTTGGCGGCGAGCAGGCCGACGGCGAGTACGCCCGCCGTGTCCTGCTTGAGGTCGTCGCTCACCAGCCCGAAGACGGTGATGCCGTACGGCAGGAGCACCGCGAAGATCAGCAGTGGGAGGTGCGCCGCCACCAGCGGGCGGGAGAGCCGTTCGATCTTGTCGAAGAGCGTGTGATGCGCCCGCCACACCTTCCACAGGACGAGAAAGGTGATCACGAAGGCGAAGAACGAGCCGGCCTGCGAGGCGAGGAACGCCGCCAGCTCGGGGATGTCGCTCGCTCCGGGACGCGGGATCTCCAGGACGAGCAGCGTGATGGCGATCGCGAGGATCGCGTCGGTGAAGCCCGCCACCCGTTCACGGCTGAGCCCGGCGGGCACGTCCGGTGTCTCGGTGGCCACAGCGAATCTCCATGCCAGAGCGACTGGAAGATCAGCCTGGCACGGATCCGCGCACGCTACGCGCATGTCCCGCCACCATGCGTGTCGCCGAGGTCGTGTGGGTCAGGAGCAGCAGCCGCCGCCGCAGCAACCGCCTCTGCCTCCGCCCGCGGGGCGGGGGGCTGCGGCGCCGCCGGTCATGGCGACCGTCGACAGGAGCCTGACCGTGTCCTCGTGGCCCTCGGGGCAGGTCGCGGGGTCGTCCGAGGCCGACATGGGGCGGGACACCTCGAACGTGGAGCCGCAGGCGCGGCAGCGGAAGTCGTAACGCGGCATGACCACAGATTATGTCAGTCCGGGAAGGTCACCATGGCGTAGTCGGCGACCGGCCGGTAGCCGATCGACTGGTAGACGGCGTTGCTCGTCGGGTTCGCCAGGTCGGTGAACAGGACGACCTCGTCACAGCGCTCGGCGAGCGCGACCTGGCTCGCGAACGCGGTGACCGCCGCCGCGTAGCCGCGCCTGCGGTGCGAGGGCGGGGTGTAGACGGGGCCGATGCGGCAGACCCCGCCCGACTCCGGCGACAGGCCCGCGAACGACACCGGAACGTCCGTCTCCCAGACGAACAGCTCGCTCCGGGCGATGCGCCGCGCGACCTGCTCGGCCAGGTCTCCCTCACGCAGTCCGAGCTCGGTGGTGAACGCGGCATGCCACTCGACCAGTGGCTCGTGGTCGGCGGGCGTGGCGAGCCGTCCCCGGCCCGGCGTGGCCGGGACGGACAGCTCGGCCAGCCGGTAGAGACGTTCGGAGCGCACGGTTTCGGGCGGGCCGAGTTCCTCGACGGCCGCCTCGACCAGCTCGCGCGGGCCCACGATCCCGGAGATCCCCCCGGGTAGGGCTTCCAGCAGCGACGGAACCGCCTCGACCGGCATGAGGCCGAACACCAGCGGCCGCGGCGGCGTGCGGAACACCACACCACCGACCTGACCGCCGCCGAGCCGTGTCCCGGACGTCCACCAGCCGAAGTAGGCGCCGGAGGCGGGCATGCCTGCTCGCAGGTCGGCCAGGACGCTCAGCGGCACCGTGTTGCGCACCGGGTCGTTCAGCAGGAACGGCTCGGCGGCCTCCGCGTACGCGTCCAGGTCTGTGGTGAAGGTCCACATGCGTGGATCCTCCCAGCCGGGCTTGACGTGAGTCGGGCCCGGCTCCCGCGAGGAGGGCCGGGCCCGGAGGTCAGGCGGCCTCTTCCAGGTAGGGCGCCCATTGGGGGTCGCCGACGAGTGACGCGCCGATCAACCTCCAGTGAGCGCCCCGTGGCACCGCCGGGGTGACGCGCAGCGCCCACCCCAGCTCCTCCAGGTATTTGTCGGCCTTGCGGTGGTTGCAGGTGGTGCACGAGGCCACGCAGTTCTCCCACGTGTGGGCGCCACCCCTGGACCGTGGGATGACGTGGTCGATGGTCTCGGCCCGCTGACTGCAGTAGGCGCAGCGGTAGTCGTCGCGCCGCATGAGAGCGGCCCTGGTCAGGGGGATGCGCGACCGGTAGGGGATGCGGACATATCGGCGGAGCCTGATCACCGACGGCACGTCGAGCGTACGGCTGGCCGAGCGCAGGACCGCGCCCCGGCCGTCGCGGTGCACGACGTCGGCCTTCTCACGCAGCACCAGCACGATGGCCCGGTGCAGCGAAAGAGTGGTGAGTGGCTCGTAGGTGGCATTCAGCAGCAGGACTTGGCGCATCATCGGGCCTCACCCCGCTGCGCGCGTATCAAAGGGGACATGCCGCGGCATGTCCCGGCTGTCGGCCCCTCCTGGGGCATGGATGCTTCCGTCACGTGGACCTCCGCCGGACGGCCCAGCGGATGGTCACCACGGCACCGTCCTATCACCAAGTCTGGCGTTTCGAGCGTGGTCCCCGCCACCCCAAAACCTCCAGCCGGGTTGACCAGAGGGACGCACGATACGTTTTATGCCCGTATCACCAGGACTTTACGCGCCCGGCTTCGCAGTAGGGTGCGGGCATGACGCGAGAGCCGTACCCGACCGCCCGGCGCGAGGAGACCGTCGATCTCCTTCACCAGACGCCCGTGCCCGACCCGTACCGCTGGCTGGAGGACCCCGAGAGCCCGGAGACCAAGGGGTGGCTGCTGGGGCAGGCCGACCTGTTCAAGAAGGAGAGCGAGCCGCAGCGGTTCAAGGAGCGCATCGGGGAGCTGCTCAAGTCCGGGTCGGTGGGCACCCCGGCCTGGCGGGGCGGGCGTCACTTCTTCAGCCGCCGCACGCCGGAGCAGGAGCACGCGGTCTACTACGTCGTGGAGCCGGACGGCGCCGAGCGGGCGCTGGTCGACCCGATCGCGATCGACCCGTCGGGCCTGACCACGCTCGACGCCGTGCAGCCCGACAAGGAGGGCCGCCTGCTCGCGTACCAGATCTCGGTGGGCGGCAACGAGGAGTCGATCGTCTACGTCATGGACGTCGCGACGGGCGTCCGCGTCGAGGGCCCGATCGATCGCTGCCGCTACTCCCCCATAGCGTGGCTGCCGGGCGGCGAGGCGTTCTACTACGTGCGCAGGCTGCCCAGCACCGAGGTGCCGGAGAACGAGCAGCAGTTCCACCGCCGCGTCTACCTGCACCGCGTCGGCACGTCCACCGAGGACGACGTCATGATCTTCGGTGCGGGCATGAAGATGACCAACTACTACGGCGTCTCGGTGTCGCGCGACGGCCGCTGGCTGCAGATCTCCGCGAGCGAGGGCACGGCCCCCCGCAACGACCTGTGGGTGGCCGACCTGACCGCCTGCCCCGCCGACCGGCCCGAGCTGCGGGTCGTGCAGGAGGGGGTGGACGCCCAGACCGGGCTGGTGTTCGGCCGGGACGGCAGGCTCTACGTCCACACCGACCGTGACGCGCCGCGGTCCAGGGTGTGCGTCACCGACCCGGCGACGCCGGGGTTCGACGACTGGCGCGACCTGATCCCCGAGGACCCGGAGGCGGTGCTGTCCGACTTCGCCGTCCTCGACGACCTGGAACGCCCGGTCATGCTGGTCGGCTGGACCCGACACGCCATCAGCGAGATCACCGTGCACGACCTCGCCACGGGCGAGCGCCTCGGCGAGGTGCCCACGCCGGGCCTGGGCACGATCGGCGGCATCGCCGAGCGGCCCGAAGGCGGCCACGAGGCGTGGTTCGGCTACACCGACAACACCACGCCGCCGACCATCCAGCGCTACGACGCCAGGACGGGCGAGACCTCGCTCTGGGCGGCCTCGCCGGGCGCGGTCGACGTCCCGCCGGTGCGCACCTCGCAGCAGGTCTACCGGTCGAAGGACGGCACCGAGGTGCGCATGCTGGTGATCGCCCCGGTCGACGCGGAGGGGCCGCGGCCGACGATCCTGTACGGCTACGGCGGCTTCGGCCTTTCGATGACCCCCGGCTACTCGGCCTCGATCCTCACCTGGGTGGAGGCGGGGGGCGTCTACGCGATCGCCAACCTGCGCGGCGGCGGCGAGGAGGGCGAGGACTGGCACCGGGCGGGCATGCTGGCCGACAAGCAGAACGTGTTCGACGACTTCCACGCCGCCGCCGAGCACCTCGTCGCCACCGGCGTGACCACCCCCGGGCAGCTCGCGATCTCCGGGGGCTCCAACGGCGGGCTCCTCGTGGGCGCGGCGCTCACCCAGCGTCCCGAGCTGTACGCGGCCGTCGCCTGCTCGGCGCCGCTGCTCGACATGGTCCGGTACGAGCAGTTCGGGCTGGGCGCCACCTGGAACGTCGAGTACGGCTCCGCGGCGGAGCCCGAGCAGTTCCACCAGCTGCTCGCGTACTCGCCCTACCACCACGTGAGCGAGGGCGTGCCGTACCCGGCGACGCTGTTCACGGTCTTCCAGTCGGACACGCGCGTGCACCCGTCGCACGCGTGGAAGATGTGCGCGGCGCTGCAGCACGCGACGTCGTCGGACCGCCCGATCCTGCTGCGCAACGAGACGGAGGTGGGCCACGGCGCCCGCTCGATCAGCCGCACGGTCGAGCTGTCGGCCGACACCCTGACGTTCCTGGCCAGGCATACCGGCCTATAGTCGCTGATATGAGCGCGCTGGGGCTGGCGATGGCCGACGCCGCCCCGAGCCCTGCCCTGCGGCCGTACGTCACCCGCCTGGTCGCCTACCGCGAGCACTACGAGCAGCCGGTGACGCGCAACGAGGCGGCGTTCCCTGGCGCGGTGCTCATCCTCGCGTTCGGCTCGCCGATGGAGGTCGGCGGGGAGCGGTTCACGTCGTTCGCCGGTGGCCTGGGTGACCGTTTCACGGTCACCCGGACATGGGAGCCGACCGAGGGCGTGGAGGTGCTCCTCACCCCGTTCGGGGCCCGGCGGCTGTACGGCCTGCCGATGCGGCACCTGACGAACGCGATAGTCCCGGTCGACGACCTGCTGGGCCGGTCGGGCGTCTCGGCCGTGGCCCGCCTGGCCGAGACGCAGTCCTGGGCGGACCGGCTGGCGCTGGCCGACCGGCTGCTGCGCGAGCGCGTCCTGGCCGGCCCGGAGCTCGGCCCCGAGGTGCCGTGGG
>NZ_QNFZ01001020.1 GCF_003313395.1 Nonomuraea lactucae | reverse complement strand
GGGGCGGTTCGCGCCGGGCACCTGGGACGCCTACCTGGAGCTGGAGCTGGGCGGGCCGCCCGCGCGGTTCAGGGTGGAGACCGACGCGGACGCGGTGGCCCGGCCCCGCCGGATGTGGGGAGGGGCCGTGCCGCGGAGCGTGCGGCCGTACGCGACCCCGGGCAAGGGGCGGCTGAGCGCGGTGGTGCGCAGGCTGACGGCGCGCGGCCTGCTCCGGAGGATTTTCCGGTAATTGCCACCTATATGCAGGTGCAAGAGGATGTCCTAAAGTGGGGGCTGTTGTCCCGCAGCTGGAGGATGTGCCGTGCACGTACCCGATGGTTTCTTCAACGCGGCCGTGTCCGTCTCCGCCGGAGCGGTGGCCGCCGCCGGGGTCGCTGTCTGCCTGCGCGGCGCCCGCCGCGAGCTCGACGACCGGACCGCCCCCATGGCCGGCCTCGTCGCCGCGTTCGTCTTCGCCGTCCAGATGCTGAACTTCCCCGTCGCGGCGGGCACCAGCGGACACCTCATGGGCGGCGCGCTGGCGGCGATACTCGTGGGCCCCTACACAGGGGTGCTGTGCCTGGCGGTGGTGCTGCTCGTGCAGGGCGTGTTCTTCGCCGACGGCGGGCTGACGGCGCTGGGCGTGAACATCACGCTCATGGGGATCGTCGGCGTGCTGGTCGGGTGGGGCGTCTTCCGGCTGGTCGGCGGGCTCGTGCGGGGCCGGGGCGGCGTCACCGCGGCCTCGTTCCTCGCGGCGCTGGTGTCGGTGCCCGTCTCGGCGCTGGTGTTCACCCTGCTGTTCTGGGTGGGCGGGACCGCGCCCATCGACATGGGCACGGTGGCGGCCGCGATGGGCGGCGTCCACGTGCTCATCGGCGTCGGCGAGGGTGTGATCACCGCGCTCACGGTCGGCGCGGTGCTGGCCGTCCGCCCTGATCTGGTGTACGGCGCGCGCGGGCTGGCCACGCCGCTGGTGCTGCGGGGCGCCGAGGGCGCCACGACAGTAGAGGCCGAGCGGCCCGTGGCCACCGGCGCCGGGGTCAGGCCGTTCCTGCTCGGGGGGATCGGCCTGACGCTGGTGCTGGCCGGTGTGGTGTCCTTCTTCGCCTCCTCCAGCCCCGACGGGCTGGAGTCCGTCGCCGGCGACAAGGGGTTCCTCGACCGGGCCACCGGCCACCTGTTCGGGTCATGGGCGCTGGCCGACTACGGTGAGGTGGGCGGCATCCCGGTGGGCGTCGCCGGCGTCGTCGGCGTGGGGCTCGTGCTGCTCATCGCCGGGGGCGTCGCCTACGCGGCGCGTGGTCGTGCGCACGCCCGCGAGAAGGCCGGGATCTGAGGCGTCGAGCTAGGCGGGTGAGAGTGGCCGATGGGCGCGGGGCATCACCACCAGCTCCACCTTCCGGGCGACTCGGCCGTGCACCGGCTGCCGCCGCAGTGCAAGCTGCTCGCCGTCCTGGCCTTCGCCATCGTGGTGGTGGCCACGCCGCGTGAGCGGTTCTGGGCGTTCGCACTGTACGCGGTGATGCTCGCGGCCGTCGCGTGGGCCGCTCGCGTGCCGCCCGCCCACGTCCTGCGGCGGATGGTGATCGAGGTGCCCTTCGTGCTGTTCGCCTTCCTCATCCCGGTCATCGGGCTGGGGGAGCGCACCACGGTGCTCGGCCTCTCGCTGAGCGTGCCCGGGCTGTGGGCGGCGTGGAACATCCTGGCCAAGGCGACGCTCGGCGTGGTCGCCTCGATCCTGCTCGCCGCAACCACCGAGCCGCGCGTCATCCTGCTCGGGGCGCAGCGGCTGCGGCTGCCGGGCCTGCTGGTGCAGATCGCGATGTTCATGCTGCGCTACCTCGATGTGATCATGGACGAGATGCGGCGGATGAAGGTGGCACGGGAGTCGCGCGGCTTCGAGGCCCGCGACCTGAGGCACGTCCCGGTGATCGCCCGGTCGGCAGGGGCCCTGTTCATCCGCTCGTACGAGCGGGGTGAGAGGGTGCATCTGGCGATGCTGAGCCGGGGCTACACAGGAACGATGCCCATGATCGGCGATGTCTCGGCATCCGCGGGGCAGTGGGCGGTGGCGCTCATCCTGCCGATCTCGGCTCTAGCGGTGTTGGGACTGTCGTTGTGAACTCTCTCGAAGTCAGCCGGCTCGCCTATGCCTACCCCGACGGCACGCAGGCCCTGTTCGGCGTGGACCTGACGATCGGGCGGGGCGAGCGGGTGGCGCTGCTCGGCCCCAACGGCGCCGGGAAGACGACGCTCGTCATGCACCTCAACGGCATCCTCACCCCGGGCCACGGCACGGTCACCGTGGCGGGCAGGCCCGTGCGCCCCGACACCCTGAAGGAGATCCGGCAGCGCGTCGGGCTCGTCTTCCAGGACCCCGACGACCAGCTCTTCATGCCGACCGTGCGCGACGACGTCGCCTTCGGCCCGGCCAACATGGGGGTCACCGGCGAGGCGCTGGAGCGGGCGGTCACGGGCGCCCTGGAGCGGGTCGGCATGCTGGAGGCCGCCGGTCGGCCGCCGCACCACCTGTCGTTCGGCCAGCGCCGCAGGGTGGCCGTCGCCACCGTGCTGGCGATGGAGCCCGAGATCCTGGTGCTGGACGAGCCGTCGTCCAACCTCGACCCGGCCGCCCGCCGCGAACTGGCCGAGATCCTGCGCTCGCTCGACGTCACCGTGCTCATGGTCACGCATGACCTGCCGTACGCGCTGGAGCTGTGCGAGCGCTCGCTCATCCTCTCCGACGGCGTGATCGCCGCCGACGGGCCGACCCGCGAGCTGCTCGCCGACGCCGAGCTCCTCGCCGCCCACCGGCTGGAGCTCCCGTACGGCTTCGCCATTCCCGAGGCCGTCGAACGCGGATGACCACCGGCCTGTCGCCCTCCTGGAGGGTGGTGGCGCGCGGATGATCGTAGTTTGTGCGTGCCCGCCATCAGGGGATGTCGAAGTACAGTGGCTCATCGAGGAGGGGGTCAATGAAGCTGCGGCTGGCGCGACATGCCCTTGGCGATGCCGTGGTGGTGGCCGTTGAGGGCGAGCTCGACCTTTTCACCGCTCCGTTCCTCCGCGACGAGGTGCGCGACGCCATCAAGCAGGACAGCCCCCGGCTCGTGCTCGACCTCCAGCAACTGTCGTTCATGGACTCCAGTGGCCTGTCGGTGCTGATCGAGGCCTGGCGGCTGGCCACCAGCGAGGGCGGAGGGGTGTCGCTGGCCGCGCCCCAGGCGCCCGTGGCGCGGATCCTGCGCACCACGGGGCTCGACCGGCGGATCAAGGTCTATTCCGACGTCGACAGCGCCGTGGGTGAGATTTGAGCCACCCCGAGTAGAACTTCATTCGGTCGGCGGGTTAGGGTCCGGCTATGGACGTGAACGGATCTGCAGCAATCATCTCCGGCGGCGCCAGCGGCCTCGGCGAGGCCACCGCCCGCGAGCTCGCCCGGCAGGGCGCCACCGTCGTCGTCGCCGACCTCAACGAGGAGCGCGGCAAGGCCATCGCCGACGAGCTCGGCGGCGTCTTCGCCAGGACCGACGTGTCGGACGAGGAGCAGGTGCAGGCGGCCGTTGACGCCGCCGTCGCCACCGGCAAGCCGCTGCGCGTCGTGATCAACAGCGCGGGCATCGGCTGGGCCGAGCGCACCGTCAACCGCGAGGGCGCCCCGCACAGCTCGGCCTCCTACCGCAAGGTCATCGAGGTCAACCTGATCGGCACGTTCCACCTCATGCGCATCGGCGCGGCGGCGATCGCCAGAACAGCGCCGGTGGACGCCGACGGGCAGCGCGGCGTGGTGATCAACACCGCGTCGGTGGCGGCCCTGGAGGGCCAGACGGGCCAGCTCGCCTACTCCGCCTCGAAGGGCGGCATCGTCGGCATGACCGTGCCCGCCGCCCGCGACCTGTCGGCCATCGGCGTCCGGGTGAACACGATCTGCCCCGGCATCATCGACACGCCCATCTACGGTTTCTCGTCCAACGCCGAGGAGTTCAAGGCCAAGCTGGTCGCGCCGGTCGTCTTCCCCAAGCGCCTGGGCCGGCCCGACGAGTTCGCGCAGCTCGTGTTCTCGCTCATCCAGAACGACTACATGAACGCCGAGGTCATCCGCTTCGACGGCGGCATCCGCTTCCAGCCCAAGTGAGGTCCCGTGTCTGACGAAGTGCTCGTCGAGGAGGCCGGCGGCGTCGCCGTCCTGACGATCAACCGCCCCAAGGCCCGCAACGCGATCAACGGCGCGGTGGCGAGGGGCATCGCCGAGGCGCTGGACACGCTGGAGGCCCGCCCCGACGTCTCCGCGTACGTCCTGACCGGCGCGGGCGGCACCTTCAGCGCCGGCATGGACCTCAAGGGCTTCCTGACCGGCGACCTCCCCGTGGTCGAGGGGCGCGGGTTCGGCGGCCTGACCGAGGCGCCGCCCACGAAGCCGATGGTGGCGGCCGTAGAGGGGTACGCCCTCGCGGGCGGCTTCGAGCTGGCGCTCGCCTGCGACGTCGTCGTGGCCTCGTCGGAGGCCGTCTTCGGCCTGCCCGAGCCCAGGCGCGGCCTGGTGGCGGGCGCGGGCGGCATCATGCGCCTGCCGCGCCGCGTCCCCTACCACGTCGCCATGGAGATCGCGCTGACCGGCGACCACTACCCGGCCTCCCGCCTGTACGAGCTGGGCCTGGTCAACCGGATCACCGAGCCCGGCGCGGCCCTGGAGGGAGCGCTGGAGCTCGCCCGCAAGATCGCGGCCAACGCCCCGCTCGCCCTGGCCGCCACCAAGAAGGTCGTCATCGAGTCGCAGGACTGGCCGCTGGAGGAGATGTTCAGGCGGCAGGGCGAGATCATCAACCCGGTCTTCGTGTCGAAGGACGCCATGGAGGGCGCCGCCGCCTTCGCCGAGAAGCGCGCCCCGCGCTGGCAGGGCGAGTAGCTCCGCCCGTCCCACCCCCCCTCCCGTGCGGGAGGGGGTCTTCTTTCCTTCCTTACGCGCGCATGAATGCTTCTGCGTACGGTAAAAGAGAGGACGTCTAGCGGGAGGGCGCATGAGCGACTATTCGAGGTCCGCGTACGAGTCGGCCAAGCGAGGCGCGGGCACTCTCCTGACCGGCGCTCTCAGCGCGATCGTGGTCATGGCCGTGCTGCTCGGCGTGATGTGGGCCATCGAGATCGTCGACTTCATGCTCAACGGCACCCTGGACAGGCAGTTCGGCATCGTCGGGTGGGAGCCCGACGGGCTGCTCGGCATCATCTTCGCGCCGTTCCTCCACGACGGGTTCGCCCACCTCATGGCCAACTCGCTGCCGCTGCTCATCCTCGGCTTCCTGGCGGCGGTGCGCGGCCTCGGCAAGTTCCTCGCGGCGACCGCGCTGATCGTCCTCATCGGGGGCATCGGCACCTGGTTCACCAGCCCCGGCACCATCACCGTGGGCGCCAGCGGGCTGGTCTTCGGCTACTTCGGCTACGTCGTGGCGCGCGGCCTGTTCGACCGGCGCGCCCTCGACATCGTCATCGGCGTCGGGGTGGCCATCGCCTACTACTCGATCCTGTGGGGGCTCCTGCCCAACCAGCAGGGCATCTCGTGGCAGGGCCACCTCTTCGGCCTGATCGCGGGCGTGATCGCGGCCTGGCTGCTGCGCCGCAAGCGCCCCGCCCCCCTGTCGCCGGGCTACTGACCCCGCCCAGGCTGTCCGGCGAGGACACTGGAGGAGTCTCAGCCCGGTTGTGCGGCGAGGGCCGAGCTGCGGCCCATGTCGGCCACGCGCTACTTCGCCCGGATGAAGGGCGAGGTGGAGCTGGAGTTCGTGGTGCCGGACAGCGGTCCGGTCCAGGAGATCGCCCTCGACTGGTCGGGCCACCGGGTGGACGCCCGGCGCGCGCAATGACGGGTGGGGACGGCGAGTCCTCCGGAGTTCTCAGGGCGACGCGGGACGGTCCTGGGCGGCACGGTCCTGTGGAACGCGACGGCCCCGGGCGGTGCCGGGGCCGTCGGGTGGAGGGGGGGCTAGTCGGGTGGAGCGGGAGGCTAGAGGCGCTCGACCACGTGGTCGACGCAGACTGTCAGAGCCTCGACGTCGGCCGGGTCGATCGCCGGGAACATCGCGACGCGCAGCTGGTTGCGGCCGAGCTTGCGGTAGGGCTCGGTGTCGACGATGCCGTTGGCGCGCAGCACCTTGGCCACGGCCGCCGCGTCGACCTCGGGAGAGAAGTCGATCGTGCCGACCACCTGCGAGCGGAACTCGGGCGCGGCGAACGGCGTCGCGTAGGACGACTTGTCGGCCCACGAGTAGAGGCGCTGCGCCGAGTCGGCCGTGCGGGCGGTGGTCCAGGCCAGGCCGCCGTTGCCGTTCATCCAGTCGAGCTGGTCGGCGAGCAGGAAGAGGGTGGCCACGGCCGGGGTGTTGTAGGTCTGGTCCTTGCCGGAGTTGTCGATCGCGACCGGCAGGCTGAAGAACTCCGGAATGTAGCGGTCGGTGGCGGCGATCTCCTGGACCCTGGCCAGGGCGCGCGGTGACATGAGCGCGATCCACAGGCCGCCGTCGGAGGCGAAGCTCTTCTGCGGCGCGAAGTAGTAGACGTCGGTCTCCTCGATCGACACGGGCAGGCCGCCCGCGCCGGAGGTGGCGTCGACGAGCACGAGGGAGTCGCCGGAGCCGACCCGCTCGATCGGCATGGCCACGCCGGTCGAGGTCTCGTTGTGGGTGAGCGCGTAGACGTCCATGTCGTCCTGGGCGACCGCGGTGGGGTGGCTGCCGACCTCGGACTTGATGACCGACGGCTCGCCCAGCCACGGGGCCTTCCTGGCGACGGCGGCGAACTTGGAGGAGAACTCGCCGAACGACAGGTGCTGCGACCTGTCGCGGATCAGCCCGAACGCGGCGATGTCCCAGAACGCGGTGGTGCCGCCGTTGCCCAGCACGACCTGGTAGCCCTCGGGCAGCGAGAAGAGGTCGGCGAGCCCGGAACGCACGCGGCCGACCAGGTCCTTGACCGGCTTCTGGCGGTGGGAGGTGCCCATGAGGCTCGCGCCGGAGGCGGCGAGCGCGGCCAGCTGCTCGGTGCGAACCTTCGAGGGCCCGCAGCCGAAGCGGCCGTCGGCGGGCTTGATGTCAGCGGGAATCACGATGTCAGCCACCTGACCAGGGTACTGACCCGCGGGGGGTGGCTCGGACCGGGTCCGCATTCTGAGAGGCGTGTGGGGCTGCGCACCGCCGCCCAGGTGAGACGCACCTGGGCGGCGAGCGGAGCCTGCGGATGAGGCCGGTCCGACGCCGTCAGATGGTGCCGACGACCTCGGCGGCGCCGGGCACGTCGGTCAGCGGGCGCGAGGCCGGTCCGGTGTAGTTGGCGCTCGGGCGGACGAGCCTGCCCGTCAGCTTCTGCTCCAGGATGTGCGCGGCCCAGCCGGCCGTGCGGGCGCAGGTGAACATGGAGGTGAACATGTGGGCGGGCACCTCGGCGAAGTCGAGGACCACGGCGGCCCAGTATTCGACGTTGGTGGCCAGCACCCGGTCGGGCTTGCGGGCGTGCAGCTCCTCGAGCGCCGCCTGCTCAAGGGCGGCCGCGACCTCGTAGCGGGGGGCGGCGAGCTCCTTGGCGGTGCGGCGCAGCACGCGGGCGCGCGGGTCCTCGGCACGGTAGACCCGGTGGCCGAAGCCCATCAGGCGCTGTCCCTTGTCGAGCTCGCTCTGCACGTACTTCTTGGCGTCGCCCATCTGTTCGACGCCCTCGATCATGTGCAGGACGCGGGCCGGGGCGCCGCCGTGCAGCGGGCCCGACATGGCGCCGACGGCGCCGGACAGCGCAGCCGCCACGTCGGCCCCGGTCGAGGCGATGACACGGGCCGTGAAGGTCGAGGCGTTCATGCCGTGCTCGGCGGCCGAGGTCCAGTAAGCGTCGATGGCCTTGACGTGCTTGGGGTCGGGCTCACCGCGCCAGCGGATCATGAAACGCTCGACGATGGTCCTGGCCTCGTCGACGCGGCTCTGCGGCACCATCGGCAGGCCGAGGCCGCGCGCCGACTGCGCCACGAAGGACAGCGCCATCACCGAGGCCCGCGCGAGCTGGTCGCGCGCCTCCGTCTCACTGATGTCGAGCAGCGGCTTGAAGCCGTACGCGGGAGCCAGCATGGCCAGCGCGCTCTGCACGTCTACTCGGATGTCACCTGAATGGACTGGAATGGGGTACGGCTCCGCCGGGGGCAGGCCCGGCTGGAACTTGTTGTCGACCAGCAGGCCCCATACGTGCCCGAACGGGACACGGCCGACCAGCTCCTCGATGTCGACGCCCCGGTATCGAAGGGCGCCCCCCTCTTTGTCCGGTTCCGCGATCTCGGTCTCGAAGGCCACAACACCCTCGAGGCCGGGTTTGAAGTCGGACATTCTCGGCCGCCTCCCTTTCTTGCCATGTTCCGGCAATGCCTTGATGTCGAGATACCGGCGGGTCAATTTAACCCCCTTCCCACTCATGCTCGGTCTCCGGTCCCGTCGAAACGCCATCGCCGCAGGTAGGGGGTGGTGTGTGGGCTCTGTCGCCGGGCGCGCAAGAATACCGTCTCGTGGATGCAACCTCGCGCCCGCCCTCGCTGGCGGGTCTACGCCGTACGTATGAGGGCGAGCCGCTGCTCGAATCCGACGTCGCGGCCGATCCCATCGCGCAATTCGCCCTGTGGTTCCAGGAAGCCCTGGACGCGGGCCTGCCCGAGCCGAACGCCATGGTGCTGGCCACCGCCTCCGCGGGCGGCCGTCCCAGCGCCAGGACCGTCCTGCTCAAGGGCTACGACGAACGCGGTTTCGTCTTCTACACCAACTTCGAGTCCCGCAAGGGCCGTGACCTCGCCGAGAACGCCCGCGCCTCGCTGCTGTTCCCCTGGCACCCGATCCGCCGCCAGGTGCGGGTCGAGGGATCGGTCGTGCGGCTGCCGCACGAGGAGTCGGCCGCGTACTTCGACTCCAGGCCGTACGGCTCGCGGATCGGGGCCTGGGCGTCGCGCCAGTCCGCGGTCGTGCGGTCCCGGGAGGAGCTGGACGCCCGCTACGAGGAGCTCGCGGCCCGCTGGCCGGAGGATCCGCCGGTGCCCGACTTCTGGGGCGGGTTCCGGGTCGTCCCGCTGGAGATGGAGTTCTGGCAGGGCCAGCTCGACCGGATGCACGACAGGCTCCGCTACCGGCGAACGAGAAACCAGTGGGCATTGGAGAGACTTGCCCCATAACGTGCCGTAAGTGGCATTCGGGGAGCTCGTCAAGCGTCATCTGTTAGACACCAGGCCCTTGGCCGTGCCCGCGTACCGGCGGCTCTGGCTGGGGCAGGCCGTCTCGGCCGTCGGCCTCGCGGTGACCGTCGTCGCCGTCAGCCAGCAGGTCTGGGAGCTCACCCACTCCTCCCTCTGGGTGGGCATGCTGGGCCTGGCCAACCTCGTCCCGCTGGTCGTGTTCGGCCTGTGGGGCGGGGCCATCGCCGACGCGGTCGACAGGCGCGGGCTGCTGATCGCCGGTTCGGCCGTCTCCTGGGCGAGCACCGTGGTCCTCGTCGTCCAGGCCGTGCTCGGCCTGGACAACGTGTACGTGCTGCTGGGCACGGTAGCGCTGGGCGCCACGGGCTTCGCGGTCAGCTCGCCGACCAGAGGCGCGATCATCCCCCGGATCCTCGCCCCCGAGCTGGTGCCGGCCGCCAACGCCCTGAACTCGCTGCTCCACAGCATGGGCGCGATCGTCGGCCCGATGGTCGGCGGCATCGTGCTGGCCTGGTCCGGGTTCGCCGCGGCGTACGCGGTCGACGCCCTGCTGTTCGCCGCCGGCCTGTACGCCGCGCTGCGGCTCCCGGCGCTCCCGCCGCTCGGCGAGGTCGCCAGACCGGGCGCCAGGGCGGTGTTCGAGGGCCTGCGCTACATCCTCGGCAGCCCGGTGCTGCTGATGTCCTTCGTGGTGGACATCATCGCGATGGTGCTCGCCCTGCCGCGCGCGCTCTTCCCCGAGCTCGCGGCCGAGCGGTTCGGCGGCTCGCCGCTGGCGCTCGGCTGGCTGAACTCCGCCATGGCGATCGGCTCGGTGGCCGGCGCGCTGTTCTCCGGCTGGGTCGGCCGGGTCAGGCGGCAGGGGACCGCGCTGGTCGTGGTCATCGCAGTCTGGGGCCTGGCGGTGGCGGCGGCCGGGCTCGCGCGCGAGCTGTGGCTGGTGGTGGCGTTCATGGCGGTGGGAGGGGCGGCCGACGTGGTGTCCTCGGTGTGGCGCCAGTCGATCATGCAGCTCCACGCGCCCGACGAGATGCGGGGACGCATGCAGGGCGTCTTCATGGTGGTGGTGGCAGGCGGGCCGCGGCTCGGCGACCTGCGGGCCGGCGCGTCGGCCGCGGCGTTCGGGATGGGCGTGGCCTGGGTGGGCGGCGGCCTGGCGTGCGCGGTCGCCGTGGTGGTCGTGGGGCTGTCCGTCGCCAGGTTCAGGGAGTACCGCTCCCATTAGCCGTACGTGTCCAGTCAGGTGTTGGTACGCGCTTCAGGCGGCTTCGTCGGCCGCGCGTGCCGCGGCCTTCAGATCGGCGAGGAAGCCCGCGTACGCCGCCTCCCGATCGGGGGCGCGCAGCACCGCGGACGGATGGATGGTGGCCACCGCCAGCGCCTCGCCCAGCGGCACCGGCACGCCGCGCTGCTTGGTCACCCGGAAGCCCGGGCCGAGGAGCGACCGCGCCGCCGTCGCCCCGAGCACCACGACCACGTCCGGCCGGACCACGGCCAGCTCGGCGGTCAGCCATGGCCGGCAGGCGTCGATCTCGGCGGCCGTCGGCTTCTGGTGGATGCGCCGCTTGCCCCTGAGCGTGAAGGAGAAGTGCTTGACCGCGTTGGTGAGGTAGACGTCGTCGCGCTCGATGCCCGCCTCCTCCAGCGCCCGGTCCAGCACCCGGCCGGCGGGGCCGACGAACGGCGCCCCCTTGCGGTCCTCCTGGTCGCCGGGCTGCTCGCCGACCAGCATGAACCTCGCGTCCGGCGGCCCGTCACCGAAGACGGTCGCCGTCGCGTGGCGGTAGAGGTCGCAGCCCCTGCATCCCGCCGCCGCCGCGCGCAGCGAGCCGAGGTCCAGGCGATCGGGAAGGAACGGGGCCGCTCCGTTGTTGCTGTCCGTTGCCATCGCAGGTCTCTCTGCAAGTAGGGTTTCCCCTGACTTGTGTGCCCTGGCCGGACGGGCTCAGTCCCTGCCATGAGCGGCGTAGCATTTCAGTTGGGAGGAGCCTTGACCGCACACGGCCTGATCGACACGACGGAGATGTATCTCCGGACGATTTACGAGCTCGAGGAGGAGGGCATCGTCCCTCTCCGCGCGCGGATCGCCGAGCGCCTCCAGCAGAGCGGGCCCACCGTGAGCCAGACCGTGGCCCGGATGGAGCGCGACGGCCTGGTCCGCGTGGAGGGCGACCGGCATCTTTCGATGACCGAGCTCGGGCGCGCGCTCGCCACGCGCGTGATGCGCAAACACCGCCTCGCGGAGTGCCTGCTGACCCAGGTCATCGGGCTGCCGTGGGAAGAGGTCCACATCGAGGCGTGCCGGTGGGAGCACGTCATGTCCGAGTCGGTGGAGTCGCGGCTGGTGACGTTGCTGCACAACCCCACGGTCTGCCCGCACGGCAATCCCATCCCCGGCCTGGCCGAGCTGGGAGCCGAGGAGGCCGTCGATCCGGGCGAGGCGATCTTGGCGTCCATGTCCGAGGTGGCGGGCCCGAGGGACACGCCTGTAGTCGTGCGACGAATTAGCGAACAAGTGCAAAGCGATCCCGCTGTGATGCTTAAACTCAAGCAAGTTGGGATACAACCCGGACGCGAGGTCACGCTCGCGGCGAGCGACGACGGTGTGCGGGTGACAGGTGACGGTGACGCGAACAACATTCCCGCGGAGCTTCCGCGTGATGTCGCCGCGCACGTTTTCGTCTCCAAGCGCTGACGCGCGCGCTGCTGCTTGGTTGAATCCCTCAAGGGAGGCCCTCCACTCCCCTCCGGTCAAGACTGTTGCAGGAGCGCCCGTGGTTCGCTGCTTTGCGCACATGCCTCCCCGAGGGGTGGTCTCCGGATGAAGCGCTGGGGGGATCTGTCAGAGGACGCGGCCGATCACCTCGCCGCCTCCTCCGTGCTCGACCATGCCGAGATGGCCGTCCTGGTGACGGACCGTTTCAGCAACCTGCTCTACTGGAACCCGTTCGCCGAGAAGCTGTTCGGCCGCCCCGGCCCGTCACCGTCGCGCGACTCGTCCGTCATGTCCCTCGGGATCATGGAGAAGGACCACCCGCTGGCCGTCGAGCTCGCCAAGCACGTGCTCAAGGGCGGGGTGTGGGAGGGCACCTTCGACGTCCGCCGGGGCGACGGCACCATCGTCTACGTGCGCGCGCAGGCCGTGCCGCTGCGGCACACCTCCGGCTCGGTCACCGGCGTCGTCATCACCGCCCGCGAGGCGCTGCGCAGCAACGAGCGCGAGAAGGACCGTTTCGGCCTGCTGGAGCGCATCGGCGAGCGGCTCGCCGGCTCCCTGTACGTCGAGGAGACGCTCAAACGCGTGGCCGAGATGCTCGTCCCGCAGTTCGCCGACCACTGCTTCATCGAGCTGATGGAGGGCGACCGGCTGGTTCGCCGGGTGTCGCAGCACGTGCAGGGGTGGACACCCCCGCCGGGGAGCTGGAAGCCGGTGGGCGCGGAGATCCGCTATCCCCACGGCCACTACGCCGACACCGCGATGCGCCGCCAGGAGACGATCCTCGTCGAGGACTTCGCCACCAGCAGCTTTCCCGCCCCCAACGACAACAGCGCCAGGCTGTGCGGCGAGGTCGGCATGACCTCGGCGATCGTCGCCCCCCTCTGCGTGCGCGGCGAGACGCTCGGCCAGATGTACCTCGGCCTGTCCAACCTGACCGACCGCCGCAGCCCCCACTACGACGCCTTCGACCGTGACTTCGTCGGCGCCATCGCCACCCGGGTCGCGCTGGCCATCGACAACGCGCTGCTGTTCGAGGAGGAGCGGCACACCGCCGAGTCGTTTCAGAAACACCTGCTGCCCCGGGCGCTGCCGCAGCTCGACGGCCTGCAGATCGCGGTGCGCTACTACCCGGCGGCGCCGCTCGCCTCCCACGGGCAGGGCATCCAGACCCAGGTCGGCGGCGACTGGTACGACGTGATCCCGCTGTCGGCGGGCCGGGTCGGCATCGTCATCGGCGACGTCGAGGGCCGGGGCGCCAAGGCCGCGGCCATCATGGGCCAGCTCCGCGCCGCGCTGCGGGCCTTCGCCCAGGACGACAAGTCGCCCGCCGACATCCTGGCCAGGCTCGACGAGTGGACCCGCATCATCGCCACGCCCGAGAAGGACGACAACGGCCTCGACGTCAGCGTCCCGCCGATCGTGACCTGCCAGTACCTCGTCTACGACGCCTGGTCGCGGCAGCTCTCGTTCGCCAACGCCGGACACGCGCCGCCGCTGCTGCTCGTCGACGGCCAGTGCGTCGAGCTCGACATCGAGGAGGTCGGCCAGCCGCTGGGCGTGCGGGCCAAGGGCCTGCACGCCGACCTGGTCTACAAGGAGGAGACGCGGCGGCTGCCGCCCGGCGCGGCCCTGCTCCTCTACACCGACGGTCTGATCGACCGGCGTCCCGGCCGCGACGGCAGGATGCCCAGCGACGCCGAGACGCTCGGTGTTCTGTGCGAGAAGCTCGCCAAGGTGGCCGACGCCGACGTGGAGCGGGTGGCCGAGGCGGCCACGGTCGCGGTGCCCGGCGAGATCGACGACGACATGGCGATCCTGGTGGTCCGCTCCAGCATCGCCGACCTCGACGTCGAGGAGCGCACGTTTCCCGCCCAGCCGATCATGGTGGGGGAGGCGCGCCGCATGGCGTCCGAGGCCTTCGACGGCTGGAACGTCCCCGAGGAGCGGTCCGAGCTGGCATGCCTGCTCGTCTCCGAAGTGGTCACCAACGTGGTCCTGCACGCCGCGAGCGCGGGCGTGCCGCGCCGCGAGCTGGTCGTCGACGGGCCCCCGCTGCCGTTCGACGACTCCTGGGACGTGCCCGGCTTCGAGGACGAGGTGGTGGGCGAGAAGGAGTTCACGCTGAGGCTGCGCAGGGGCGAGGAGTCGGTCTGGGTCGAGGTGTTCGACCAGGACCTGCGCCTGCCGCGCATCCGCAGCGCGGGCGAGAACGACGAGGGCGGACGCGGCCTCTACCTGGTGGACCAGCTCGCCCGGCGCTGGGGATCGCGACCCACCAGGGAAGGCAAAGCCGTCTGGTTCGAGATTCCCACCCGCAGCCGCTGAGTGGTTCACTCGTCCCCATGGAGTTGGCCTTCGAGCGGCGTGGCACCGGACCGCCGCTGATCCTCATCCACGGCATCGGTCATCACTGGCAGGCGTGGCTCCCGGTCATGGACCGCCTCGCCGCCTCCCACACCGTCATCGCGCTTGATCTGCCCGGGTTCGGGGTGTCGCCTCCGCTGCCCGCCGGCACGCCGTACACGGCGGAGGCGCTCGCCGACGCGGTCGAGTCGTTCTGCTCGATGCTCGGCGTGCGCGATCCGCACGTGGCCGGCAACTCGCTCGGCGGCTACCTCGCGCTGGAACTGGCCTCGCGCGGTGTGGTCCGGACGGCCACCGCGCTGTCGCCCGCGGGGTTCTGGTCGCGTGCGGAGCTGGTCTACGGGCAGGCGATGCTGCGCGCCATGCGGGCCGCGGCCGTCTCGATCCCGCGAGAGCTGCTCGTCAGGGCGGCCGAGGATCCGGTGAGGCGGGCGTTCCTGGCCGGTCTCGTGGTCGCCCACCCGTCCAGGCTGTCGCCGACGGCCCTGATCGCTTCCACGCAGGCGATGGCCCGGGCGCCGGGCTTCGACCCGACGCGGGAGGCGTTCGCCGACCTGATGCCGCCCGCGCCGCCCAAGACGGCGATCACCATCGCGTGGGGCGAGCACGACCGGCTGCTGCCGCGCCGCCAGGCCGTGCGCGCCGCCAAGTGGTCGGGGCAGCGGGTCAAGCTGCTCAAGGGCTGCGGTCACGTGCCGATGAGCGATGATCCGGCGCTGGTGGCGAGTGTGCTTCTGGAAGGCAGTGCGCCGGGCTCGTGATGATCAGGCCGTGTAGGCGGCTTCCAGGTTCGCGGCCATGCGGCGCAGCACGTCGACGGTCAGCCCATACTCATCAGGGCTGACCCCGTCCGCGGCCTGCCGCCTGAAGCGGACGACGTGCTCGGTGATCGCCGCGTGGGCGCTCCTGCCCTCGTCGGTGACCTGGTGGCCGGTGGTCCACCCCCTCATGGCCAGCCCCCGCAGCGCGTCGTCCACGCCGTCGAACGGCTCCAGCGCCGCCCGGGGGTCGCCGTCGCCGGAGGCCAGGACGTTGAGCACCTGCCACTCCCGGCGGGAGAGGTCGTGTGCGGCCAGCGCGGCGGGCAGGGCACGCTCGAAGAGCTCGTCCAGGTGCTTGAGCCAGTATCCGATCATTCGCTGTGACATACATGTATAATAGCAACTATATGTATAATGACAAGGAAATCGAGGCGATCGAGCGCGCGATGATCGCCGTCAGGCGCAGGCGGAGCAGGCGTGCGCTCGCGCGGCTGCACGGCGCGCCCGGCCCGGAGTTCGACGTGCTCGACGTGCTGGACGCGGCGGGGGAGCCGGTGACCGTCTCGGCCGTCGCCGACGCGCTCTCGGTGGACCAGCCGCGGGCGAGCCGGCTCGCGGCGGCGGCGGTGGCGGCCGGGCTGGTAC
>NZ_QNFZ01001018.1 GCF_003313395.1 Nonomuraea lactucae | reverse complement strand
GGTGCGGGGCCTCAGGCGCGCCCCGGCGCGCTGCGTCAGGCGCGCCCCGGCCAGGCGGCAGGCCCGCCTCCGCGTGGGCGTCAGGTGGCTTCGGAGTCGTACGGCGGGAGCTCGCCGTAGCCCAGTTCGTCGACGGGCTCCGAGATGTATGGCGCGGTGGCCGGCTCCAGCTCGCGGGACTTGTCGTTCCAGTCGTCCTCGAGGTCGTCAAGAAGGTGCTTGCGGACGAAGTTTCGCGGGTTGAGGTCGGCGGGGTCGAAGTTGGAGAACTCGGGGGGCAGCCCGGCACGCAGATCGTCTCGCGCGTTGTTGGCCATCCGCCGGAGATTGCGCAGCGTCTTGCCCGCCTGCGCCGCCGCCTGGGGCAGCCGCTCAGGGCCGAAGACGAGCAGCGCGATGACGATCAGCGCACCGATCTCCAGCCAGCCCAGTCCGAACACCGTGAGCTCCTACCGCAGTGCCAATGCTCCGAGGACGACCCCGGCACATCCCAGACTAAAGGCTTCAGGAGGTTGGTCGGTCGTCCACCTCGGACAAGAAAGTATCAACCCACCCAACCCCGCTCGCCCGCCCGTGACGTCACGCTCATCCGGCCGCGCGGCCGGACACGGCCGGGATCGGGGTCCGGATCAGGACGGCGTGGGCGTCGGCTCGTCCTCGGCCATCACGGTGAGGGTGGCGGTGCGCTCCTGGCCCGCCCGCTGGTACCTGATGGTGATCTTGGAGCCGGGCGTCTTGCTGCGGATCAGCGCGATGAGCTCGTTGCCGTCCTGCAGGCGGAGCCCGTCGATCTCCAGGATGACGTCGCCCCCCTTCAGACCGGCCTTGCCGGCGGGGCCGTTGGCGTCCACCGGCGGGCGCCCGTTCGCGTGCTCCGAGGCGATGCGGACGCCCTCGCCCTTGTAGTCCCTGTCGAGGACGATGCCGATCTTGGGGCGCTTGGCCTTGCCGTCCGTGACGAGCTCCTGGGCGACGCGTCGCGCCTGGTTGACGGGGATGGCGAAGCCGAGGCCGATGCTGCCGCTCTGGCTGTTGAGCGAACGGCTCAGCGTGGCGATCGCGGAGTTGACCCCCACGACCTCGCCCTTGCCGTTGACCAGCGGGCCGCCCGAGTTGCCCGGGTTGATGGCCGCGTCGGTCTGGATGGCGCTGATGTACGCGGGCTCCTCGGAGGTGCCGCTCTCGTCGCCGGCGATCACCGGGCGGTTGAGCGAGCTGACGATGCCCGTGGTGACCGTGCCCGACAGACCGAGCGGCGAGCCGACGGCGATGACCGGGTCGCCGACGACCACCTGGTCGGAGTTGCCGAGGACGATCTCCGGCGTGCCGAACGTCTCCTCCGGCTTGACGACGGCCAGGTCGGAGCCCGGGTCGCGGCCGACGATCCGGCCCGACGTGGTCTTGCGGTTGTTGAACATGATCCGGATCTCGCCGCCCTTGGCGGCCATCGCCACCACGTGGTTGTTGGTGACCACGTAGCCGCCCTTGATCAGGAATCCGGAGCCGGTCGCGCCCTCCGAGCTGCTGCCGTTGCCGACCTCCAGCGAGACGACGCTGGGCAGCACGCGGGCGGCGACACCCGCCACCGAGTCGGGGGCGCGGTTGGGAGCGCCGGACGGGGGCGGGCCGAGGCTGTAGGAGGGGTCGTTGCCGCCGGTCGGCCTGGTGGCCAGGTAGGTGCCGACGCTGCCGATCAGCGAGGCCACGATCGCGATGACCACGGCCAGCACGATCAGCAGACCGGTGCCGGGACCACGCCTGCCCCCCGGCGTGGTGGCCTGCTGGGCCGGAGGTGGTGGCGCCCATCCGGCGCCCATCCCGGACGCGCCCTGCGGGGGTGGGGGCGCGTCGCCGTAGGGCGGGGCGCCCGCCGAACCGCCGAAGAACGGGCCCTCGTAGGCACGGGTGGAGGAGCGGCCCTCCGGATCGCCTCCCTGCGGCATCGCGCCGCTCGACGGACCGCCGTACGGACCGCCGGAGGCACCGTACGGGTCGTAGGCGGGATTGTCCTGCCTGCCGTACGGGAATTCGACGGAGTTGTTGTCGGGGCCGCCGAAGACCGACGTGTCACCCGGGCGGCCCGAGGGGTCGCCCCACGCGCCGGACGAGGCAGCCCCCGCACCGCGCGGATCGTGCTGGTCCGCGCGTTCGTCCGCGGGCCGGAACTCCGGGCGCCCCTGTGGGTCCGGGAAGTCCGACGGCCTGCGTCCATCGTCGGGGCGCGTCTCGTCGGTCATCTAGGTCTCACCACTCCTTGCTCGACACCGCAATCTTGGCGCGATAGGCATACGGGAGTCGTAAAGCGTTCGTCAGGAATCGCCCCCATAAGCGGGGCCCTGACAAAGTCCCGAACCCAGATCGTATGCCCCCGAAGCCGTCGACTACGCCAACCGAGTGTCCCAGCCTTGACTCGCGGTCAAGGCGTGGCGGTGGAAGGGGTGGTCACGGGCGCCTGCTGCACCCGCCACAGCTCGACCGGCGGGGGCGTGGTGCCCTGCCCCGTGCCGGAGGCGGCCAGGAACGTACCGAGGGCGACGGCCGCGGACACCACGCCGACCGCCACGTAGGTGGTGCGCCGCCTAGCGCCACGGCCGGGGCCCGAGGCGCCACCACTCGCGTCCCTGCGCGGGCGGTTGTCCAGAGGGGCGATGCTGTGGGGCCCCGGGATGGGCACCCCTCCGAACGTCCGTGTAGGGAAAGGCCGCTCCCGCGGGGGCAAGGGGCCGCCGGGTTCGGCCATCCGGAGCAGCGACATGGTGAGGTCGACCGGCATGGCCAGGTCGTCGAGGGAGCGCAGGCGCGACTTCAGCGCCCGCATCGACTCGACCTCCCGCCTGCAGTCGGCACAGAAAGCCAGGTGGGCAAGGGCGCGGTCGCGATCGGTGTGGCTCAGCTCACCGTCCACGAGCGCGGATACGCGTTCTCCAAGATGCGACATATCAGACTTCCTCCCCACGGGTCCCCGACGGGAATGCTGGCGGGGGGAGTTGTGAGTTACGGGGGGCCCGATGGTCGAGCGCCTCGCGCAACTGTGCCCGGCCACGGTGAATACGGCTGCGGACCGTGCCCAGCTTCACGCCGAGCGTGGCCGCGATCTCCTCGTAGGACAGGCCCTCGATGTCGCACAGCACGATCGCCGCGCGGAACTCCGGTGCGAGGGCGTCGAGCGCCGCCTGGATGTCGGGCTCGAGGTGGGCGTCGTCGAACGCCTGCGCCGGCGACGGCTCGCGACCGCGCAGCCGCTCGGCGGCGTCCTCCGCGAGACCCTCGAACCGGATGCGCTGCTTGCGCCGCGCCATGTCGAGGAACAGGTTCGTCGTGATCCGGTGCAGCCAGCCCTCGAACGTGCCGGGCGTATAGCTGGACAGGGACCTGAAGACCCGTACGAAGACCTCCTGCGTGAGATCCTCGGCGTCGTGGACGTTGCCGGTCAGGCGATACGCCAGCCGATACACGCGCGCGGAGTGAGTCCGCACCACTTCCTCCCAGGTGGGAGGTGTCCAGTCAGACACGGGAGCATCGGCCTGGTGGTCGCTTTCGTCCACCAGAACTCCTCTCTCTGGGACCACCGCTACCGCCATAGTGCCTGGTTTCGTCCCTTCATGCGTACTGCCTGCCTTCCGGACCGGCAAAGCCCGTTTAAACCTGCAACGCCGCAAGGTCCTTCTGAGTTCCCGTCGTGGCGTGTCTCCCCTAGGCTGCGATCGGTGACCAATGGCACGAATGTGGGGGGAGGAGGCCGATGACCAGTCCGGTAGAGGCCACTCTGGCCTATGCGGAGCAGTTTCATCACGAGGATGACATCCTGCACGCTGCGCGGCAGCGCGGCCTGGAGATGGGGGCCCCGCCCATCCTTCCCGGGGGTGGGGCGGCGCTCTGCTTCCTCGCCACGGCGCTCAACGCCAAGTCGGTCGTCGAGATCGGCACCGGCTGCGGCGTCTCGGGGCTCTGGCTGCTGCGCGGCATGCGCCCCGACGGCACGCTGACCAGCGTGGACGTGGAGCCCGAGCACCAGCGGCTGGCCAGGCAGGCGTTCGCGGACGCGGGGTTCTCCGGCGGCCGGGTGCGGCTGATCTCCGGGCGGGCGCTGGACGTGCTGCCCCGGCTCTCCGACGGCGGCTACGACATGGTCTTCGCCGACGGGGCCAAGCAGGAGTACGCCGACTACCTGGCCGAGGCCGTCCGCCTGCTGCGCGTGGGCGGCATCGTGGCCTTCGACAACGCGCTCTGGCACAACCGGGTGGCCGACCCGGCTCAACGCGACCCCGACACGGTCGCCCTGCGCGAGCTGGGCAAGCTCGCGCAGTCCGACGACCGCCTCCGCTCGCTGCTGATGCCCCTGGGCGACGGCCTCCTGGCCGCCGTCAAGGTCGCCGGGTGAGCCACTCCAGGAGCACGCGGACCCCGAAGCCCGTCGCGCCCTTGGTGATGGCGCCCTCGTCCACGGTGCTGCGCCCGACCCCGGCGATGTCGAGGTGCGCCCACGGCCGCTTGCCGGCGAACTCCCGCAGGAACAGCGCCGCCGTGATGGATCCGGCCCCGTAGGTGGAGCCCTTCTCGACGTTGGCCAGGTCGGCGATCGACGACTCCAGCGCCGGCGCGTAGTCGTCGATCAGCGGCATCCGCCACAGCCGGTCGTCGCTGGCCTGCCCCGCGTCCAGCAACTGCCGGGCCAGGTCGTCGTCGCTGGAGTAGACGGCCCCGAGAGTCCGCCCGAGCCCGACGCTGATCGCGCCGGTCAGCGTGGCGATGTCGACGACCGCGTCGGGTTCGAGCTCGGCGTCGGCGTAGGCCAGCGCGTCGGCCAGCACCAGCCGCCCCTCGGCGTCGGTGTTGAGCACCTCGACCGTGCGCCCGCCGTAGTGCCTGATGACGTCGCTGGGCCGCTGGGCCGTGCCGGAGGGCATGTTCTCGGCGGCGGCGACCAGGCCGGTGACCCGTACGGGCGCGCCCAGCGCGGCCAGCGCGCCGATGACGGCGATCACCACTGCGCCGCCCGCCATGTCGGTCTTCTGCACCTTCATGTTCTCCGTCGGCTTGAGCGACAGGCCGCCGGAGTCGAACGTGATGCCCTTGCCGACCAGCACGATGTGCCGGGTGGCCGGGCCCGCGGGGGGCTCCTCGGGCGTGTAGGAGAGCTGGATGAGCCGGGGCGGCCTGGCCGAGCCCCGTCCGACCGCGAGGATGCCGCCGAAGCCGTCGGCCCGCAACTGCTCCTCGTCCCACACCCGCACGGGCACGCCCTGCTCCGCGGCGCGTTCGGCGAGCCAGGCGGGGGTCTTGACGGACGCCGGCGTGTTGGCCAGGTCACGGGCCAGCGCCACGGCCTGGGCGACGCGCTCCCCACGGCGTACGGCCCGCTCGTCGGCGCCGACGAGGCGCAGCTCACGCACGGGCTTCTTGCCCGGCTCGCCCATCTTGAAGGTGTAGGCGGCGAGCAGCGCGGCCTCCGCGAAAGCGGCGGCGTCACCCTCGGGCACGACCACGGTCAGCTGCGCGCGGCCCCTGGCCCTGCGCGTCAGCAGCGCGGCGGCCTTGCGCAGCGCCCGCTGCGAGCCGTCACCGACGCCGTAGAGCAGGACGCGCCCCACACCCTGCTCCCGTGCCACGGGCACCTCGACGATCTCTCCCGCGTCTCCCTTGGCTTCGTAGTGCGCCAGCAGGCCCGGCACCGGCACCGGCAGGTCCAGCGGGAGGACCGGGGCCAGATCCGGGGTGTAGGGGACGGCCAGCAGCTCGGCGCCGGCGGGAACGTCGGCGACCACCGACGCAGTGGTCTCAATGGGCACGGGACCCCTCCTCGAACATCAACGACCCTGGCGCGGAAGGACGCCAGGGTCGTGCGCCAAATCGGATCGGGTGCGCTCAGCCGACGACGTTCTTCAACGCCTCGCCCAGCGCCTTCGCCTCGTCGGCGGAAATCTCCACGACGAGCCGGCCGCCACCCTCCAGGGGGACCCGCATGACAATGCCGCGCCCTTCCTTGGTGACCTCGAGCGGACCATCGCCGGTCCGCGGCTTCATCGCCGCCATGCGTGCATCCCTTCCTGCCTTGGGCTCCCGCGGCCCGCGATTTTTCATACCGCCCGCTAGGGAGGGCGGCGCATTCACGTCATCTGTGATGTCCTATTCTCCCGCATCGAGAGCCCTCATGGGTAACGATCTCCTCCCAGAATGCGTTGTCCAGGGTGGCGAAGGCGGCCAAACTGGACTCCGTGCACGCACGCTCCGCCCTGTTCGACCTGTATGGCGACCACCTGCGCTCCCGGGGTGGACAGGCGTCGGTGGCCGCTCTCGTGCGGCTCATGAAGCCCCTGGAGATCGCCGCTCCCGCCGTGCGCACCGCTGTTTCGCGCATGGTCAGGCAGGGCTGGCTGCGGCCCGTGAGACTGCCCCAGGGAGCCGGGTACGGGCTCACTCCGAAGTGCGCGAAAAGGCTGGACGAGGCCGCACTGAGAATTTACCGAGCAGGCGCACCGGAGTGGCACGGCCGCTGGCACGTGATCGTTTGCGGGCCGGTCAGGGATCGGCCGCGCAGGGAGCGCATCAAGGCCGACCTGACGTTTCTCGGGTACGCGGCGCTGTCGGAGACCACCTGGATCGGGCCGCGTTCGTCCGCCGAACTGGACAACCTGCTCGGCGGCGAGGGCGTGCGCGCCGACCGGTTCGACGCGGCCCTGGAGGGCGATCCCCATGAGCTGGTGGCGCGGGCGTGGGACCTGAAGACCATCGGCGAGGCGTACGAGAGCTGGCTGGCGGAGGCCGCCACGCTGGTCGGGGCGCTTCCCCGCGAGGCCCCCGCCGACCGGGTGTTCGCGGCCAGGAGCAGACTGGTGCACGGGTGGCGCAACTTCCTGTTCCGCGACCCCGGCCTGCCGCCCGAACTGCTGCCCCCCGGCTGGCCGGGAGACAAGGCCAGAGCATACTTCGAGCAGGAGGCGGCCCGCCTCCTGCCCGCAGCCGCCGCTTTCGTCGACAGGGAACTGTCGTGATCCGCCCTGACATGGAGTCGCCTTGATCCGCTCTGACGTGACCGACGCCGTCGCCACCATCACCCTGGACCGGCCCGACGCGATGAACTCGCTGACCGCCGACCTGAAGGAGGCCCTGCTCGACGCGCTGCGCCAGGCGGCCGGCGACCCGGAGGTCAGGGCGGTGCTGCTGACCGGCTCGGGCCGGGCCTTCTGCGCCGGGCAGGACCTGCGCGAGCACGCCGCCAACCTGGAGGCGGGCCGCGGGCTGGCCGACACCGTGCGGCGGCACTACAACCCGACGATCGAGCTTCTCACCACCATGCCCAAGCCGGTGGTGGCCGCCGTCAACGGGGTCGCGGCGGGCGCGGGCGCCGCGCTGACCTTCGCCTGCGACCTGCGGGTGGTCTCGGAGAAGGCCAAGTTCGCGCTGGCCTTCGCGGGCATCGGCCTGGCTCCCGACTCGGGCGCCTCCTGGACCCTGCAGCGCCTGGCCGGACCGGGCCGGGCCGCCGAACTGCTGCTGCTCGGCGAGCCGCTGGACGCGGCCCGCGCTCTGGAGCTCGGCCTGGTCACGCGCGTGGTGCCCGCCGACGACGTGCTGAAGACCGCCCAGGAGCTCGCGGCTCGGCTGGCGCAGGGCCCCACCCTGGCCTACGCGGCCACGAAGCGGGCGCTGGCGTACGCGGCGGCACACTCGCTGCCCGAGGCCCTGGCCCTGGAGGCCGAGCTGCAGAACGAGTGCGCCGGCACCCAGGACCACGTGGACGCCACGCGGGCCTTCCTGGCCAAGGAGCGACCGACGTTCCACGGCCGCTGAGGCCCGTGCGAGGGGCCCTCAGGGTCTCACTCGGGCGACGCAGCCCTCGATGTGGTCGTTGACCAGCCCGATGGCCTGCATGAGCGCGTACGCGGTGGTCGGGCCGACGAACCGGAAGCCGTGCCTCTTGAGCTCCTTGGACAGCGCCACGGAGCCGGGCGTGGTGGCCGGGACGTCGGCCATGGTCCTGGGCACCGGGGCGTCCGGGTCGGCGTGGCGCCACACCAGCTCGGCCAGCCCGTCGGGCAGGCCGAGCGCCGCCCTGGCGTTGTCGACGGCCGCCAGCACCTTGGCCCTGTTGCGCACGATGCCGGGGTCGGCGAGGAGCCTCTCCACGTCCTGCTCGGTGTAGGCGGCCACCTTCGGGATGGAGAAGCCGTCGAACGCGGCGCGGAAGTTCTCGCGCTTGCGCAGGATCGTCAGCCAGGACAGCCCCGACTGGAACGCCTCAAGCGTGACGCGCTCGAAGACCCCGTCGTCATCCCGGACCGGGCGGCCCCATTCGTCGTCGTGGTAGCCGATGTAGAGCGGGTCCGACATGCCCGCCCAGGAGCAGCGGATCACCTCGGTCACGGCCGGGCGTCCCCGTCCTTGCCGGCCACCGTCCGCGCGTCCCCGTCCGCGCTGTCACTGTCACTGTCACGGGAACCGGGCTCCACCGCTGCCTCCGCGTCCCGCGCCCCCTCTTCCCCTTCGGCCGCGCTCTCCACGCCCTCGGAGGCGCCGTCAGGGCCCTCGGAGGCGGTCTCCGCGGTCTCCGCGGGGCTCTGCGGGGCCTCGGGGGTGGTCGCCTCCGGAGGCGTCCGGTGGGTGCTCGGGCTCGAAGGGCGGGCGGCGGGGCCGCCCGTGGGGAGCGGGTCGCCCTCTTCGGGCAGCTCCAGCGGCACCGCCGGGGCCTCGGGCTCGTGGTCGGTGCGCGGCCCGCCGGGAGCGGGCGTCGCGTAGACCTCCTGGCGCGCGTGGAGCCTGCTCGACATCAGCTCCGAGACCCGCTGCTCCAGCACCGCGATCCTGGTGTCGCGGGCGCTGAGCGCGGTGGCGGCCCTGCGCAGGGTCTCGTCGACGCTCTGCGTGTGATAGCCGACGAGGTTGACCGGCAGTTGCAGCGCCATGAAGTCGACCGCCGTGAGCTGTCCCGGCTCGGGCAGGTCGAGAGGCGGCACGTCCGGCGGGAACTCGGTCAGCTCACCGCCCCTGCCGAGGGAGACCAGCACCACGCAGGCCAGGATGGCGAGGGCGGCGATGGCGATGGCGAGTATGACCAGCACATTGGCATCGTACTCATACCTTCGAGGCATGAGTCCCGCACTTCGCACGCTTGGTGCGTGTCTGGGGCACTACCGGGCGCGTCGCGGCGACGGGAGTGACCTGTCAGCCGGCGGCCTCGCCGAGCTCCTCCACCGTGGGGCGGACGGGCTTGGCCCGGCCCTCCAGGTGGGCGAACGCCTCCTCGACCGAGGTCGTCCAGGCGATGGCGTCGAAGACGTTCGCCCGGGTGAACCCCTCGTCGTACATGGTCTCGACGAGCGCGCGCAGCGGGGCGTACAGGCTCCAGGGGTCGAGGATGACCAGCGGCCGGTCGTGGATGCCGAGGACCCTCGCCGTCCAGATCTCGAAGAGCTCCTCCAGCGTGCCGATGCCGCCGGGCAGGACGAGGAAGGCGTCGGAGCGGGCGTCCATGACGCCCTTGCGCTCACGCATGCCGGCCGTGACGATCAGCTCGTCCGACTGCCGGTCGGCGATCTCGATGTCCACCAGGGCCTGGGGGATCACGCCGATCGTACGGCCACCGGCGGCGCGGGCCGCGGCGGTGACGGCGCCCATGCACGAGACGGTCGCGCCGCCGCTGACCAGGGTGTGCCCTCGCTTGGCCAGCTCGGTGCCGACCTGGACGGCCAGGTCGAGGTACTTGGGGTCGATCTTCTGACTGGACGCGCAAAAGACGCAGACATTCACGACATGTCAGCTTATTGGGGTTCGGCTGAGTGGCTCGCGACGGCCTCCAGTTCCTCCTCGCGCTGCCGGGAACGGACACGGTCGGAGTCGACGATGATGCGCACGGCCTCGTCGACGTTGTCCGTGACGGTGATCAGGTCGAGGTCCCGCTCAGCGATCTTGCCCGTGCCGAGGAGCGTGCTCTTGATCCAGTCGATCAGGCCGCCCCAGAACTCCGACCCCATCAGCACGACGGGGAACGAGGTCACCTTGTGCGTCTGCACCAGCGTCAGGGCCTCGAACAGCTCGTCCAGCGTGCCGAAGCCGCCGGGCAGCGCGATGAACCCACAGGAGTACTTCACGAACATCGTCTTGCGCACGAAGAAGTAGCGGAACTCGATGCCGAGCTCCACGTAGTCGTTCATGCGCTGCTCGAACGGGAGCTCGATGCCGAGGCCCACCGAGACCGCGCCGTCCACCTCGGAGGCGCCCCTGTTGGCCGCCTCCATGACGCCCGGCCCGCCACCCGTGATGACGGCGTAGCCCGCCCTGGCGATGGCCTGGCCGAGGGCCCGGCCCATCTCGTAGTCGGGCGAGTCATGCGGGGTGCGGGCCGAGCCGAAGACGGTGACGGCCCTGGGCAGCTCGGCGAGCTGGCCGAAGCCCTCGACGAACTCGGCCTGGATGCGCAGCACCCGCCACGGATCCATGTGGACCCAGTCGGTGGGGCCCTGGCGATCGAGCAACCGCTGGTCGTGCGTGGACTCGGGCACGAGTTTGCCGCGGACCACGGCCTGACCCTGACGGCGTTCGCGACGTGTCGTATCCATGCGGATCACGCTAGTCCCCTTCCCGGGCTCACGAATCCCGGGTGGCTGATACGTCAGGCGCGCCCCGCCCGCCGGCTCACCGCGCTCGGGGCGGGGACGTGAGCGCCCTCCAGGAGGCTTCCAGCCAACCGTGAGGCACATAACCGCAGGTGGACGTCCTGTTGCCAGCGTGTAAAAAATCTTGAAAATGGCAGGGAACCAGATTTCGACTTCCCTGCGTCTAACTGCCGAGGGTGCTGCTCGGGACTGAAAGTGGCTTTCCCCGCCAAATGGCCGGCGAGGAAGGCCACTTTCATTTTGTGAGCCAGTCGCGCATCGCCCGCTCGCCTTCCACGATCTTGGTGAGCGACACGTACTCCCCCTGCTGGTGCGCCAGGTTGGGGTCGCCCGGCCCGTAGTTGACCGCCGGGACGCCCAGCGCCGAGAACCTCGACACGTCGGTCCACCCCAGCTTCGCCCGGGGCTCGCCCCCCACGGCCGCGGTGAAGGCCGCCGCCACCGGGTGCGTCAGGCCCGGCCGGGCGCCGGGCGCCCCGTCGGTGAAGCTCACCTCGAACCCGTCGAACACCTCCTGGACGTGCGCCTGCGCCTCGTCCACGGTGAGGTCGGGCGCGAACCGGTAGTTGACCACCACCACGCACGAGTCGGGGATCACGTTGCCGGCGACGCCGCCGCGCACGCCCACGGCGTTCAGCCCCTCGTGGTAGCGCAGGCCGTCGACCACCGGCTGCCGCGCCTCGTAGGCGTTGAGCCTGGCCAGGACCGGCTCGATGCCGTGGATGGCGTTGACCCCGAACCACGACCTGGCGCTGTGCGCGCGCTTGCCTGTCACCAGGATCTCGGCCCGCAGGGTGCCCTGGCAGCCGCCCTCGATCACGCCGTCGGTCGGCTCCATGAGCACCGCGAAGTCGGCGGCCAGCCAGCCGGCGTGGTCTCGGGCCACCCGGGTCAGCCCGTTGCGCTCGGCCTCCACCTCCTCGCAGTCGTAGAAGACGTACGTGACGTCGCGGTTGGGCGCGGGCACCGTGGCCGCCAGCCTCAGCGCGACCGCGACCCCCGCCTTCATGTCGGACGTGCCGCAGCCGTGGAGCAGGTCGCCCTCGACGCGGCTGGGCAGGTTGCCGTGGACGGGCACGGTGTCGAGGTGCCCGGCGATCAGCACGCGCTCGCCGCGTCCCAGCGAGGTGCGGGCGACGACCGTCTCGCCCGACCTGTCGATCTTCAGGTGGGGCAGCGCGACCAGCGCCCGCTCGACCTCGTCGGCGAGCGCCCGCTCGGCGCCGCTCACCGACTCGATGTCCACGATGGCGGCGGTCAGCGCCCGCACGTCCTGGGTCAGGTCCAGCATCAGGTGTTCACTCCGTGTTCGCGCAGCACCTCGTTGAGCGCCGCCTTGTCATGCCGCTGCCCCGGCTCCAGCCGCTTGATCACCAGCACGCAGGGCATTCCGAACGTGCCTCCGGGAAACTCCTTCGGCCGGGTGCCGCCCACCGCCACGCACCAGTCGGGCACCCTGCCGCGGGCCAGCTCCACGCCGGTCTCCACGTCTATCACGGGGATCGACGCCGACAGGATCGTGCCCGCCCCCACGACGGCACCGCGGCCCACCCGCGCCCCTTCGACGATCATCGCCCGGCTGCCGATCAGCGCGTCGTCCTCGACCACCACCGGCACCGCGTTGGGCGGCTCCAGCACGCCGCCGATGCCGACGCCGCCTGACAGATGCACGTTGCTGCCGATCTGCGCGCAGGATCCGACCGTGGCCCACGTGTCGACCATCGTGCCCGAGTCGACGTACGCGCCGATGTTCGTGAACGACGGCATCAGCACCACGCCAGGCGCCGCGTACGCGCCCCACCGCGCGATGGCGCCCGGCACCACCCGCACCCCGTCGAACGTCGTCTTGAGCGGCACGCGGTCGTGGTGCTGGAAGTCGCCCACCTGGGAGCGGGCCATGCCGAGCACCTTGAAGGCGAGCAGGATCGCGCGCTTGGCCCGTTCGTCCACCACCACCTCGCCGCCCGACACCTCGGCGACCCGCGCCTTACCCGTGTCGAGCAGGTCGATCGCACCCACGACCGCGGTGCGGGCCTCGGCGTCCTCCGGGGACAGCTCCGCCCGGCGCTCCCACAGGGAGTCGACCACCCGGGGTATCGGCGACGTAGTGCTCTGGTGACTCATGGCCACGGAGCTTATCCGGCCGGGTAGGTTCTTCAGGGTGCGGCTGCGCTTCTCCCGCGGTGTCATCACCATCGCGGCCATCGTCCTCGTGCTCGCGATCGGCATCTCCGTGGGCCTCTACCACCTGCTCAAGAAGGCCACACCGCTGGCCGTTCCGGAGGCCTACTGCACCGTGCGCACGCCCCGCGGCGACCTTTCCCTCGACGTCGACCAGGCGCAGACCGCCGCGACCATCGCCGCCGTGGCCGCGCGCCGCGGGCTGCCCGAGCGGGCGGTCGTGATCGCGTACGCGACGGCGTTGCAGGAGTCGAAGCTCTACAACCTGGAGTACGGCGACCGCGACTCGGTCGGGGTGTTCCAGCAGCGCGAGTCGCAGGGGTGGGGCAGGAGGAAGCAGTTGATGGACCCCGTCTACGCGACGAACAAGTTCTTCGCCGCCCTGGTCAAGGTGAAGAACTACCGCAAGATCCCGCTGGCCGAGGCCGCGCAGAAGGTGCAGCGGTCGGCGGGCGGCTACGCCTACGCTCCGCACGAGCCTGATGCCAAGATCCTCGCCGCGGCGTTCACCGGCCGCGTTCCCCGGGCCGTGCACTGCTGGTATCCACCCGGCAAGGGGCAGGGCAGCGCCACGCCCCGGCCGCAGACGGCCGAGGCGCGCCGTCAGCTCTCGCGGGCGCTGGGCGGCTCCGGGGTCACCAGCGAGAAGCGCGGATGGCTGATCGCCGCCTGGTCCGTCGCGCACGCGCGGAAGTACGGGCTGAGCCGCGTCGGCTTCAGCGGCGCCATGTGGGTCAACGACACGAAGGTGGAGGGCTGGCGGCCCGGCGGCGCGTCGGGTGGCGGCCGGGTGGATCTGTCATAGCAAGGACGTGCGACCTCAGGACGTGCGACCTCAGGAGGCGCGGCTGACGATGGCGATCGAGCCGGGTGGCAGCGGCCTGGCGTAGCTGGCCGTCCACGAGCCGCGCTGGATCCGCTCGAAGGAGAGCAGCCTCCCGTCGGAGGCGCGGTAGTCGGCGAAGTCGAGCAGGCCCCGTTCGGGGATGCCGGTGTCACCCTCGCACCTGAACGCCGCCGTGCCGCGCTCGATAGGGAAGAACTCGACGCCCTCCATGATCAGCATGCTCTTGGCGGGGACCATGCCCTGGGTGGGCACCTCGGTCCACAGGAGCACCTCCAGGTGGGGTGGATCGCCCTCGGCCAGGCCCTGGCGTACCTGGACCGACAGCCACTGGAGTCGGCGGGGGCCGTCGCGCAGGAGGTATTCGGTCCACTCCTGGCCCTGCCACGAGACGTATGTGGCGCCCAGCACGCGCGCGGGCTGGCCGTGCACCTCGATCCGGTCGCCGACCTTGATCGTGCGGGGGTCGGCGTAGTCGTGCCCGGCAGCGGGCACCGGCGCCGGCAGCGGGGTCTCGACGGGAGCGGCGTCGACCGGCGGCGCGGTCGCGCGGCCCTTCCTGTCCTGGCGCAGGGTGGCCAGGAAGGCCCCCAGCAGCAGGAGGACGGTGGCGACGCTCAGCCCGAGTACGACCATGGCGGTCATGCTCATCGATCAGCTCGCTCCACTCGCGGTCTGCCTTGGCAAACGCCTTATCAACTTGTGCGTGCCCGCGCACCCGCGGGCCGACTTATGACGGGGGATCCTACTGGAGGCGGCGCAGCGCCGCATCGACGCGTTCGTCCGTGGCCGTCACGGCGATGCGAATGTGCTGGCTACCTGCTGATCCATAGAAATCACCCGGCGCGACCAAAATACCGATATCGGAGAGCTTGCCTACCTGATCCCAGCAGTTTTCTCCGTTGGAAGCCCAGAAGTAAAGGCCGGCTGTCGAGTGGTCGACGCGCCAGCCCGCCCGTTCGAGCGCCGGCCGGAGCCGGGCGCGCCGGGCGCCGTAGATCTCGCGCTGCTCGTCGGCGTGCCGGTCGTCGGCCAGCGCGGCCGTCATCGCGGCCTGCACCGGGGCCGGGACCATCATGCCCGCGTGCTTGCGCGTCTCCAGGAGTCGCTTGACCAGGGCGGGGTCGCCCGTGACGAACCCGGCCCGGTATCCGGCCAGGTTGGACCGCTTGGAGAGCGAATGGACCGCCAGCAGCCCCTCGTGAGAGCCGTCGCAGACGTCGGGATGCAGGATGGAGACGGGCCGCTCCTCCCAGCCGAGCTCGATGTAGCACTCGTCGGAGGCGACGACCGTGCCGCGCTCACGGGCCCACGCCACCACCTTGCGCAGGTGCTCGGTCGGCAGCACGCGCCCCGTGGGGTTGCCGGGGGAGTTGACCCAGACGAGGTCGGCGTGCTCGGGTCCGAGCGAGAGCAGGCCGTCGGAGGCCAGGGTGGCGGCCCCCGCCAGCCGCGCGCCCACGTCGTAGGTGGGGTAGGCCAGCTCGGGGAAGACGACCCGCCCGGCGCCGAGCAAGGTCGGCAGCCAGGCGACGAGCTCCTTGGTGCCGATCACGGGCAGCACGTCGCGCCGGCCGACGCGCACGCCGTGCCTGCGCAGCAGCCAGCCGGCGGCGGCCTCGCGCAGCTCGGCCGTGCCGTGGGTCGTGGGGTAGCCCGGGCTGTCGGCGGCGGCGGCCAGGGCGTCCTGGATGATCCGTGGCACCGGGTCGACCGGGGTGCCGACCGACAGGTCGACGATGCCGTCGGGGTGCGCTCGGGCACGCTCCTTGTACGGCTCCAGCCGGTCCCAGGGGAAGTCGGGCAGGGTGTTCACGGATCTCCAGGGTTTCGGTGGTGCGGTGCCGTACGCCGGACACCGGCGACCGGCACGGCGGCGGCGCGGGTGGCGCCACCCGAAGGCGGCGGCCCAGCCGGTGCGGCGCACCGG
>NZ_QNFZ01001017.1 GCF_003313395.1 Nonomuraea lactucae | reverse complement strand
CGGCGGGCTGGACGGGGTCACGAGGGTGCGCATCGTCGCCGAGCCCCGCCGCACCGTGGCGGCGTTCGTGGAGGTGCCGCCGCTCGGCCACACGAGCCTGCGCCCGGCGCCGTACGCGAGCGTGCGGGGGCGCCCGGCCGCCAACGGTGAGGGAGCCGGGCCGCTGACCGGGGTGCGGGCCGACGGGCGGGTGCTCGACAACGGGCTGCTCCGGGTAGAGGTGGCGCCGGACGGCACGCTGACGCTGACCGGCGCCGGAGGCGTGACGCTCACCGGAGCCGGCCGGATCGTGGACGGCGGCGACGTCGGCGACACCTACAACCACGCGCCGCCCGCCGAGGACCTGCTGGTCTCGCATCCCAGGACGGTCGAGGTGGAGACGGTCTGCACCGGCCCGCTGCTGGCCGTGCTGGACGTGCGTCGCACCTACCGCTGGCCGTCGGCCGCCGCCTGGAGAGACGGCACCCCCGAGGTGCCCGCCCCGTCGAGGTCGGCCACCGCCGAGGAGATCGCCGTCGGCACCAGGGTGGAGCTGCGCGCGGGCGAGCCGTTCGTCCGGCTGCGCGTGGAGTTCGACAACCGCTGCTCCGACCACCGGGTCCGGCTGCACGTCCCGCTGCCCACGCGGGCGACCACCTCCCACGCGGAGGGCCAGTTCGCGGTCGTCACTCGGGGCCTGACGGCCGAGGGCGGGTGCGGGGAGGAGCCGCTGCCCACGTTCCCGGCCGCGTCGTGGGTGGCGGCCGGGGGAGTGGCGGCGCTGCTGGAGCACGTCACCGAGTACGAGCTGGTCGACGGGGGCGGGGAGCTGGCGCTCACCCTGCTGCGCTCGGTCGGCTACCTGTCGCGCAACCGCCACGCCCTGCGGCCCGAACCCGCCGGACCGCATCTGCCCACTCCCGCCGCCCAGTCGCGCGGCCCGCGCTCGGTCGGCCTGGCGCTCATGCCCTGTGGCCGGAGCTGGGAGGCGGTGCCGGCGGCGGCGGAGACGTTCCGGCACGACCTGCTTCTGGTCCCCGGCACCGGCGCGCCGTCACTGCCCCTGCCCGCACCGGCCGCCGGCCTCTCGGTCACCGGCGACGGCGTGGTCATGACCTCGCTGAGGAGGCGCGACGACTGGCGGGAGCTGCGGGTCGTGGCCCTGTCGCCCACCGGCACGGAGGCGGTCGTCGAGGGCGACTTCGCCCGCGCCCGCCACGTGGACCTCCGCGGCCGGCCGGGCGAGCCCCTGCCGGTCACGGACGGCGTCGTCCGACTGCCCCTGCGAGCATGGGAGATCGCCACCATCCAGCTGGCCGGCCCCGAGCCGGCGTGATCCCGGGCCGCGCGGGAGCGGGGCCGGTCAGCGGGTGCCCCAGGAGTAGGTCTGCTTGCGCAGCTTCAGGTAGACGAACGACTCCGTGGCGCGCACGGCGGGGATGGCGCGAATTTTGCTCAGGATTTCCAAAAGATGGCCGTCGCCCTCGCAGACCACCTCGACGATCACGTCGAACGAGCCCGCCGTGAGCACCACGTAGTCGATCTCGTCGATGGCGGCCAGCTCGTCGGCCAGAGACTCGAGATCGCCCTCGCAGGTGACGCCGATCATGGCCTGGCGCGGGAAGCCGAGCGTGAGCGGATCGGTGACCGCGACGATCTGCATGACGCCGGCCTCCTGCAGGCGCTGGACCCGCTGGCGCACCGCGGCCTCGGACAGGCCCACCGCCTTGCCGATGGCCGCGTACGGCATGCGCCCGTCGGCCTGGAGCTGCTCGATGATCTGCTTGGACAGATCGTCGAGCACTATTTGCCCGGGCGTTGCGTCGGTGCTGCGGCGTACGCGCGGCGGCGTCGTCATTGCTCGGAGTCCTTCCAGTGGTGCCGGCGTTACGGGCGCGTTCCCGTCTCATTGCCGTCCTGGTGCGACATGTTGTCAGTTCTGGCGGTCCTGTCAAGCGATTTCGTAGCAATTTGATATCTTCGCCACGAAATCCCTTGTCGAGATGCGGCTGCTCTGTAAGAGTCGCGGCATCTCAGCCACCTCACCAGGAGGTCATTGCCTTGACCAGCCGTCTGCAGAACTTCATCAACGGTGGGTTCGTGGACGCCAAGAGCGGCCGATACTCCGACATCATCGACCCTTGCACCGGCGAGGCCTACCTCGAGGCCCCGATCTCCGGCGCTGAGGACGTCGACGCTGCCTACGCCGCCGCGGCTGCCGCGTTCGAGTCATGGGGGCGGACCACCCCGGGAGAGCGGGCCGGCCTGCTGCTCAAGGTCGCCGACGCGATCGACGCGCGGGCCGACGAGATCAACGAGGCGGAGTGCCGCAACACCGGCAAGCCACGCGCCCGCATGGCCGAGGACGAGACTCCGATCGCCGCCGACCACTTCCGCTTCTTCGCGGGCGCCGCGCGCACGCTGGAGGGGCCGACGGCCGGTGAGTTCCTCGCCGAGCACACCAGCGTCGTCAGGCACGAGCCGGTAGGCGTGATCGGGCAGGTCACGCCGTGGAACTACCCGATGATGATGGCCGTCTGGAAGATCGCCCCGGCCCTGGCCGCGGGCAACACGATCGTGCTCAAGCCGTCCGACACCACCCCGGCGTCCACGCTCAAGCTCGCCGAGATCCTCGGCGAGGTGCTGCCCGCCGGCGTCTTCAACGTCGTCACCGGCGACCGCGAGACCGGCGCGCTCGTCGTCGGCCACCCGACGGCCGCGATGGTCGCCATCACCGGCTCGGTCGGCGCGGGCATGTCGGTCGCCAGGAGCGCCGCCGACGACGTCAAGCGCGTCCACCTGGAGCTCGGCGGCAAGGCGCCCGTCGTGGTCTTCGAGGACGTCAAGGACCTGCGCAAGGCCGCGGCCGACATCGCCGTGGCCGGGCTCTACAACGCCGGTCAGGACTGCACCGCCGCCTGCCGCGTGCTGGTGCACGAGAGCGTGCACGACGAGTTCGTGGCCGCGCTCCGCGAGGCCGCCGCGGGCACCGTCACCGGCGACCTGTCCGACGAGGACGCGCTGTACGGGCCGCTCAACAACGCGCGACAGCTCGCCCACGTGCAGGGCTTCATCGAGCGGGTGCCGGCGCACGCCAAGGTGCTCACGGGCGGCCGGCGCGTCGGCGACAAGGGCTACTTCTTCGCCCCCACCGTCGTCGACGGGCTCAGGCAGGACGACGAGATGGTGCAGAACGAGGTCTTCGGGCCCGTCATCACCGTCCAGACGTTCACCGACGAGGCCGACGCGCTGGCCAAGGCCAACGACGTCAGGTACGGCCTGAGCAGCTCGGTCTGGACCTCCGACCACGGCCGCGCGATGCGCATGTCGAACCGGCTCGACTTCGGAGTCGTCTGGGTGAACACCCACATCCCGTTCGTCTCGGAGATGCCGCACGGCGGCTTCAAGCACTCCGGGTACGGCAAGGATCTGTCGGTGTTCGGCCTGCACGACTACACCAGGGTCAAGCACGTCATGCACTACATCGGCGAATAACTCGACACAGCACCCGACACACGGCACGACAAGGAACTGAACCTGGACATGGCCGAGCTGAACGCGATCGAACTAGAGGGCGTCGTCAAGGAGTACCTCTCGCACGGCGAGGTCGTCCAGGCGGTGAAGGGGGTCACGCTGGGCATCGCCGAGGGGGAGTTCTTCTCCCTCCTCGGCCCGTCCGGCTGTGGCAAGACCACGACCATGCGCATGATCGCCGGGTTCGAGGAACCCTCGCGGGGCATGGTCAAGCTCCACGGGCAGGACGTCACCAACGTCCCGCCGAACAAGCGCGACGTCAACATGGTCTTCCAGTCGTACGCGCTGTTCCCGCACATGAGCGTGTGGGACAACGTGGCGTTCGGGCTGAAGCAGCGCAAGACGCCGCAGGAGGAGATCAGGCGGCGGGTCGGCGAGATGCTGGAGATCGTCGACCTCACCGGCAGGGAGAAGCGCAGGCCGCGCGAGATGTCGGGCGGCCAGCAGCAGCGGGTCGCGTTGGCCCGCGCCCTGGTCAACCGGCCGCGCGCCCTCCTGCTCGACGAGCCGCTCGGCGCGCTCGACCTGAAGCTGCGCCAGGCCATGCAGATCGAGCTCAAGCGGATCCAGCGCGAGGTCGGCATCACGTTCGTGTACGTGACGCACGACCAGGGAGAGGCGCTGACCATGAGCGACCGGATCGCCGTGATGAACGACGGCCTCGTCGAGCAGCTGGGCGGTCCGCGCGAGATCTACGAGCGGCCGGCCAGCGCGTTCGTGGCGGGCTTCATCGGCACCTCCAACCTGCTGTCCGGCGCCGCGAGCGGCGGCGTGATGGAGTTCGGCGGGGGCCGGATCCTGGTGCCGGAGCTGGACGGCGCGGTCACGGTGACCGTCCGGCCGGAGAAGATCACGATTTGCACCGACAAGCCGGACGGCGAGGTGAGCGTGGTGCCCGGGACCGTCTCCGAGGTGGTCTACCTCGGGACGTACACCAGCTACGCAGTGAACCTGGGAGGCGGGACGGAGGTGACCGTGTTCCAGCAGAACGCGCACGACGCCATGAACACCGCGGAGCGAGGCGACGCCGTCTGGCTGTCGTGGCTGCCGCAGCACTCTTACGCACTAGGAAGTTGATCGAGCTCATGAACCACCAGCACGACCCCGCTCTCGTCAGGGGCATGACGCAGCCCCGCACGCGCCGCGAGGCCCTGCGGATCGCCGGGTTCTCCGCGGCGGGCCTGGCAATGGCCGCCTGTGGCGTGCAGGGTCAGAAGAAAGAGCCGCCGAAGACCGACGCGGTGCAGGACTTCTGGGCCAAGCAGACCAAGCACGGCAAGGTGGTGTTCGCCAACTGGCCCGAGTACATGCCGGAGAACCAGGCGCCGCTGAAGCAGTTCCAGAAGGAGACCGGCATCTCGTACCAGTACAAGGAGGTCATCCAGGAGAACGCGGAGTTCTTCGGCAAGGCCGACCCCGTGCTGCGCGCCGGGCAGTCGCTGGGCTACGACATCGTCGTGATGACCAACGGCATCCAGCTCCAGCACATGATCGAGCTGGGCTACTGCGTGCCGCTGGACCACGCCAAGCTGCCGAACTTCGCGGCCAACGCCGGCGCCGCGTACAAGAACCGGTCGTACGACCCGGGCAACACCTACACGATGCCCTACGCCTCGGGCGTGACCGGGATCGCGATCAACACCAAGTACGTCAAGGACAAGATCACGAGCGTCCAGGCGCTCTTCGACCCCAAGTACAAGGGCCGGGTCGGCATGATGGCCGACTCGCAGGAGATCGCCAACTTCGGCATGTTCGCCCTGGGCATCACGCCGGAGAAGTCGACCGAGGCCGACTGGAAGAAGGCCGGGGAGAAGCTCAAGGCGCAGCGCGACGCGGACATCGTCCGGAAATACTACGACCAGTCGTACATCGACGCGGTCTCGAAGGGCGACGTCTGGCTGAGCATGGCCTGGTCGGGCGACGTCTTCCAGCGCCAGCTCGCCGGTGAGCCGGTCGACTTCGTGGTGCCCGCGGAGGGCGGCACGATCTGGACCGACAACATGCTCATCCCGAAGGGCGCCGCCAACCCGCTCGACGCGCTCATGCTCATGGACTTCCTCTACAAGCCGGTCGTCGCCGCCGAGCTGGACGAGTTCATCCAGTACATCACGCCGGTGCCGGCCGCGCGGGAGATCCTCAGGACGAAGGCCGCCAAGGCCACCGGCGAGGGCAAGGAGTCGCTGGAGCAGATGGTGAACAGCCCGCTCATGTTCCCGTCCGAGGCCGACTACGCCAAGCTGCACAGCTACGTGAAGCTGACCACGGCGCAGGAGCAGGTCTTCAACTCGATCTTCCAGTCGATCACGCAGGCATAGTGCATGAAGCGCCTGACTCCTTACCTCCTGGCGCTGCCGAGCTGGATGTGGCTGGCCATCTTCCTGGTGGTGCCGATGGCCGCCATGGCGTCGGTGTCGCTGCAGACCGGCAACGCCATCGACGGCTTCGCCATGACGTTCAGCGTCTCCAACTACACCGACGCGCTCAGCCGCTACAGCACCCAGCTCGTCCGCTCCCTGATCTACGGCGGGGCGGCCACGCTGGCGATGCTGGCGATCGGCTACCCGGTCGCCTACTTCATCGCCTTCAAGGCGGGCAGCCGCAAGTCGATGTACCTGTTCCTGCTGCTGCTGCCGTTCTTCGTGTCGTTCGTGCTGCGGACGATCTCGTGGGGCTTCCTGCTGGCCGACGACGGCATCCTGTTCGGCACGCTGAAGGGGTGGGGGCTGCTGCCCGCCGGCTTCCACGTGCTGGCCACGGGTTTCGCCGTGATCGCGGGGCTGACGTACAACTGGCTGCCGTTCATGATCCTGCCGATCTACGTGGCGCTGGAGCGGGTGGACCCGCGCGTCGTCGAGGCGGCTCAGGACCTGTACGCCTCGCGCATCGCGACCTTCCGCAGGGTGGTGCTGCCGCTGTCGCTGCCCGGCGTGTTCGCCGGGGTGCTCATGACGTTCGTGCCGGCCACGGCCGACCCGGTCAACGCCCAGGTGCTGGGCGGCACGTCCAACACCATGATCGGCAACATCATCCAGACCACGTACCTGACGAACCTGCAGTATCCGACGGCCTCGGCGCTGTCGTTCACGTTGATGGCGGTGCTGCTCGTGGGCATCTTCATCTACGCCCGGGCCCTGGGCACCGAGAACGTCCTCGAGGCGGCGGCCCGATGAGCAGGCTGCGCGGACGGCTCGGCGACAGGCTGCTGCACGTCTACACCTGGGTGATCATCATCTGGCTGTCGTCGCCGATCGCTGTGATGATCCTGTTCGGGTTCAACGACAAGAAGAGCAAGTCCAACACGAGCTGGCAGGGCTTCACGTTCCGGTGGTACCGGGAGCTCTTCGAGATCTCCGACCTGACCACGGCGCTGCTCAACTCCATCTACGTCGCGGTCGCCAGCACGGTCATCACGGTCCTGATCGGCACGGCGCTGGGGCTGGCGCTCGGCCGCCACCGCTTCCGCGGCCGGGGGGTGACCAACTTCCTGGTCTTCGCCGCCATCTCCACGCCGGAGCTGGTCATGGGAGCGTCGCTGCTGTCGCTGTTCGTCTCGGCCAACCTGCCGCGCGACGCCGTGACGATCACGATCGCGCACGTGCTGTTCTCGCTCTCCTTCGTCACGGTGACCGTGCGGGCGCGCGTCGTCACGCTGGACCCGTCGCTGGAGGAGGCGGCCCGGGACCTCGGCGCCACCGCCTGGGGGACGTTCCGGCAGGTCACGCTGCCGGCCATCATGCCGGGCGTGATGGCGGGCGCGATGCTGGCCTTCGCGCTGTCGATCGACGACTACGTGGTGACCAGCTTCGTCAACGGCTCCACCATCACCTTCCCGCTCTGGATCATCGGGTCCGTCAAGACGGGAATCCCGCCGCAGGTCAACGTCATGGGTACGCTGATCTTCGGCATCGGTGTGCTCATCGCGATCGCCAACGCGGTCTCGGCGCGCCGCCGCGGCTGAGCCCGTCTGTCGTCCCCCCGCGGACCGCGGGGGGTTCTGGTATACCCCGGCAAAGAACAGGGAGGCGAGATCGGATGCCGGCGGGGGGAACCCGCGCGAGGTCAACCGCACTAGATCCCGCAATTTCATAACAAACACTCGTAGGGAAGTGGGATTTGTGGATCCGCTGAAGGCGCTTGCTGACGCGGAGCGCAAGCCGTACTGGCTGGACACCCCGGCCAGACCCGAGCCGCGACCGCGGCTCATCGGAGACACGAGCGCCGACCTGGTCGTCGTCGGCGGAGGCTTCTCGGGGCTGTGGACCGCCCTGATGGCCAAGGAACGTGACCCGTCGCAGGACGTCGTCCTGCTGGAGGGGCGCAGGATCGGCTGGGCCGCCTCCGGCCGCAACGGCGGGTTCTGCATGGCGACCCTCACCCATGGCCTGGCCAACGGGCTGGAACGCTGGCCCGAGGAGATCGGCCGGCTCGAACACATGGGCGTGCGCAACCTCGACGAGATCGAGGAGACGGTGGAGCGACACGGCATCGACTGCTCGTTCGAGCGGACGGGCGAGCTGAACGTCGCCACCGAGCCGTGGCAGCTCGACGGGCTGCACGAGCACCTCGACCTGATCTCCGACCTCGGTCTCGACCACCGGCTGCTGGACCAGGAGCAGGTGCGGGCCGAGATCGACTCGCCGACCTACCTCGGCGGCCTCTGGGACCGCCGGGGCGGCGCCATGCTCGACCCCGCCCGCCTCGCCTGGGGGCTGCGCGAGGCGTGCCTGCGGCTCGGCGTGCGCGTGTACGAGCGCAGCCCGGTCCGCTCGCTCGACGACGACGGCGCCACGATCAGCCTGCGCACCCCGCACGGCGTCGCCTCCGGGCGCCGGGTCGCGCTCGGCACCGGCGTGTTCCCCCCGCTGCTGCGGCGGCTCAAGCACTTCGTGGTGCCGGTCTACGACTACGTGCTGATGACCGAGCCGCTGCCGGCCGCCCGGCTCGCCGAGATCGGCTGGCGCAACAGGCAGGGCGTCGGCGACTCGGCCAACCAGTTCCACTACTACCGGCTGACCGACGACAACCGGATCCTGTGGGGCGGCTACGACGCCGTCTACTACAACGGCGGCCTGGTCAAGCCGGAGTACGACCAGCGCGACAAGACCTTCGTCACGCTGGCCGAGCACTTCTACACCACGTTCCCGCAGCTGTCGGAGGTGCGCTTCACCCATCGCTGGGGTGGCGTCATCGACACCTGCAGCCGCTTCAGCGCCTTCTACGGCCAGGCCCACGGCGGCCGGCTGGCCTACGCCGTCGGCTACACCGGCATGGGCGTCGGCGCGACCCGCTTCGGCGCGAACGTCATGCTCGACCTGCTGTCGGGTGAGCGCACGGAGCGGACCGAGCTGCGCATGGTCCGGGAGAAGCCGGTACCGTTCCCGCCGGAGCCGGTGCGGTCGGGGGTGATCCAGTTCACCCGCTGGTCGATCGCGCAGGCCGACCGGCACCAGGGCAGGCGCAACCTCTGGCTGCGCGCGCTCGACCGGATGGGGCTGGGCTTCGACTCCTGACAGGCCCACGGGCGTGGCGGCCGGGCGCGTGCCCGGCCGCCCCGGCCAGCACACTGGAGGCATGAGGATCGAGTTCGAGGCCGACGGCATCACGCTGGTCGGCGATTTGCGGCTGCCCGAGGGCGGTGGCCCGCGTCCGGCGCTGGTGTTCACCGGGCCGTTCACCGGGGTGCGCGACCAGGTCACGGGACTGTACGCCGAGCGGCTGGCCCTTCTGGGCTACGTCACGCTCGCGTTCGACCACCGCAACTGGGGCGAGTCCGGCGGTCAGCCGAGGCGGCACGAGGATCCGCAGGGCAAGCTGCACGACCTGCGCGCCGCGGTGTCGGTGCTCCGGTCCAGGCCGGAGGTCGACGGCGAGCGGATCGGCGCCGTCGGGATCTGCCTCGGCGGCGGCTACGCGCTGAAGTTCGCCGCCTTCGACCCCAGGGTCAAGGTCTTCGCCGGGATCGCCGGGGCGTACAACAACCCCTACACGATGCGGTCCAGCATGGACTACCAGGCGGCGCTGGCCGGGCTGGGCCAGGTGCTGGAGCGCCAGGACCTGGGCGGCCCGGTCGAGTACCTACCGGCCGTGGCGCCGGAGGGGGAGGCCGCCATGCCCGGCGACGAGCCCCACGCCTACTACGGCACCGCGCGCGGCGCCTCGCCGTACTGGGAGAACGAGGTGACCCGCGCCGGCCTGCGCGAGCTGATCACCGTGGACAACATGATGGGGGCCGACTTCCTGTCGCCCAAGCCGGCGCTCATCGTGCACGGCGTGATCGACCGCTTCTGCGCGCCCGAAGGGGCCGAGGAGGCCTACCGGCGGCTCGACGAGCCCAAGAAGCTGGTCTGGGTCGACGCGAAGCAGCACATCGACCTCTACGACGGCGAGCCCTACGTCACCCAGGCCGTCGAGGCGACCGCCGCCTTCCTCCGCGAACACCTCTAGAAACCGCTCTGTTGCCCTCTCAGGTGTGACAAGGCGGGCATGAGGGGATGGATCGTCTTGACCCCCGGTGACATCACGGGGGTTGACGCGTGCGTGCGACATGGTGTGTTGCGCTACTCAGGCTCGGGGTCGGGCTGGGGCTCGTCGCGGCGTGCGGCACCGAACGGGCGGTGGGGCCGCCGTCGCCCGTCACGCCTCCCCAGGTGCGCGTCAAGGCGCCGCCCTGCGTGCTCAAGGTGCCCGACCCGCGCGCGGGCCGCGCGGCGCGGGCCAGGCTGCTCCACGACATCGACCGCTACCTGTCCGGGCGGCCGGGCCGGATCGTCTTCGCCGCGCACGACCTGGCCACCGGCGTCCGGCTGGGCCGCGGGGAGCACGAGCACGGCATGATCACGGCCAGCGGCGCCAAGGTGGACATCCTGGCGGCGCTGCTGCTCAGCCGTACGAGCCTGCGGGCAGGCGAGCAGGAGCTCGCCTCCCGCATGATCAGGGAGAGCGACAACTCCGCGGCCGACGCGCTGTGGTGGCGGGTCGGCGCGGGCGGCGGCATGACCGGCTTCTACCGCCGGGCGGGCATGCGCGAGACCGTGCCCGGTCCGAGCAAGTTCTGGGGCGGCACCAGGACCAGCCCGGCCGACCGGATCCGGCTGCTGACGCTGCTGGTCAAGGGGGGAGCGGGGCTGGGCGCCGCCGACCGTCGCCTGGTGCTCGGCCTGATGAGCAGCGTCCAGCGCGAGCAGGCGTGGGGGGTCAGCGCCGCCGCCCGGCCTGGCGACCGGGTCGCGCTCAAGAACGGCTGGACGCCCCGGCCGTTCGTCCGCAACACCTGGGCGGTCACCAGCTACGGGCGCGTCTCGGGGCCGGGCAGGGACCTGCTGCTGTCGGTGCAGACGGACCAGCAGGCGGGCGAGGGGCAGGGCATCCAGGCCATCGAAGGGCTCGCGCGGCTGATCGGCCACCGCCTCGCCGCGCTCACCCCGGTGCGCGCCCAGCCCTGCGCCGCCCGGCCCGCGGCCCACTGACCTGACCCGCCCACCGACCCGCCCACCGGCCCGTCACGAGTGGGCGCCCGACGGCGCCTCTTCGTGGATCACCTTGGGCACGCCGCGCAGCCCGACCAGCGCGAGCACCGCCGTCACCGCCAGTAGCGCCGCCGTGACGAGCCCGGTGACGTGCACTCCTTCCACGAATGCGGCCCGCGCGGCCTGTACCAGCCGGGCGGCCTGGTCCGGGGGCAAGGTGGCGGCCGTGCTCAGCGCCCCGGCGATCGACTCCCGCGCCGCCTCGGCCGGCACGCCCGGGGGCACGCGCAGGCTCGCGCCGTAGGTGCTGTTGAGCACCGTGCCCAGGACGGCGATGCCGAGCGCGCCGCCCAGCTCGAACGACGTCTCCGAGACCGCGGCCGCCGCCCCGGCGCGCTCCTTCGGCGCGGTGGCCAGCACGTTGTCGTTGTTGACGGTGAACGCGAACCCGACACCAACGCCGCCTGCCACCATCGCGACGAGCATGACCGGGTAGTTCGCCTCCTGCCCGAGAGAGCTGTAGTAGAGGAACGCCCCGGCGTTCAGCGCCAGGCCGAGCGCCACCACCCCGTTCCTGCCGAGCGGACCGATGAGCCGGGCGGCAAGGACCCCGCCGACCGCCCCGCTCAGCCCGCCCGGCAGGGTCGCGAGGCCCGCCTGCAGCGGCGACCAGCCGAGCACGAGCTGGAAGTACCAGGCGAAGATCAGCGACATGGCCATCATCGTGAAGATGGCCAGCAGGTTCGTGCCGATGGACACGCTGAACGCGCGGCGCCGGAAGAGCCGCACGTCGATCATCGGCTCCGCCAGCCTCCCCTGCCGCCACACGAACCAGACCAGGCAGGCGACCCCGAGCACGGCCGCCGAGGGCAGGTCCGCCTGCCCCACGCCCTCGTGCGCGGCCTCCTTGACCGCGTAGATGACCGCCACCACGCCGGTGAAGGACAGCGCAGCGCTCAGCAGGTCGATCGGGCCCGCAGCCGGGGTCCGCGACTCGGGCAGGACCAGGACGCCGCCGGCGAACACCATCGCCATGATCGGCAGGTTGATCAGGAACACCGAGCCCCACCAGAAATGGTCCAGCAGCAGGCCGCCGACGACCGGGCCCACGGCGAACCCGGCGGCGCTCATGCCGCTCCAGATGCCGACGGCCGCGGTCCGCTCCCCCGCGTCGGTGAAGACGTTACGGACGATCGACAGCGTCGAGGGCATGATCGTCGCGCCGGCCACGCCGAGCAGCGCTCTGGCCGCGATGAGCACCTCCGGACCGGGCGCGTACGCGGTCACCGCCGACGCGGCGCCGAACGCGACGCTGCCGATCAGAAGCAGGCGCTTGCGGCCGATGCGGTCGCCGAGGTTGCCCATGGTGACGAGCAGGCCCGCCAGGGCGAAGCCGTACACGTCGCCGATCCAGAGCAGTTGGGTGGCGCTCGCGCCGAGATCGCCGACCAGCCTCGGCAGCGCCAGGTGCAGCACGGTGAGGTCGATGGAGAGCAGGAGTGTGGCCAGGCAGGCGATCGCCAGGCAGGCCCATCGGTTCGTCATGCCCGCCACTCTGCGCGACGCCGCTGACCGGCCGCCTACCGCCCGCTGACAGCGCTCATCGGCGGGGGTCGGCGGCCAGCCGGCGCAGCTCCTCCAAGTCGTCGAGGACGCGCGTGCGGATGTCCACCGCCGTGTACCAGCCGTCGGGGCACTCGGCCAGCGCCTGCTCCAGGTGCGCGCGGGCCTCGGCGAGGTCGCCGCGGAGCATCGCCGCCTCGCCCAGCCCGGCGTGCGCCCGGGACAGCGTCTCCGCGGCTCCGACCCCGCGCGACAGCTCGATGGCGAGCAGGTAGTCGGCCACCGCACCGGCCAGGTCGCCCATGCCGGCCATCGCGTCACCCCTGCGGCACAGGCTCTCCGCCATGTCGGGCACCGCGCCGAGCTCCCGCGACACCTCCAGGGACTCCTCCGCAAGCGCGTACGCGGTGGCGTAGTCGCCCTGCTCGGCCGCCAGGTCGCAGAGCCCCGACAGGGAGAGCGTGATGCCCCAGCGCTCGCCGATCGACCGGAAGGCGGCGAGCGACCGCTCCAGCTCGGCCGTGGCCTCCTCGAACCGGCCCAGCCCCTGCAGGACGAACCCCAGCCCACAGTGGCTCAGCGCCTTGGGCCAGACCGGCAGGGCGTCGCCGACCTCCCTCATCACCTCGTGGATGACCTCGAGCCGGTCGGGCGGGCCGGTGAACATGCCCAGCATCATCGCCAGGAACTCCAGCCGGACGGGCAGGTAGTCGAGCGGCAGGAGCTTGTCCTGAAGGGCCTCCATCCGGGCCCGGAGCGCACGGTCCGGCTCGCCGCCCCAGGCCGCGACGAGCACGCACATCGTGTACTCCTCCTCCAGCCCGGGAGGTGCGCCGTCGGGCAGCCTCGCCAGCAGGCTCCGCGCCAGACCGGCACAGGTCATCCGGTGGCCGCGCATCCACCAGTAGCACGCCGCGTTGGCGAGGAGCCGCAGGCCGAGCTCGGCCCGGCCCGAATCCGCCGCCCACCGCACGGCGGCGTCCAGCTCGTCGCTCTCCGCGTCCAGAAGTGAGAGCCACTCCAGTTGCTCCGCCCTGCGCAGGTGCGGGTCGGCCGTCTCCGTCAGCTCCAGGTAGTGGGCGGCGTGCGTTTCGCGCAGTTCCTCGGTCTCGCCCGCCTCGGCCAGCCGTTCGGCGCAGAACGCGCGGATCGTCTCCAGCATCCGGTATCGGCCGCCCACGGCCTCGACCAGCGATTTCTCAGCCAGCGCGAACAGCACCTCCTCCGGCAGCCGGCACACCCGCTCCGCCGCCTCCGGGGTGGCTCCGTCCGCGAAGACCGTCAGGCGCCTGGCCAGCCGCTGCTCGCTCTCGTCGAGCAGGTCCCAGCTCCACGCCACGACCGCGCGGAGCGTTTGGTGCCGGGGGAGGGCGGTGCGGCTGCCCCGGGCCAGCAGCCTGAACCTGTCGTCCAGCCGCGCGGCCACGTCCGCCACCGTGAGCGTGCGCAGCCGGGCGGCGGCCAGCTCGATGGCCAGCGGCAGCCCGTCCAGCGCCCGGCAGACGCCCACCACCTGCGCCGCGTTCCCCTCCTCGACCGCGAACCCCGGCCGCACCGCCGCCGCCCGGTCGGCGAACAGCCGGATGGCCGGGTAGTCGAGCGGGTTTCCGGCGCCCGCGGGCGGCAGGCGCAGCGGCGCCACCGGCATGATGCGCTCACCGGTGATGCCGAGCGCCTCCCGGCTGGTCGCCAGCACCCGCAGCCCGGGGCAGGCGGCCAGCAGCAGGTCGGCCAGCTCGGCGGTGGCCACCACGAGGTGCTCGCAGTTGTCGAGCACCAGCAGCAGGTCGCGCTCGGCGAGCACGGACACAAGGCGCGCGGCCGGATCGACCGCCGGGCGGTCCGGGCCGGCGAGCAGGCGCTCGCGGACGTCGAGCGCCGCCAGGACGGCGTTCGCGACCTCCGTGGCGTCCGCCACGGGCGCGAGCTGAACGAAGCAGACGTCGCCGTCGGCCCGCGCGGCCGCCTCCAGCGCGAGCCGCGTCTTCCCCGCCCCGCCGGCGCCGATGAGCGTGACGAGCCTGGCCTCCCGTAGGTGGAGCTCCACCTGCCCGAGCTCCTCGACGCGGCCCACGAAGCTGGTGAGCTGCGCCCGCAGTCCCCGCCTCCCGGCACTCCTCTGCCCGATCAGCGACGGGTCGGCTCTCAGCACGGCCAGGTGGGTGGCCGCGAGCTCGGCGCCCGGCGCGAGGCCCAGGTCCTCGTCGAGGACCCGCCTGGCCTCCTCGTACGCCGTGAGCGCCTCGGCCTGCCTGCCACTGCCGTACAGGGCGCGCATCAGCTGGGCCCACAGCCGTTCGCGCAACGGGTGGGCGGCGGTGAGCCGCCGCAGCTCGGCCACCAGCTCACGATGACGGCCCAGGTCCAGGTCCGCCTGGACGCGGTCCTCGGTGGCGGTCAGGCGCATCTCCTCCAGCCCCGCGGCGGCGGCGCCCGCGTACGGGGCGTCGGCCAGCGGCGCGCCGCGCCACAGCTCCAGCGCCTCGCGCAGCAGTGCG
>NZ_QNFZ01001015.1 GCF_003313395.1 Nonomuraea lactucae | reverse complement strand
CGCGGTGGCGGCCGTGGCCCGCCGCAGGGGCTGGCCCGCGCCGCTGCTGCTCGTGGCGGCCGGGCTGCTGGTCTCGCCGCTGGTGCCGCCCGTGCCGCTCGATCCCGAGCTGGTGCTGTACGTGTTCCTGCCGCCGCTGCTCTACTCGGCCGCGCTCGACAGCTCCTACCTGCGGCTGCGCGACGTCAAGCGGCCGGTGGCGCTGCTGTCGGTCGGGCTGGTGCTGGCCACCATGACGGCCGTCGGCCTGGTCGTCCACCTGCTGCTGCCCGAGCTGCCGCTGGCGGCGGCGTTCGCGCTGGGTGCCATCATCGCCCCGCCCGACGCGGTGGCCGCCGTCGCGGTCGGCAGGCGGCTCGGGCTGCCGCGCCGGCCGCTGACCATCCTCGTCGGCGAGAGCCTGTTCAACGACGCCACGGCCCTGACCGCCTACCGGGTGGCCATCGCGGCGGCGGTGGGCGGCACGATCGACCTGATGGAGGCGGTCGGCGAGTTCCTGTTCGCGGCCGGGGCGGGCGTGGCCATCGGGCTGGCGCTCGCGTTCGTGTTCGCCTGGCTGTTCCAGCGCACCCGCGACTCGCTGGTCGAGAACACCCTCATGCTGCTGATCCCGTTCGGCGCCTATCTCGCGGCCGAGTCGGTGCACGCCTCGGGCGTGATCGCGGTGGTGATCGTCGGCCTCTACCTCGGCCACCGGATGCACATGCGCGGCTTCGGCACGCGGCTGCTGGCGACGTCGGTGTGGCAGGTCGTCGGCTTCTTCCTGGAGACGATCGTCTTCGCGCTGATCGGGCTCCAGCTCGTCACGGTGATCCAGGGCATCCGTGGCTACGGCGCGTGGGAGGTGGCGCTCTACGCCGTCGTGGTGTTCCTGGTGACGGTGCTGGTGAGGTTCGCGTGGGTGTTCCCCGCCGCGTACCTCGGGCGGCTGCTGGCGCGGCACGACCCGCCGCCCTCGGCCGCGCACATCACGATCGTCGGCTGGGCGGGCATGCGCGGCGTGGTGTCGCTGGCCGCCGCGTTCGCCATCCCCGCCGGCGTCGAGGGACGGCCGATGATGCTGTTCCTCACCTTCACCACGGTGATCGGCACGCTCCTCGTCCAGGGCATGTCGTTCCCCGCGCTGATCAGGCGGCTGGGCGTCTCCAGCGAGCGGGAGCTGTACGAGGACAGGCTGGCCGAGGCCAGCGCGCAGCAGGCGGCGCTCACGGCGGGGGTGGGGGTGCTGGACCGGCTGGTGGAGCGGGAGGGGGAGCCCGACGAGATCCAGAAGGAGGTCATCGACCAGCTCCGGGAGAAGTCGTGGCGGCGCTCGCTGAGCGCGTGGGAGCGGCTGGGCGGCGGCACCGGCCCCGGCGGCGCCGAGACGCCGAGCGCCCTCTACCGGCGCCTGCGGCGCGAGATGCTGCAGGCGGAACGGGAGGTGTTCGTCCGGTTGCGCGACGAGCGCCGCCTGGACGACGAGGTGCTGCGCGAGGTGATGGCTCAGCTCGACTTCGAGGAGGCCATCCTCGAACGCTGAGCCCGGAGGAGGCGCCGGCTAGCCGAGCACGCTGTCGACGAAGCACCACCGCCAGAGCTCGCCGGGCTCGTACGACTGGACCACCGGATGGGTCGTCTCGTGGAAGTGCCGGGTGGCGTGCTTCTGGGGCGAGGAGTCACAGCAGCCGATGTGGCCGCATTCCAGGCAACGGCGCAGGTGGACCCATTGCCCGCCGGCCGCCAGGCACTCCTCGCATCCGTCGGGCGTGCGGGGTGCCGGATCGGCAGCCGCGAGAAGATGCTCACAAATTGCCATATAAGGAATCCTATGACTAGAACGGCATTCCAATTTGGTTGCGGCCCTTGCTGACCGGCCCGAACACGGTGGAGGGTGTGTGGACACGGGGGTGACCTAGACCACAATCCCGAGGAGCCGGCTTGCTGGAGGTTCGCAATCTCGAGGTTGTCTACGACGATGTGATGCTCGTGCTGCGAGGCGTGAGCCTCACCGTCGCTCCTGGCTCGATCGTCGCGCTGCTCGGCGCGAACGGGGCAGGTAAGACCACCCTTCTCCGTGCCCTGTCGGGGCTGCTCGACGTGCACGACGGCAAGATCACCAAAGGCTCGATCACCCTTGAGGGCGAGCCCGTCCACCAACTCAGACCAGCCCAGATCGTACGGCGGGGCATCAGCCAGGTCATGGAAGGCCGCCGCATCCTGGCCGAGCTCACCGTCGAGGAGAACCTCAAGGTCGGCGGCCACACCGAGCGCACCTCCCACCTGGACCGCGTCTACGACCTGTTCCCCCTTCTGCGGGAGCGGCGCCGCAACGTGTCCGGCTACCTGTCGGGAGGCGAGCAGCAGATGCTCGCGGTCGGCCGCGCCCTCATGGCCGGCCCCCGCTACCTGCTGCTGGACGAGCCCAGCCTGGGCCTCGCCCCCGCGCTGGTGTCGCAGATCCGCGACCTGATCGTCGAGATCAACCGGCAGGGCACCACAGTCCTGCTGGTGGAGCAGAACGCCACGATGGCGCTGTCCATCGCCGACCACGGCTACGTCATGGAGACCGGCAAGGTCGTCATGGACAAGCCGGCGGGCGAGCTGCTGGCCGACGAGGACATCAAGGAGTTCTACCTCGGCACGGTCAGGTCGTTCCGCGAGGTCAAGCACTACAAGCGGAGGAAGCGGTGGCTGTCGTGAACACCAGTCCCCCCGTCCTCGCCGTCGAGGACGTGCACCTGAGCTTCGCCGGCGTCAAGGCCATCGCCGGCGTCACCTTCGACGTGGGCCCCGCCGAGCTGCTGGCGGTGATCGGGCCCAACGGGGCCGGCAAGACATCGATCTTCAATGTGCTGTCGGGCGTCTACCGGCCGCAGCGCGGCCGGGTCACGTTCCTCGGCGAGGACCTGCTCGCCAGCCGGCCGCACGAGATCGCCGCCATGGGCCTGGCCCGTACGTTCCAGAACGTCGAGCTGTTCCACAACCTGACCGTCCTGGACAACCTGATGCTCGGCCGCCACCACCACTTCCGGTACGGCGCGCTCTCGGCCGTCCTCTGGCGCGGCAGGGCCCGGCGGGCCGAGCTGGCCGCCCGCGCCCGGGTCGAGGACATCATCGACTTCCTGGAGCTGGAGGCGTGGCGGCGCCACCCCGTGCGGCTGCTGCCGTACGGGGTGCAGAAGCGGGTCGAGCTCGGCAGGGCGCTGGCCATGGAGCCGCGGCTGCTCCTGCTCGACGAGCCCGTGGCCGGGATGAACCTGGAGGAGACCGAGGACATGGCCAGATTCGTCCTGGACATCCGCGACGAGCTGGGCATCCCCATGGTGCTCGTCGAGCACGACATGGGCCTGGTCATGGACCTGGCCGACCGCGTGCTGGTGCTGGACTTCGGGCGGCCCGTCGCGCTGGGCAGCCCGGCCGAGGTGCAGCGCGACCCTGACGTGATCGAGGCGTACCTGGGAGGCGCCGCATGACCGCGACGATCGGCGAACGCGACGTCTCCGGCGAGACGGGCATCACGACCACCATCGTGACCAGGGTCCGCGACCGCGCCCTGGCCACGCCCGAAGGCGTCGCCCTGCGGAACAAGGACCTCGGCATCTGGCAGGAGGTCACCTGGGCCGCCTACTGGGATCGGGCGGAGCTCGTCGCGCACGCCCTGCTCGCGCTCGGCGTCGAGCCGGGCGACCGGATCGCCGTCCACTCCGAGAACCGGCCCGAATGGCTCTACGCCGACCTCGGCACCGTCGCGGCCCGGGGCGTCACGGTCGGCCTCTACCCGACGAACCCGGCCGCCGAGGTCGCCTACCTGCTCGCCGACTCGGGCTCCAAGATCTTGATCGCCGAGGACCAGGAGCAGCTCGACAAGGCGCTGGCCGTCGCCGACGAGTGCCCCGACCTGCGGCACATCGTCTACCTGGAGCCGCGTGGCATCCGCGGCCGCTACGACGACCCGCGGCTGATGTCCTGGCCGGAGCTGCTCGCCCTCGGCGCGGGGCACCGCGCCGAGCACCCGGACGCGGTGGATCGCCGGATCGCCGCCGCCACGCCCGGCGACGTGATGACCCTCATCTACACCTCCGGCACCACGGGGCCGCCCAAGGGCGTGATGCTCACCGTCGGCAACGTCGAGTTCGCCGTCGAGGTCCTGGTGACCGGCGGCGGTTTCACCTCGCCGCCGCCCTCCGAGCGGGACCTGGCGCTGTCGTACCTGCCGCTCTGCCACGTCGCCGAGCGGGCGTTCACCGTCTGGTTCAACGCGGCGGCCGGCGTGCAGGTGAACTTCGCCGAGTCCATCGACACCATCCAGGCCAACCTGCGCGAGGTGCAGCCGACGATCCTGTTCGGCGTGCCGCGCATCTGGGAGAAGGTGCTCGCGCAGGTCAACATCAAGCAGGACTCCGCCACCCCGGTCAAGCGGCTGATCACCCGCTTCTGGCTGCGCCGGGCCGACCGCATCGGCGACACGCTCGTGCGCACCGGCGGCAGGCACACCGCGGGCACCCGCCTGCTGTACGCGGCCGGCTGGGTGTTCTGCTACCGGTCGCTGCGCGAGCGGCTCGGCATGCGCCGCGTCCGCTACGCCGCCTCCGGCGCCGCGCCGATCGCGCCCGACGTGCTCAAGTTCTACATGGGCATCGGCATCGCCATGCACGAGGTGTACGGCATGAGCGAGAACACCGCCGTCGCCACCGCCAACCGTCCAGGCCGGGTACGGCTGGGCACGGTCGGCGAGCCGCACCCCGGCGTCGAGCTGAAGATCGACGAGGCCACTGGCGAGATCATGACCAGGCACCCGGGCACGTTCGCCGGATACTGGGGCAAGTCCCGCGCCACCGCCGACGTCCTCGACCCGGACGGCTGGCTGCACACCGGCGACGTGGGCGAGCTGGTCGACGGCACCCACGTCAGGATCACCGACCGGATGAAGGACATCATCATCACGGCCGGCGGCAAGAACATCGCCCCCAGCGAGATCGAGAACGCGCTGAAGGCGTCGCCGTACGTGAAGGAGGCCGTCGTCATCGGCGACCAGCGGCCTCACCTCGTCGCGCTGATCGGCATCGAGCCCGACACGGTCGGGGAGTGGGCGCGGCGGCGCGGCATCACCTACACCACCTACCGCGACCTGTCGGAGAAACCGGAGACCCGCGAGCTGGTCCAGGGCGTCGTCGATGAGGTCAACGCGCGCTTCGCCCGGGTCGAGCAGGTCAAGCGCTTCGCGTTCCTGCCCAAGGAGCTCGACCACGAGGACGGGGAGCTGACCGCCACCCAGAAGGTCAAGCGCTCCGCCATCGCCAAGCTGTTCGAGGACCTGGTCGAAGGGATGTACGCGCGGTGAAGGGCCTGCTGGAGACGGTCATCAGGGGGCTGGGCAACGGCTCGGTCTACGCCCTGCTGGCGCTCGGTTTCGTCATCATCTACAAGGCCACCAGGGTGATCAGCTTCGCGCAGCCCGCGCTGATGCTGGCCGGGGCCGTCGCCGTCAGCTACCTCGCCGAGGTGACGGGCTTCTACGGCGCCGTGCTGCTCGCAGCGCTGCTCATCGCCGGGGTCGCCCTGCTGATCGAGCGGGTCGCGATCAGGCCCATGGTGGGGCGGCCGGTGTTCGTCGTCGCCATCATCACGCTGGGGATCGACGTGGTCGTCCGCGTGGTGGTCAACGCCTTCATCGGCACGGACGTGCGGCAGATGGGCGACCCCTGGGGGTTCGGCCAGGTCTCGATCGGCCCGCTGGTGGTGCAGCAACGCTGGCTGGCCATGCTCGCCGTGACGGCCGTGCTGGTCGCGCTGCTGTTCGCGTTCTTCCGCTACACCAAGTACGGGCTGGCGATGCGGGCTGCGGCGTTCGACCAGGAGACCGCGCTGGCCCAGGGAGTCTCCGTGGGCATGGTGTTCGCGCTGTCGTGGGGGCTGGCCGGGTTCCTGGCCGCCATCGCCGGGATGTTCGTCGGGACCGGGCAGGGGATCGAGCAGATGACCTGGATCATCGCGCTCAAGGCGCTGCCCGCGATCATCGTGGGCGGCCTTGACTCGCTCGGCGGGGCGGTCATCGGGGGGCTGGTCGTCGGGGTGGTCGAGTCGCTGTTCCAGTCCTACCAGGGCGAGTACGCGCCGTGGCTGGGACAGAACTTCGCCGTCGTCACCCCGTACGTGGTGATGTTGGTCGTCCTGCTGGTCAGGCCGTACGGCCTGTTCGGCACCCGGGAGGTCGAGCGGGTATGACAGAAGTGAAATCTGCGGCGGATACCACTGTCCCGGACATACCGACCGGACGGTCTCGCCGGGTGCGGGGCAGGCCGCTGCTCTACACCTCCTACGCCCAGGACATGGCGCTGCTCGACACCCCGGCCAAGCGGATCTCGACCGGGCTGCTGGTCGTGCTGGCCTTCTCGCTGTCGGTGCTGCTCGCCGACCGCTCCCTGGAGGTGCTGGCCGGCGCGTACGTGCTGGCCATCGGGGCGATCGGGCTCAACATCGTCACCGGGTACGCGGGCCAGGTGTCGCTCGGGCACGCCTTCTTCGTGGCCATCGGCGCCTACACCGCCGCGGCGCTGTCCGGGCCGCCCGGCGGCGACACCATCGGGTACGGCGTCGCGGAGATCTGGATCTGGCTGCCCGCGGCCGGGCTCGTCGCCGCGGCGGCGGGGGTGCTGGTCGCGCCGCTCGCCACCCGGCTGCGGGGGCTCTACCTGGCCATCGTCACGCTCGGGCTGGTGTTCCTCGGCGAGCACGTCTTCAAGGAGTGGCAGTCGCTCACCGGCGGCCCCGGCGTCGGGCGGGAGGCGGCGGTCCCGCGGCTGTTCGGCTACCGGCTCAACGAGGACGGGCCGCTGGGGACCAAGGAGCAGGTGCTCTACCTGCTGATGCTGGTGCTCCTGGTCGCCTTCGCCGTGGCGGCGCGCAACCTCGCGCGCTCCCGCGTCGGCCGGGCGTTCGCCGCGATCCGCGACCGCGACATCGCCGCCGAGGTGATGGGGGTGCCGCTCACCCGCTACAAGGTGCTGGCGTTCGGCATCTCCTCGTTCTACGCCGGGTGCGCGGGCGGCCTGCTCTACACCATCTCCGGATACGTGGAGCCGGGCTCGTTCAGCCTCCTGATGTCGGTGCAGTTCATCGCGATGGTGCTGATCGGGGGCGTCGCCACCGTCTCGGGGGCCGTCGCGGGCGCGCTGTTCATCTCGCTGCTGCAGCCCCTGACCAGGGCGCTGCCCTCACTGGTGCCGGTGATCAGCGCCGACACCACCCAGACGCCCAACGTGTTCCAGGTCGAGACCGTGCTCTACGGCCTGCTGATCGTGCTGTTCCTCGTCTTCGAACCGCGCGGCCTGTTCGGCCTGTGGGTCCGCGCGCGCAACTACTGGAAGACCTGGCCGTTCTCCTACTAGAGAGGATCAACAATGAAGAGTCGCTACCTAGTGGTCTCCACCGCGCTGGTGACCCTTCTGTCCGCGTGCGGCGTCATCCGGGGGGACGGCGACGAGGGCAGCAAGGGCGCCCAGACGACGGGGGTCACCACGGCGCCCTGTCCCGCGGCGGTCGACAAGAAGAAGGGATGCATCTACCTGGGCACGATCTCCGACCTCACGGCCGGGCCGTTCGCGGCGCTCGCCGTGCCGATCACCAACGCGCAGAAGGCGTTCTGGGCGCGCGTCAACAAGGCGGGCGGCATCGGGGGCAAGTACGAGGTGGACGTGACCAAGTTCGTCCGCGACAACAAGTACAACCCGGAGGTGCACCGGCAGGTCTACAACGAGATCAAGGACCAGGTGCTCGGCCTGGCCCAGACGCTCGGCTCGCCCACCACGGCCGCCATCCTCGGCGACCTCAAGGCCAACAACGTCGTCGCGGCCCCCGCCTCGTGGACCTCGGCCTGGGAGTTCGAGGACGTGATCATCGAGAGCGGCGCCAGCTACTGCGCCGAGGCGATGAACGCCGTCGACTACGCGCTGGAGACGTACAAGCCGAAGAGCGTGATGGCCGTGCACCTCCCCGGGGACTACGGCGCCGACGCCGCCGCCGGAGCCAGGATCGCGGCGGAGAAGAACAGCCTGAAGTTCACCGACGTCGAGACGCCCCCGGGCGCCACCGAGCAGGGCCGGGCGATCAGCGAGATCACCAAGGGCAAGCCCGACCTGGTGATCATCACGACCGGCCCCGCCGACGCGGCCACCATCGTCGGTCAGGCCGCCGCGGCCGGTTTCAAGGGCCGTTTCATCGGCACCGGCCCCACGTGGAACCCCGCCCTGCTCAAGTCGCCGGCCGCCCCCGCGCTCAAGGCCATGTACGAGCAGTCGTCACCGGGCCGGCCGTGGGGCTCCGACACGCCCGGCCACCAGGCCATGCGTGACGCGCTGCCCGGCGTGACGCCCAGCGACGGCTACACCTCGGGCTGGGCCTGGGCCTACCCGATGAAGGCGGCGCTGGAGAAGATGGTCGCCTCCGGCGACATCAGCCGCAAGGGCCTGCTCGCGGCGGTCAAGACCCTCAAGACCGTCGACTACGAGGGCATGCTGCCGCCGGAGGCGGGCAACTACGCCGACGACCCCAACACCGCGACGTTCCGGCAGACCCTGATCAACAAGGTCGACGACAAGGCGCCCACCGGCGTCACCATCGCCAAGGACTTCGCCGTGGGACCGACCGCCAAGGGCCACACCTTCGACGGGCCCTGTTTCGCCAAGCCGTAGATCGCCTGGGGCACGGACCCGTTGGGTAGGGTCGCGGTATGCGCCGTATCCAGAGCCGGTTCGTGCCCCTCGCCGCTTTCGCCGTCCTCACCCTCGCCGCCGGATGCGGCGGGCTGAACGCAGGCATCGACAAGGCCCAGGCGTGCCTTGAGGCCCCCAAGATCGTCGCTGACCTGGGCGCCGAGATCGCCAAGCTCAAGGACGATCCACAGGCCATGGAGAAGGCTCTCGACGCCGCCGCCGGCAAGCTCGGCGACCTGGCCGACAAGGCCGGCAACACCACGCTGAAGGAGGCCAGCGACGACCTGGCCAAGACCCTGGGCGACATCAACGTCAAGAACGTCAACGACGCCGTCGACGCGGCCCAGAAGGTGGCCGCCGACACGGCCGCCTACCTGGACAAGGTCCGCCAGGCCTGCAGCTGAACCCCGGCTTCTCTAGGGGAAATGGTGCCGAATTAGCGTCGGAGACATGGAGCCGGATCCACGTTTCACGCTCGCGAACGAACGCACGTTCCTGACATGGCTCAGCACCGCCCTGGCGCTGAGCGCCGGCGGGGTGGCCATGGCGGCCGTGCCGGAAGGCGTGTTCGTCCCGTGGGCCCGCACCGCGCTGGCCGTCATCCTGGTCACGCTCTCCGCGCTGGCGGCGGGCATGGCCTACCCGCGCTGGCGCAACATCCAGCGGGCCCTGCGCCGGCAGGCGCCCCTGCCGCCGCCCGCGCTCGCGGCCGTCTTCGGTTACGGCGTGGCGGCGGTCGCCGTCCTCGCCCTGGTCCTCATCGTGCTCGCGGCCTGAGATGTCCCGCGAGATCTGGGACCCCGGCCTGCAGAGCGAGCGGACCCGGCTCGCCTGGGTCCGCACCGCCGTGATGCTGTCCACCGGCGGGCTCGCCGCCACCGGCCTGACCCTGCGGCACGGCCTGCCCGCGCCGGCCGCCGCCGGGTTCGTGCTCGCCGCCCTCTTCGGCGCCCTGCTGCTGACCAGGACCGGCGTCAGGTTCCGGCGCGTGCAGGAGGCGCTGCACGGCGGCAGGCCCATCGACAGCGGGCTCGACGCCCTGCTCGCCTGGCTCGGCACGCTCTGCGCCGTCGCCGGGGCGCTCACCTTCGTGCTGGCCCCCTGGCGGTAGCCGACGCTTGCGAGGACTCCCGCCCGGGACGACACTCGAAGGGAGGGGGTGACCCATGGAAGAGGTGCACCGGAAGCTACCGTTCGAGTGCCGCCGCTGCTGGCACGTGTGGGAAGAGGAATACCTGGTCAGATACGGCGAGGACCGTCACGGCAACGAGCGGCAGGTGTGGCTGCGGGGCGGCGTGCCGGTGCCGCCGCCGTCGGAGGGGGCGATCTGCCCGAGCTGTGGCTCCCAGCACTGCACCACGTTCCCCGAGGGCTACCTGAGGCGGCATCCCGAGCTGATACCGCCCGCCGAGCCGGCGCCGCCCGACGAGACCCCGCTGCTCAGCCCGGTCCCCAAACGCCTCTACTGAGCCTCACTTTCGGGCCTCACTTTCGGGCCTCACTGTCGGGCCTCACTGTCGGGTCCCACTCTTGGGCCTCGCTCTTGGGCCTCACCGCTCTCCTGAGCCGCACGGCTCAGGAGAGGCTCTCCAGCCATGCCCGGTGCAGGCCGGCGAAGCGGCCAGAGGCGGCGATGAGCCGGGCGGGCGGGCCGTCCTCCACGATCTCGCCCCGCTCCATGACCAGCACCCGGTCGGCGATCTCGACGGTCGACAGCCGGTGCGCGATGATCAGCGCCGTCCGGTCGGCGAGGATGGTGCGCAGCGCCCGCTGCACCAGCCGCTCGCTCGGCACGTCCAGGCTCGACGTCGCCTCGTCCAGGATCAGCACCGCCGGGTCGGCGAGGAACGCCCGCGCGAACGCCACGAGCTGCCGCTGCCCGGCCGACATCCGGCCGCCCCGGTTGCCCACCTCGGTGTCGTAGCCGTGCGGCAGCGACGCGACGAAGTCGTGGGCGCCGATCGCCATGGCCGCCTCGCGCACCTGCCGGTCGGTGGCCTCCGGGCGGCCGAACCTGATGTTGTCGGCCACCGTACCGCTGAACAGGAAGTTCTCCTGCGTCACCATGACGACGGCGGCGCGCAGGGCCGGCTCGTCCAGGTGCCGCAGATCGACGCCGTCGAGCAGCACCCGGCCCGCGGTCGGGTCGTAGAAGCGGGAGATCAGCTTGGCCAGCGTCGTCTTGCCCGCGCCGGTGGCGCCCACCAGCGCCACGCTCTGGCCCGCCGGGATGGTCAGGTCCAGGCCGGGCAGGATCGGCGTCTCCTCGACGTAGGCGAACCTGACCCCGTCGAACCGCACCCGTCCGCGCGGCTCGGGCAGCGGCCGCGGCTCGCGCGGCTCCGGCACCGCCGGCTCCTCCTCCAGCACGCCCGACAGCTTCTCCAGCGCCGCGCCCGCCGACTGCAGCGTGTTGTAGAACTGGCTGATCTCCTGCATGGGCTCGTAGAACTGGCGCAGGTAGAGCAGGAACGCGGCCAGCACGCCGACCGTGACCTCGTCCCGGAAGGCCAGCCATCCGCCGTACAGCAGCACCGCGGCGACGGTCACGTTGCCGATCAGCTTGACGCCCGGCATGAAGACGGCGACCAGCTGCATGCTGCGGGCGTTGGCCGCGCGGTAGTCGTCGTTGAGCCGCTCGAAGATCTCCTGGTTGCGCGGCTCCCTGCGGAACGCCTGCACCGCGCGGATGCCGGTCATCGACTCCACGAAGTGGACGATCACCAGCGCCACCGTCTCGCGGGTGCGCCGGTAGACGATCGCCGACTGGCGGCGGAACCAGCGGGTGAACAGCAGCAGGACCGGCAGCGGCACCAGCGCGACCAGGCCGAGGTGCGCGTCGAGCACCAGCAGCACCACGGCCGTGCCGAACAGCGTCAGCACCGCCGTGACCAGACCGTCGAAGCCCGATTGGAGCAGCTCGGCGATGGCCTCGATGTCGGAGGTGAGCCGCGAGATGACGCGGCCCGAGGTGTACTTCTCGTGGAAGCTCAGCGACAGCCGCTGGAAGTGGTCGAACACCCGGCGGCGCAGCTCCAGCAGGATGCTCTGCCCGATCCTGCCCGACAACTGGAGGAACGCCTGCCTGGTCAGCGCCTGGATGACCGCCGCGGCCAGGATCACGCCGATCACCACGAGCAGCGTGCCGGGGCCGCCGCCCGCGAGCATCGGCGGGATGCCCGAGTCGATGCCCACCTTCACCAGGTAGGGGATCGCCAGCCCCGCCAGGTTGGAGACGACGATGATCCCGGTGAGCAGCGCGATCGACCTGCGGTGGGGGGCCAGCAGGTCGCCGAGCAGCCGGCGGGAGCGCGCCCGCAGCAGGACCGACACCTTCTCCGGCAGCTCGTCGCGCTCCTCGGAGGCGACGCCGCGCCAGTCGGCGGCCGGCGGTGCCGTCATCGCAGCGCTCCTTCCGTCGGGTCGAGGTCGGCGTCCTGCGCGAGCAGCTCCCGGTATTCGGGCACCTCGTCCAGCAGGTCGTGATGCCGGCCGACGTGGGTGATCGTGCCGTCGCGGAGCAGCGCGACCTTGTCGGCCAGCAGCACGGTGGAGGCGCGGTGCGCGACCACGATGCCGGTGGCGTCGCGCAGCACGTGCCGCAAAGCCTCCTCCACCAGCGCCTCGGTCTCCACGTCGAGCGCCGACAGCGTGTCGTCGAGCACGAGGATCCGCGGCCTGCTCAGCACCGCCCGGGCGAGGGCCAGCCGCTGCCGCTGCCCGCCGGACAGCGACATGCCCTGCTCGCCGATGCGGGTGTCGAGGCCCCACGGCAGGTCGTAGACGAACATGGCCTGGGCCGTCCGGATGGCGCCGTCCAGATCGTCGTCGGTGGCGTCGTGCCGGCCGAGCGTGAGGTTCTCGCGCACGCTCATCGAGAACAGCGTCGGCTCCTCGAACGCCGTCGCCACCACCTCGCGCAGCGCCGGCAGCGTCAGGTCGCGCACGTCGTGCCCGTCGATCGTGACCCGGCCGGCCGTCGGGTCGATCAGCCGGGGCACCAGGGCGGTCAGCGTCGTCTTGCCGGATCCGGTGGCTCCGACGACGGCGACCGTCTCGCCGGGCCGCACGTCGAGCCGGACGTCGCGCAGGACGGGCTGCTCGGCGCCGGGGAACCGGTATTCGACCCCCTCGAACCGCAGGTGGCCGCGTGGCCGCCCGATCGTCCGCACGCCGCCCCGGATGGCCGGGACCGTGTCCATGACCTCCATCACCCGGTCGGCCGAGGTCATCGCCTCCTGCGCCATCGCCAGGATGTAGCCGAGGCTGGCGATCGGCCACACGAGCTGGAGCATCAGCGTGGTGAACGCGACCAGGGTGCCCAGCGTCAGCGACCCGCCGCCCACGGCCAGCGCGCCGAGCAGCAGCACGAGCGCCAGGGTGAAGTTGGGGATCACCTCCAGGAACGTGAAGAACCTCGCCGACAACCGCACCTTGTCCATCGAGGTGCCGTAGACCTTGAGCGCGGCGTCGTCGTACCGGTCGTAGACGTGGTGCCGCCGGCCGAACGCCTTGATCGTCCGGATGCCGATGGCCGACTCCTCGACCAGCGTGGCCAGGTCGCCCTGCTCGTCCTGCACCTGGCGGGAGATCCTGATGTAGCGCTTCTCGAAGCGCAGCGACACCAGCACGATGGGGACGGCGGAGGCGGCCACCAGCAGCCCCAGCGGCCAGTACATGTTCAGCAGCAGCACCGTGACCGTGCTCAGCTGCAGGATGTTCATGACCAGGAAGAGCATGCCGAAGCCGAGGAAGCGGCGGATCGTCGACAGGTCCGTGGTGGCCCGCGAGAGCAACTGGCCCGACTGCCACTCGCCGTGGAAGGCCATGGGCAGGCGCTGCAGGTGCGCGTAGAGGTCGTCGCGGATCTTGGTTTCCAGACCGAGGACGGCCCTGATCTGGGCCCACCTCCTCAGGAAGATCAATAACGCTTCCACGACGCCCACGCCGAGCGCCAGGAGCCCGAGCGGCAGCAGGGCGCCGGAGTCGCCGCTGAGAACGGGTCCGTCGACGACCTCCTTGCCGACGAGCGGCAGGGCGATGCTCGCGCCGATGCTGAGGAGTGCCACGAGCCAGATGAACACGAGCCTGGCCACGTAAGGGCGGAGGTAGGACTTCATCCGCCACAGGGAGTTGGAGGAGAACAGGGGACGGCGAGATGAACGTGTATCCGGAGGCATCCCTTCCAGGCTAATACGTGGGATCAACCCATTTTCGGCCCACTGCGCCGCGCTCGACCCTGCCGTCGCCTGTCCGATATTCCGGCCGCCCGCCGTAACCCCTCAGAGGAGGAGCTGGTGCAGGTGCTGGCTGTTCCACTCGACGAGCAGCACGGTGGCGTCGTCCTGGAGGCGGTCCTGCTGGTGTTCGAGGAGGGTCAGGATGAGCCGGCGGAGCGTTTCAGGGGCAGGCACGCCGTCGCCCTCGCGGCGGATGACGAAGTCCGCGAAGCGTTCGAGGCCGAACTCCTCACCGCCGGGGCTGCGTGCCTCGATGACGCCGTCGGTGTAGAGGAGCAGCCGGTCGCCGGGTTCGAGCTGGTAGCGGGCGGGCGCGTGGAACGCCCCCATCCTGAACCCCATCGGCGGGTCCGGCTCCGCCCGCAGGGTGGCGACCAGGCGGCCGTGACGCAGCACCAGCGGCGGGTGATGACCCCGGTTGACCCACATCAGCAGGCCGGTGCGGAGGTCGAGGCGGGCCAGCACGCCGGTGGCGAACTGGGTGCCGCCGAACTGCTCGGCGATGGCCTCGTCGATGGCCTCGCTGGTGTCCAGCAGGCCGACGTCCTGGCGGCGGCTGTTGCGGCAGGCGCCCATCGCGATCGTGGCGGTGAGCCCGGCGGCGGTGTCGTGGCCCATCGCGTCGAAGATCGACATGTGCAGGGTGTCGCCGGTCAGGCCGTAGTCGAAGGCGTCCCCGCCGACGACGTAGGCGGGTTCGAGGGCGGCGCTGATCACGACCCGCTCGGTGGCGAAGGTCCGCACCGGCAGCAGCGTCCAGAGCATCTCCGCGGACAGCTCCATGGGCCGGGAGCGCACCAGGCGGGCGTAGGTGTCGCTGGTGGCGCGCTTGTTCACCACCATCAGCGCGCTCAGGGACGCGAGCTGCGCGGCCCGCCACCGGGTGGGCTCGTCGTCGGCGGGCGCGGTGAGGGCCAGGACGCCGAGGCGTTCGGTGCCGTCCAGCAGCGGCAGGTACATCCGGTGCGGCCCTGCCGGAGCGCGCCCGGGCGGGTCCCCGGCCTCCGGCTCGGGCG
>NZ_QNFZ01001016.1 GCF_003313395.1 Nonomuraea lactucae | reverse complement strand
GCCCGGCGCCGGGCGAGGCCCCGGCCGAGGCGCCGCCGGCCCCGCGGTGGCGCGAGGAGCGCGTCCCCGTCAAGGGCGTGCGCAGGATGACCGCGCAGGCCATGGTGGCCAGCGCCTTCACCGCCCCGCACGTCACCGAGTTCCTCCAGGTGGACGTCACCGAGACCATGGCCGCGGTCAGGCGGCTGCGCGAGCTGCCCGACTTCGCCGAGGTCAAGGTCTCGCCGCTGCTCCTGGTGGCCAAGGCCGTGCTGGTCGCCGCCCGGCGGCATCCGATGATCAACTCCTCCTGGGACGAGGACGCCCAGGAGATCGTGGTCAAGCACTACGTGAACCTGGGGATCGCCGCCGCCACCCCGCGCGGCCTCGTGGTGCCCAACGTCAAGGGCGCCCACGAGCTGCCCCTCCCGGAGCTGGCGAGGCGGCTCTCCCAGCTGGCCGAGACCGCCAGGGCGGGCCGGACACAGCCGGCGGAGATGACGGGCGGCACGATCACGATCACGAATGTGGGCGTGTTCGGGGTCGACGCCGGCACCCCGATACTCAACCCGGGCGAGGCCGCCATCCTCGCGTTCGGTCAGGTCAGGGAGATGCCGTGGGTGGTGGACGGCGCGCTGGCCGTGCGCAGGGTGACGACCCTGGCGCTCTCGTTCGACCACCGGATCGTGGACGGCGAGCTGGGCTCGCGGTTCCTGCGCGACGTGGGCGACATGCTGGAGGACCCGCTGCGCGTGCTGGCCTGGAGCTGAACCCGCCCGGCGGGCGCGGACGGCACTCATCCGCGCCCGGCGGGTGCCGGGTCGATAGGGTGAGCCGCATGATTCGCCACGTCGTGCTGTTCACCTGGACCGATGCCGCCACCGATGAGCAGAAGGAGGCGGTGGTGACCGAGCTGCGCAAGCTGCCGGCCGCCATCCCGCAGCTCCGCGCCTATGCCTTCGGCCCCGACGCGGGCATCAACCAGGGCAACCACGACTTCGCGGTCGTGGCCGACTTCGACAGCGTGGACGACTACCTGGTCTACCGCGATCACCCCCTGCACCAGGCGGTGATCGCGGAGCACATCAAGCCGATCGTGGCGGCCCGCGCCGCCGTCCAGTTCAGCGTCTAGACCTCTCGCCTTCCGTCAGGCTTCCGGCGGCTGGTTCTCGCGGTGCATCAGCCGGTCCTCGGAAGTGCGGCCGCGCCGCGGGGCCAGCACGACGCTCAGCACGATCCCGGCTCCCCCGACGATCATGAAGATGAGCCCGATCACGTCCATGTGGACCGAGTCGCCGAACACGTCGGGCTCGATGGCGAATTTCAGGATGGCGCCGAGCGTGAGGAAGAAGATGCTGACGCCGACACCCATGACGACCTCCGATAGGCAAAGACCCGGTTCGCCCACGGTCATACCCGGGTATAGGCGATCACACCCTCAGGCCAGGCAGGAGAGTGGCTGCCCGCCGTTGAAGGTGATCATGTCGAAGATGGCCGCCACGAGGTCGATGTCGCCGCCCCGCGGCAGGCCGTCCAGCTCGGCGTAGGCGCGGTGCAGGTTGCCGACGACGCGCTCGGAGTCGAGCAGCTCGCCCCACTCGCCGAGATCCGTCTCGCGGGCGGCCTCCAGCGGCGTGAGCCCGGCGGCCCGGCCCCGCTCGGCGGTCTCGCGCACGAAGCGCAGGTAGCCGCGCACCCGCTCGATCACCTCGGGTCCGCACACGTCGCCGTGCCCCGGCACGATCGTCCGCGCGCCGAGCTCCTCAAGCCGGTCGAGCGCCTCCAGGGCGCCGTCCACGGAGCCCATCAGCACGAACGGGGTGCCGCCGTTGAACAGCAGGTCGCCGGAGAACAGCACCTGGCGCTCCGGGATCCAGACGTACGAGTCGTTGGTGGTGTGCGCGGGGACGCCGACGTGCCGCACCTCGCAGCGCAGCTCGTCGGAGTGGAGGGTGACCCCGTCGGTGTAGGTGAGGAACGGCGCCACCGCCTCCAGCTCACCCCATTCGACCTCGGGCGACCACACGATCGCGCGGTAGTCGGGGATGCCCTCGGCCAGCACCCTCTCGCGGGTGCGCTCGTGGGCGACGATCGTGGCCTCGGGGAAGAGGTAGTTGCCGAACGTGTGGTCGCCGTGGTGATGGGTGTTGACCAGCGTCGTGATCGGCCGGTCGGTGACCCGGGCGATGGCCTCGCGGTAGGCCCGGGTGCGGCGCTCGGTCGAGCAGGCGTCGATGGCGATCACGCCGCGCCGGCCCGCGAGGAAGCCCGTGTTGTTGATCCACCAGCTTCCGTCGGGCTGGACGTAGGCGTACACGCCGTCGGAGACCTCTTCGACGCGCGGCGGGGGCAAAGGATGATCGTGAGAAGTCGAACTCATGTCGCGACCGTACCGAAAAGGGGCGCGCCAGAAGTGGCGGACGCCCGCTCCGGAGATCGGAACGGGCGTCCTTCGACACGCGGCGGCCGTGGAGGCTAGAACGCCTCCTCCGGCAGCTCCATGAGCTCCTGGCCGGTGCTGTCGAGCACGCGCCGCTCGGCGGCCAGGCGGGGCAGCACGGTCGTCGCGAAGAACGAGGCGGCGGCCACCTTCCCCTGGTAGAACGGGTCCTCGCGCTCGGCCAGCCGGGCCAGCGCGATCTCGGCCTGGCGCAGCAGCAGCCAGCCGATCACCAGGTCGCCCAGCGCCAGCAGGAGCCTGGTCGTGTTGAGGCCGACCCGGTAGACCTCCTCCGGCTTCTCCAGCGAGCCGAGCGCCCACCCGGCCATGGTGTCGCCCATGGCCTTGACCTCGGCGGCGGCCTCCGCGAGCAGCTTGCGCTCCTCCTTGAGGCGGCCGTTGCCGGCCTGCGAGGCGGCGAAGTCGGTGATCTCGGTCAGCAGCGAGCCGATCGCCGCGCCCTGGTTGCGCAGGATCTTGCGGAAGAACAGGTCCAGGCCCTGGATGGCGGTGGTGCCCTCGTACAGTGAGTCGATCTTGGCGTCGCGGATGTACTGCTCGATCGGGTACTCCTGCAGGTAGCCCGAGCCGCCCAGCGTCTGCAGCGAGCGGGACAGCAGCTCGTACGACCGCTCCGAGCCAAAGCCCTTGACCACCGGCAGCAGCAGGTCGTTCATCGCGTGCGCGTGCTGGTCCCCGGGGTCGATCTGGATGGCGTCCTGGAACGTGGCCGTGTAGAGGACGAGCGCCCGCATGCCCTCGGCGTACGCCTTCTGCAGCATGAGCTCGCGGCGCACGTCGGGGTGGTGGGTGATGGTCACGCGCGGCGCGGACTTGTCGGCCATCCTGGTGAGGTCGGCGCCCTGCGCGCGGGACTTGGCGTACTCCAGGGCGTTCAGGTAGCCGGTGGAGAGCGTGGCGATGGCCTTGGTGCCGACCATCATGCGCGCGTGCTCGATGATCATGAACATCTGCTTGATGCCCTCGTGCACGTCGCCGACCAGCCAGCCGACCGCCGGGTGCCGCTCGCCGAAGGTGACCTCGCACGTGGTGGAGACCTTCAGGCCCATCTTCTTCTCGACGTTGGTCACGTAGACGCCGTTGCGCTCGCCCAGCTCACCGGTGTCGAGGTTCACGTGATACTTCGGCACCAGGAACATCGACAGGCCCTTGGTGCCCGCGGCGTGGCCCTCGGGGCGGGCCAGCACGAGGTGGAAGATGTTCTCCGACATGTCGTGCTCGGCGCTGGTGATGAAGCGCTTGACGCCCTCGATGTGCCAGCTGCCGTCGGGCTGCCGTACCGCCTTGGCGCGCCCGGCGCCCACGTCGGAGCCGGCGTCGGGCTCGGTGAGCACCATGGTGGCGCCCCAGTTGCGCTCGATGGCGAGCTCGGCGAAGCGCTTCTGGTCGGCGGTGCCGAGGTTCCACAGGATGTAGGCGAAGTTGGGGCCCGCCGCGTACATGTAGATGGCCGGGTTGGCGCCCAGGATCATCTCGGCCGTCGCCCAGGCGAGGCTGCGGGGGATGCCGGGGCCGCCCAGCTCGGCGGGCAGGTCGATGTGCGCCCAGCCGCCGTCGACCAGCGCCTGGTACGACTTCTTGAAACCGGCGGGTACGGCCACGGTGGCCGCCTCGGGGTCGAAGACCGGAGGCGTGCGGTCGCCCTCCTCGAACGACTCGGCAAGGACACCGGTGGCCAGCCTGTTGACCTCCTCCAGGATGCCGCGTGCGACGTCTTCGTCCACATCCGCGTACGGCGCGGTGCCGAGGATCTCTCGTCGCCCGAACACCTCGAAAAGGTTGAACTCCAGGTCACGCACGTTGCTCTTGTAGTGGCCCATGGGTGCTGATCTCCTTGACCCGAGGTCGTTATCTACTGGCTAGTAACCTTACTAGGAATGCTACCCGCGGGTAACCACCGATATGCGTGGCATGCTCATCTCCATGGATGCCGAAGAACTCGCCTCGCGGTGGCGAGAACGCCTGGAATCCTGGGCCATCCCGGAGGAGATCCTGGCCAAGGCCCCGGCCGACCCCTGGGGCCACTCGCCCGCCCGCTTCGCCACGCGCACCGACAGGGCGCTGGCCGAGCCGGACGACGGGCCCACGATGACGCGCGTCGCCGAGGCGCTGCCCCAGGGCGGCACGCTGCTCGACGTCGGCTCGGGCACCGGCGCCTCGTCCCTCCCGCTGCACGAGCGCATCGGCGAGCTGTACGCCGTGGACACCTCGCCCGGCATGCTGGCCGAGCTCGCGCTGCGGGCGGACAAACTCGGCGTCCCGCTGACGGCGGTCGAGGGCCGGTGGCCGGACGTGGCCGGTCAGGTGCCGGTGGCCGACGCGGCCGTCGCCGGCCACGTCGTGTACAACGTTCCCGACCTGGCCGCGTTCCTGCGCGCGCTCGACGAGCGCACCAGCGGGCGCGTGGTGATAGAGCTCACCCACCGCCACCCCATGAGCTGGATGACCCCGCTCTGGCAGCACTTCCACGACGTGGACCGCCCGGTCCGGCCCATCGCCGAGGACTGCGTCGCGCTGGCGGCCGCGCTGGGCTACCCGGTGCGGGTGGAGGAGCGCGAGGCCCCGCTGGAACGATTCGGATCCCTGGAGGAGCTCGCGGCCGGGGCCTGCCGGCGCCTCTGCCTCGACCCGTCGCGCGCCGGCGAGGTGGCGGAGACCGCGCTCTCCCTCGGCATGTGGCCGCTCCCCAGGGACCGCTGGGTCACTCTCTGGTGGGAGTGAACACTCCGGAGCCGGTAGGGGACTAATCAGGGATTATCCCGGATGCCGCCAGGGGCCTGCGGGAGGCAGGCTGGATCCATGAACGAAATCACCCGACGCGACGAAGTCTCGCTGTCCGGCGCCGCGCTCCGCGGTGCTCCGTGGAAGGCCGCCGCCGTCGGTGGTGGCGTGGTGGCGGCGGCCAGCTGGGGCATGGGCGTGCTGCTGCCGGGCCCCGCCGACCTGGTGTGGGCCCTGGGGCTGGGCATCAGCCTGTTCGCGCTGATCGCGGCCGTCGGCGCCGTGGCCAAGCCGCACGAGGGCGACCGGGTGACCCGGCAGGCCCGGCTCTGGGCGCTGCGCCACCCCTGGAAGTTCGCGCTGCTCCCCGCCGGCATCACGGCCGTGCTGGACTACCCGGTGCAGCTCGTGCTCGACGGCGAGGGCGTGTTCGGCTCGGCCTTCCAGTCGATCTGGCACGGCGCGCTGGTCTACCTCATCGCGGGCGTCCTGACGCTCACCATGAAGGGCCGCGCCCGCTCGCAGGCGTGAGACGTTCCCCACATCGGACCCCCATATCGGACATAGGGGGTGGCGCGTCTACAGCGCGCCGTCCCTCTCGGCCTGGCTCCGGCAGACGCAGAATTCGTTGCCCTCCGGATCGCGCATGGTCATCCAGCCGGTGCCGTCGGCGTTGCGGTGGTCCTCGAACACGGTGGCGCCGAGCCCCAGGAGCCGCTCCACCTCCTGGTCCCGCGTGCGGCCCTCGGTGCCGTTGACGTCGAGGTGGACGCGGTTCTTGACGGCCTTGCCCTCCGGGACGCGGATGAACAGCAGGAAGGGGTCGCGCTCGGTGCGCAGCATGACCTCGTCGTCGCCCGGCTGGTCACCGTCTCCCAGCGGCAGCCCGGTGGCCCTGCTCCACCAGGCCGCCAGCTCGTACGGGTCGGCGGCGTCGATGGTCACGGCGTGAATCTCAATCATGGCCGTCACTCAATCGCGACACCGGCAAAACCGTCAAGCCGGTTACTGGCATGATGCGGGGCATGCCAGAGACCGTCATCTTCCGCCAGGCCACCGCCGGCGACGTGCCCGCGATCGTCGCCATGCTGGCCGACGACCCGCTCGGCGCGAAGCGGGAGGGTCACCCGGACGACGAGCGCTACCGGGAGGCCTTCGCCCGCGTCGACGCCAACCCCTACGACGAGCTGATCGTCGCCGAGCGCGACGGCGAGGTGGTGGGAACCATGCAGCTCACCTACCTGGCCGGCCTGTCGAGGCGCGGCGCCGAGCGCTGCCAGATCGAAGCCGTCAGGGTCGCCGCCTCCACCAGGGGCCAGGGCCTCGGCCGCCGCATGATCCAGTGGGGCGTGGACAGGGCGCGCGCCCGCGGCTGCGCGGTCGTCCAGCTCACCTCCGACAAGTCACGCGCCGACGCCCACCGCTTCTACGGCTCGCTCGGCTTCGCCAACTCCCACGAGGGCTTCAAGCTCACGCTGGGCTGACCTCCACCAGGTTGTCGTGGTAGACGGCGCCCCGGCCCAGGTCGGCGTCGCGCTCCTCGACGACCGCGTTCGGGTTCGCGCCGCCGGGGCTGTGCTTGGGCCAGCGCCCCTTGGGCGAGGCCACCACGCCCCGCGCCACCCGGTCGCTCACCTCGACGTCGGCCAGGAACTCGCCGCCGCCGTTGTGCACCCGCGCCCGCTGCCCGCTCACCAGCCCGCGCTCGGCCGCGTCGGCCGGATTCACCAGCACCACCGGCTCCTTGGCCCGGCGCCGCAGCTCCGGGTTGTTGCCGAACGTCGTGTTGAGGAAGGTGTGCGCCGCCGGCGTGATCAGGGTCAGCGGGTACGGCCCCCGCCCACCCTCGCGCGACGACCGCGACGGCACGTACGCCCTGCCCGGAGGCGGGAAGCGCAGCCGGCCGGACGGCGTCGGGAAGCCCTCGGCGAAGGGCGCGAACGGCCGGGGAAAGTTGAGCCGCACCCAGCCCTCCTTGCGCAGCCGGTCGAGCGTGATGCCCTCCAGCGAGGGGTGGCCGCTCGACAGCAGTTGCTCGGCCAGCTCCAGATCCGAGTCGTACAGCGACGGCTCGGTGAGCCCCATGTGCCGGGCCAGGCGGCGGAAGGTCTCGGTCGTGGACAGGCACTCGCCGGGCGGCTCCACGGCCGGCTCGTTCCACTGCAGGTAGAGGTGGCCGTAACCGGCGTGCAGATCCGTGTGCTCGGTCTGCATGGTCGCGGGCAGCACGATGTCGGCGTAGTCGGCCGTGTCGGTGAGGAAGTGCTCCATGACCACCGTGAACAGGTCCTCGCGGGCCAGCTTGCGCCTGATCGTGTTGGTGTCGGACGTCGAGCCCACCGGGTTCGCGCCGTACACCCACAGGCACTTCACCGAGTCGAGCTCGGAGGCGAGCCTGGTCATGGTGAGCGTACGCACCGGCTGGGCCAGCAGGTCGTCGCGGGTGTCGACGTCGAAGTGCACGTGGCCGCTGGTGGAGTAGGCGACGCCGCCGCCGGGATGCCGCCAGTCGCCGGTCACGCCGGGGATCGCGGCGATCGTCCGCATCGCGGTGCCGCCGCCCTCGTGCCGCTGGATGCCCATCGTGGCGCGGATCCCGGTGGGGCGGGTGCGGGCGAGCCTCGTCCCCAGGTCGCGGATGTCCGCCGCCGGGATGCCGGTGATCTCCGCCACCCTGTCGACCGGATGGCTCAGGATCTCCTCGCGGAAGGCCTCCCAGCCCCGCGTGTGCTCCGCCAGGAACTCCTCGTCCTGCGCCCCCTCCGCCAGCACCACGTTGAGCAGGCCCAGCGCGAGCGCCGCGTCGGTGCCCGGCCTGATCGCGAGATGCCGGTCGGCCTGGTCGGCCGTCCTGGTGCGGATCGGGTCGATGGCGACCACGTACGCGCCGTCCGCCCTGGCCTCCTGCACGAACTTCCACAGGTGGTGGCCGCTGGTGAGCGGGTTGGTGCCCCACAGCAGGATGAGCCGGGACAGCGCGAAGTTCTCCGGGTCCATGCCGGCGGCGGTGCCGTTGGTCAGCTTCAGCCCGCCGGCGCCCGCGGCCGTGCAGATGTTGAGCCAGTGCTTGGAGGCGCCCAGCACGTTCCAGAACCGCCGCCCCGCCACGCCGTAGCAGCCCTGGAGATAGCCGAGCGACCCGGTGCCCAGGTAGGGCCAGATGGCCTCGCCACCGTGCTCCTCCACGACGCGGCGCAGCCGCGCCGAGATCTCGTCCAGCGCCTCGTCCCAGCTGATGCGCTCGAACTGTCCCGACCCCTTGGGCCCGGTACGGCGGAGCGGGTGCAGGACGCGGTCGCCGGCCCGCGTGTGCTCCAGATAGCGGTTGACCTTCACGCAGAGCGCGCCCCTGGTGTAGGGGTGGTCGGGGTTGCCGCGCAGCTTCACGGCCTTCCCGTCCTCGACCGTGACCGTCCACGAGCAGCCATCGGGGCAATCAAGCGGACATGCCCCCAGAACCCTAAGTTCGCCTGACATAGGCACACCTTATGTCCCGGTCTTCCGCGCGCCGGGAAATTTTCCTGCCCGCCGCTGCGGCGCGGCAGGTGCCGGTTCGCGGTAGAAATCGAAGATGAAGGGCGGAAGCTCCACCGTGTAGCCTGCCTCGCGACGTTGCGGTCGAGGAGGCACGGGGAGGCCAAAGATCGTACGATCCGGCCGGAAAGGTGCACAATCGCTGTCGGTGGCCGAAATCAGGGAACGTGACGATACGGGGGACCTCACGGAGGGAGATGATCCTGCCGTGATCGACGCGCGCCCCGATCCCGACGTCTACGTCGTCGAGCCGCTGCTGCCCCAGCGCCTGCGCCGCCCCTCCGACCTGCTGCGCTTCCTGGCCACGCTGCTCGCCATCACCGGGGTGCTCCTGCTCGCCCTGGTCGCCAAGCAGACGCTCAACGGCCTGGAGAAGGACGTCACCGAGGGCGCCACCCGCCTGCCGGAGCTGCTGAGCAGGATCGCGACGTTCCTCGGCGGCGCCGCCCTGCTCGTCGTGCCCGCCGCGTTCGCCGTGGAGCGCGTCTTCCACCGCGACGGCCTGCGCGTGGCCGAGGGCCTGGTCGCCGCGATCCTGGGCATGGTCCTCTCCTTCCTCATCGGAGGCTGGATCGTCACGGCCGCCCCCGACGACCTGCGCCTGCTGATGACCGGCGACCGCGACATCGAGCCGCTCAACACGCTGCTGGCCTCGGTCATCGCCTACTCCACCGCCGTCCGGATCTCCCGGCGCCCCACCTGGCGGGCCCTGATGTGGACGGTGATCGGGCTCTACGTCCTCGCCTTCTTCACCGGCTACCAGATCACGCTCGTCGGCGGCATGGTCACCGTGCTCCTCGGCATGGCCATCGGCTACGGCACCCTGTACGGCGTCGGCAGCCCCAACACCCGGCCCCCGGGCAACGCCGTCGTCGCCGCGCTGCGCAAGCTCTCGTTCTCCCCGATCTCGGCCCGCCGCATCGACGACGACCACCAGGGCAGCCGCCGCTACGCCGTCGTACTCAAGGACGGCACCAGCCTCGACGTCACCGTGCTCGACCGCGACCGCCAGGTGGCCGGCCTGCCGTACCGGCTCTGGCGGCGCTTCCGGCTCCACTCCGAGACCAGGAGGCGGGCCATCAGGTCGCTCCGCGCCGAACTCGAACGCGAGGCGCTCATGGCGTACGCCGCCCAGGCGGCCGGCGCCAGCACGCCCCGGCTGCTCGGCACCAGTGAGATCGGCACCGAGGCCGCGCTGCTCGCCTACGAGCACCTCGACTCCCGCCCGCTCGACGAGGTGCCCGACGCCGACATCACAGACGACCTGCTCGCGCAGATCTGGGAGCAGATCGCGCTGCTGCAGATCCAGCGCCTGGCGCACCGGCGGCTCACCGGCGACGGCATCCACCTCGACACGGCCGGCCGCGTGGTGCTGACCGACGCCCGCAGCGGTGAGATCGCCGCCGGCGACCTGCTGCTCAGGCTCGACGTCGCCCAGCTCCTCACCTACCTCGCGCTGCGGGTGGGGCCCGAGCGCTCGGTCCGCGCGGCCGCCGCCGTCATGGGGCCCGACGCGCTGGCCGCCGCGATGCCGATGCTCCAGCGCATCGCGCTCACCCGCGAGACCCGCTCGGCACTGGCCAAGGACAAGGGGCTGCTGGGCGCGCTGCGCGAGCAGATCGTCGCGCTCAGGCCGCAGAGCCGGGTCGAGGAGATCCGGCTGGAGCGGTTCAAGCCCCGCACGCTGGTCACGATCATCGCCAGCACGCTGGCCGCCTACTTCCTGATGTCCCAGCTCAGCCGGGTCAACCTGGTGCAGGTGGTGACCACGGCCAACTGGGGGTGGTCGGGCCTGGCGCTGCTCGCCTCGTTCGCCAGTTTCGTGGCCGCCGCGCTGATGCTGCGGGGCTTCGTGCCCGAGCCGCTGCCGCTCTGGCGGACCGTGCTCGTCCAGTTCGCCGCCTCGTTCGTCAAGCTCGTGGCGCCCGCCGCGGTCGGCGGCGTCGCCATCAACACGCGCTACCTGCAGAAGCGCGACATCTCACCGGGTTCGGCGGTGGCCAGCGTGGGCGCCTCGCAGCTGGTCATGATGATCTTCCACATCGGGCTGCTGCTGCTGTTCGCCTACATCACCGGGTCCAGCACCAACACCTCGTTCACGCCGTCGCGCGGGCTGGTCGTGGCGCTGCTCGCCTTCGCCGTGCTGGCCGTCCTGCTGCTCGGCGTGCCGCCGCTGCGCCGGATCGTCACCGAGCGGATGCGGCGGCTGTTCTCGAACGTGCTGCCGCGGCTGCTCGACGTGATCCAGACGCCGATCAAGATGATCGAGGCCAGCTTCGGCACCCTGATGATCACCCTGGCGTTCATCGTCTGCCTCGACGCCTGCGTGGCCGCGTTCGGCGGCAAGCTCGACTTCACCACCGTCGCCGTCGTCTACCTCACGGCCAACGCCATCGGCTCGGCCGCGCCCACCCCGGGCGGGCTGGGCGCGGTGGAGGCGTCACTCACGCTGGGGCTGACCGTCGCCGGGCTGCCCGCCGAGCTGGCCACCTCGGCCGTGCTCCTTCACCGGCTGCTCACGTTCTGGCTGCCGGTGCTGCCCGGCTGGGCCTCGTTCACCTACCTGCAGCGCCACGAGGCCCTCTGAGCCGGCGGGTCAGGCCCTCCTGGGCGTGATCTTGTCGATCGCGTCCAGCTCGTCCTCGGTGAAGGCGGGGCCGTCCAGGCAGGCCACGTTGTCCTCCAACTGCTTCACGCTGCTCGCGCCGATCAGCACGCTGGTCACGCGCGGGTCCCTGAGCGTCCAGAGCAGCGCCATCTGGGCCAGCGTCTGCCCCCTGCCCCTGGCCACCTCGTCCAGGTCGCGCGCCAGGTCGAGGTCGATCTGGTCGGCGCTCAGGAACCTGCTGGTCGCGGCCCGCGAGTCGGCCGGCACCCCCTGCAGGTAGCGGTCCGTCAGCAGGCCCTGCGCGAGCGGCGAGTAGACGATGCACCCCATGCCGGCGTCCTCCAGCACGTCGAGCAGCCCGCCCTCGATCCACCGGTTGATCATCGAGTAGGACGGCTGGTGGATGAGCAGCGGCGTGCCCAGCTCCCGCATGATCCTCGCCGCCTGCGCCGTCTGCTCGGGGGTGTAGTTGGAGATGCCGGCGTACAGGGCCTTGCCCGAGCGCACCGCCCGGTCCAGCGCCCCCATCGTCTCCTCAAGCGGCGTCTCGGGGTCGAAGCGGTGGCTGTAGAAGATGTCGACGTACTCCAGCCCCATCCGCTCCAGCGACTGGTCGAGGCTCGCCAGCAGGTACTTGCGCGAGCCCCACTCGCCGTACGGGCCGGGCCACATGTCGAACCCGGCCTTGGTGGAGATGACCAGCTCGTCCCGGTAGGGGGTGAAGTCCTCGCGGAAGATCCGGCCGAAGTTCAGCTCCGCCGAGCCGTACGGGACGCCGTAGTTGTTGGCCAGGTCGAAGTGCGTGACACCCAGGTCGAACGCCCTGCGCAGGATGGCCCGGGAGTTGTCCAGCGGCCTGGTGTCGCCGAAGTTGTGCCACAGCCCCAGCGAGACGGCGGGCAGCTTGAGCCCGCTCCTCCCGCTCCGGTTGTACGGCTGCCGCTCATAGCGGCTGTCGTCGGGCTGGTAGGTCATGCCGCGCCTCCGTCGGTGCCTCGTTCGATGATCCAGGAGAGCGCGAAGGCCTCCTCGCGCCAGGCGTCGTAGCGCCCGCTGCGCCCGCCGTGCCCGGCCCCCATCTCGGTCTTGAGCAGGAACGGGCCGCCCCCGGCCGTCGCCCGCAGCCTGGCGATCCACTTGGCGGGCTCGTGATACAGCACGCGGGTGTCGTTCAGGCTGGTGATCGCCAGGATCGGCGGGTACGGCCGGCCGTCCACGTTCTCGTACGGCGAGTAGCTCTTCATGTACGCGTAGACGTCCGCGTTGTGCAGGGGATCGCCCCACTCGTCCCATTCGATGACGGTCAGCGGCAGCGACGGGTCGAGGATCGTGTTGAGCGCGTCGACGAACGGCACCTCGGCCACCACGCCCGCGAACTCCTCCGGCGCCAGGTTGGCGACCGCGCCCATCAGCAGCCCGCCCGCCGAACCGCCCCGCGCGATGATCCGCTCGCTCCAGCCGGCCCGCTTGAGGTGCCCGGCCGCTGCCACGAAGTCGGTGAACGTGTTGCGCTTCCTGGTGAGCTTGCCGTCCTCGTACCACCGCCGGCCCAGCTCGCCGCCGCCCCTGACATGCGCGACGGCGAAGGCGAAACCGCGGTCGAGCAGGGACAGCCTGGCCACCGAGAATCCCGGGTCGATGGAGGTCTCGTAGCTGCCGTAGCCGTACAGGACGGTGGGAGCGGGAGTGGCTGTGTCCTTGCGCTTGACGATGGAGATCGGCACCCGCGTGCCGTCCTCGGCCGTGGCCCACTCGCGGAACTGCTCGTAGTCGCCCGCGTCGTAGCCGCCGAGCACGGGGCGCTGCTTGAGCAGGATCAGCTCGCGGGTGGCCAGGTCGTAGTCGTAGACGCTGGGCGGCGTGATCATGCTGGTGTAGGCGAGTCTGAGCCGCTCCGTGACGAACTCGGGGTTGCCCGCGGGGCCGACGTCGTAGAGCGTCTCGGGGAACTCGATCTCGTAGGCGGCCCCGGAACAGGCGGCCTCGACCCGCTCGCGCCAGTCGCCCGCCACGGAGTCACCGTACGGGACCACCCGGATGCCCGTGAGCCCCTCGCGCCGGAAGTGGACGACGGCGTGGCCGGCGAAGGCGTCGATCTCCAGGAGCCTGGTGTCGTCCCGGTGGCCGATCAGCGGTGTCCAGTCGCCCGGGTCGTCGAGAGGGGCGGTGGCCAGCTCGAAGTTCTCGGCCCCCTCGTTGTGCAGCACGTAGAAGAAGTCGCCGGCGTGCTCGACGCCGTACTCGACGCCGACCTTGCGCGGCCGCACGACGCGGAACTCGCCCGTGGGGTCGCTCGCGTCGAGGATGCGCGCCTCGCTGGTGATCTTGCTGCCCGCGCTGAGGACGAGGTACCTCTCGCTGCGGGTGAGCCCGATGCCCACCCAGTAGCGCTCGTCGGGCTCCTCGTACACGAGGACGTCGTCCTGGGTGCCGAGCGTGTGGCGGTAGACCTGGCAGGGCCGCCAGGCGTCGTCGACCCGCGTGTAGAAGAACGCCGAGCCGTCGGACGACCAGGCGCCGCCGTAGAAGATGCCCTCGATCTCGTCGTCGAGCAGCTCGCCGGTCAGGAGGTTCTTGAACCTCAGTGTGAAGCGCTCGTCGCCCTTGTAGTCGGTGGAGTAGGCGAGCATCGTGCCGTCGGTGGAGATGGCGCTGACACCGACCGAGAAGAACGCGCTGTCGCCGGCCAGCTCGTTGCCGTCGAGGATGACCCGCTCCCCGTCGAGGCGCTCGCCCGGTTTGATCTCGGGAGGGGTGTCGCCCTCGGCAGGCACGCGGCAGGAGACGGCGTACTGCTTGCCCTCCTCGGTGCGGGTGAAGTACCACCACGCGCCCTTCCGGCTCGGCACCGACAGGTCGGTCTCCTGGGTGCGGCCCTTGATCTCCTGGAAGACCTGCTCCTGGACGTCTGCGAGGTGAGCGGTCTCCTGTTTGAGGAACGCGTTCTCCGCCTCCAGATAGGCGATCGTGTCGGGATCTTCCTTGTCGGCGAGCCAGGCGTACTCGTCGACCACGGTGTCGCCGTGGTGCGTGCGCTCGGCCCGGACCTTCTTCGCCACTGGCGGGTTGATGCTGCTCACGTGTGGAGTCTATGTTCGGTCGTAATCGTTCTGTGGCCACGGACCTAGGCGAACGGGTCTCGAGCGGTCGGGAGCGCTGCTAATCTTTAGGAGCCGACGCGGTGCGGCACGACCAACCTCTCTCACTCCGGTGACTTTGGCATGGGTGGTGCACGTGCGCGGCGGCCTCCAAGATCGGTTCGCTGCACCTTCTGCGGGCTGGTAACTTGGAAGACGTCTCCGATTTCTTGCGGTTTTCTCGGTTCGGGTCAATTTGACATGAACCTGGGGGGCTGAAAGGATAAGGGCACGGTAAACGGAATTGAGTGCCTCTCGCGGGTCTGGGGAGTTCGCGTCCGTTTCTTGAGAACTCAACAGTGTGTTAAAAGCCAGTGCATTTATGCA
>NZ_QNFZ01001014.1 GCF_003313395.1 Nonomuraea lactucae | reverse complement strand
GAGCCCCCCGCCGGCGGCGAGCCGCTCCGGCCGGCCCTGGGCCGGGCCCTCGACCGAGGCCAGCGCCTCGGTCGCGGACCGCATCACGGCCGACAGCTCCTGCTCGGCCTCGGCGACCGACGGCAGGTCGTGCCTGACGGGCCCGGCCTCGTGCACGGCCAGGCGTACCCCGACGTACGAGGAGCCGCGCAGATCGGGCGAGGGGACCAGCCCGAGGCGGCGGTCGGGGAGGACGGCGATGGCGGCCTCGCCCGCGTCCACGGCGGCGGAGTTGAACTGCGGGGGCCCGGAGAGCCCGAGCGGGTCGCCGGGCGCGGGCAGCGCGAGCCGGAACCCGGTCAGGCCGTCGGCCCGGAGGCTCGTGAGGTACTTGCGCAGCGGAACCTCACCCACGACCGTGGGACCGGCGGCGGATTCGACACGGTCGGCCGCCTCGTCGAGGCCCACGTGACCGGCGAGCCAGGAGTTGCACCAGGCGACCAGGACGGGAGAGACAGTCGATTCAGGGCGCACCGGTCCACGATAAGCGCTCGCCCTGCAATAGGTTTGACCCGAGCATTCTCCAGAAGGAGGGACCGGGGATGGGTGGTCAGGTGCTGCGGCTCCAGGACGTAGCCGTCAGACGGGACGGAGCGGCCCTGCTGCGCGGCATCGACTGGGAGGTCAACGAGGACGAACGATGGGTCGTCGTCGGGCCCAACGGCGCGGGCAAGACCACCTTGCTGCAGGTCGCGGCCACGCTCCTCTATCCGAGCGAGGGCGTCGTCGAGGTGCTCGGCGAGCGGCTGGGCCAGACTGACGTGTTCGACCTGCGGCCCCGCATCGGGCTGGCGAGCTCCGCGCTGGCCGAGCGCGTCCCGCCGGAGGAGAAGGTCATCGACCTCGTGCTGACCGCGTCCTACGGGATCATGGGCCGCTGGACCGAGGAGTACGACTCCAACGACGTCACCCGTGCCGTCGAGCTGATCGACATGCTGGGGGCGGCCCACCTGATCCGGCGGCGGTTCGGCACTCTCTCGGAGGGGGAGCGCAAGCGGGTGCAGATCGCCCGCGCGCTCATGCCCGACCCCGAGATGCTGCTGCTCGACGAGCCGGCCGCCGGGCTCGACCTGGGCGGGCGCGAGGACCTCGTGCGCCGCCTGTCGGTGCTCGCCCATGACTTCCGCTCGCCCACGCTGGTGCTGGTCACCCACCATGTGGAGGAGGTGCCGAGCGGGTTCACGCACGGGCTGCTGCTGCGCAACGGCTCGGTCGTGGCGCAGGGGCCGCTCGACCAGGTGATGACAGCCGACAACCTGTCGCGCACGTTCGGGCTGCCGCTCACGCTCGACCGCAGCGCCGAGGGGCGCTGGTACGCCCGCGCGCACTAGCGCCGGCGCGTTCGGCGTGGACTTTTAAAGACACTCACGGCCGCCGAAGCCGGTGACCCGCTGTGATCGTGCGGGCGGTGGACGTCTAGGCTCGGGCGGGTGACGATCTGGGAAGCGCTGGCGGTGTGCGCGGCAGGGGTCGCGGCCGGGGCCATCAACGCGGTCGTCGGCTCCGGCTCGCTGATCACCTTCCCCACCCTCGTGGCGGTGGGCCTCGATCCGGTGGCCGCGAACGTGGCCAACAACATCGGCCTGGTCCCCGGCTCGTTCACCGGCGCCTACGGCTACCGCGAGGAGCTCAAGGGCCAGCGTGACCGGCTCGTCCGCCTCGGCACCGCCTCGTGCCTGGGCTCGATCATCGGCGGGATCCTGCTGCTCTACCTGGACCCGAGGGTCTTCCAGGTCGTCGTGCCCGTGCTGATCGCCGGGGCGTGTGTGCTGGTGGTGGCGCAGCCCCGGCTGAGCGCCAGGCTGGCGCCCGGGCGCGAGCACGCGCACTCCCACGGCGGGGTGGCGCTCTGGCTCGGCGTGCTCGGCGCGGGGGTCTACGGCGGCTACTTCGGCGCGGCCCAGGGCGTGCTGCTGATCGGGCTGCTCGGCACCTTCCTCAGTGACGACCTCCAGCGCGTGAACGCCGCCAAGAACGTGCTCTCGTTCGTCGTCAACTCCACGGCGGCCGTGCTCTTCGTCCTGTTCGCCGAGGTCGACTGGTGGGCTGTGCTGGCGGTGGCGCTGGGGTCCACGGTGGGCGGGTTCGCGGGGGCGAAGGTGGGGCGGCGCATCCCGGCGCCGGTCCTGCGGGGGATCATCGTGGCCGTCGGGATCGCCGCGATTATCAAACTGGTGTACGGATAACTTCCCGCCCTTCTGGGTATGAATCCGGACATGAAGGGTGATCGGGTGGAGATCGTCATCGACGCGGGCGGTAGCCCGCGTACCTACGAGGTCGTCGCCACCCGTGCGGGCCGCCGCGTCGAGGTGGCCACGAGGCGGGGCCTGGTCGAGGTCAGCGAGGTGACGCGCAGCGGCACCGCCGTACGCACCGCGCGGTTCATGTCCAGCCGCATCCTCGCGCTGGTCGAGCACCCCGCCGACGAAGACTCCGCCATCCGGCACTCCACCGACGAGCCCTGAGCCGCCGACGAGCCCTGAGCCGCCGACGAGCCCTGAGCCGCCGACCAGGCGCTCAGCGGCCGATGTGGCGCTCAGCGGAAGTCGTCCACGTGGTCGGCGGCCCACTCGCGGAACGTCCGCGGCTGCCGCCCCAGCAGCCTCCGGACCGTGTCCGTGACCCTCTCCGGCGCGGCCACGAAAGACGCCCACGCCGCCAGCGCCCCGTCCACGAACCCGGGATCGCCCCAGGCGGCCAGCAGCTCCTCCCGGGCGGTCTCCGGCGGCAGTTCCTCCCAGCGCACCTCCCGCCCGGTCGCCTCGCCGATGATCCGGACCTGCTCCGCCTGCGTCAGCCTCTCCGGGCCGGTGATCACGTACGCCGCCCCCGCGTGCCCGCCCGAGGTGAGCACGTGCACCGCCACCGCCGCTATGTCCTCCTCGTGGATCAACGACCTCGAAGCCTCCCCGTACGGCCAGCGCACCACACCCTGGCGGATCTGGCCGGCCCAGCCGAGCGTGTTCGTCGCGAACCCGCTGGGCCGCAGGAACGTCCACGCCATCCCGGTCCGCCTGATCAGCCGCTCGAGCTCCTGATGGAAGAGCGTGGGCTCCTCGTCCTCGGCGAGTTCGGCCACGTCGGCAGACAGGTAGACGACACGGCGAGCCTGCTTGGCGACGGCCGCCACGACCGGCTCGGCCGTCTCGGCGGCGAAGCCGGGCCAGATCAGGAAGACGGCCTCGACGTCGCGCAGCGCGGGCTCCAGCGTCTCGGGCGCCGTCAGGTCACCCCTGACCACCTCGACACCGGCCGGAAGCCTGGCCCTGGACGGGTCGCGGACCAGCGCGCGGACCGCGAGGCCCGCTTCGGCCAGCCTGGAGACGACGTGCTTGCCCACATTCCCGGTCGGCCCGGTCACGAGAATCGTGCTCATGGCCCCCGACCGTAGGACCTCAACTCAACTTGAGGTCAAGGCCGGGGCGCACCTGGATGACGCCATCACGCCGGATCCGGGTCTCGAAGGTCGGCGCGGGCGCGGTCGCCGGCCCGTGCTTCACCGACCCGTCGCCCAGCCGGAAGGTGCTGCCGTGCCACGGGCACACCACGCACGCCTCGCCGTTCTCCTCGACGAGCCGGCCCTGGTGGAGCGGGCCGGCGAGGTGCGGGCAGCGGTCGGCGAGCACGCTCACGTGGTCGCCCCGCCGGAGCACGAACAGCTGGATGTAGCCGAGCCGACGCGCGACGGGCCTGCCGTCGGGAAGGTCGGTGAGCGCGCAGAGGTCGTGCCAGCCCAGGGGCACCAGGTGCGCGACCTGGGGCGCGTGGTTGGCCCCCGCCGCCTGCCGGTAGGCCATATGGCCTCCCAGGTAGGCGCCCGCGCTGCCCACGCCGACTCCCGCGAGGCACAGCATCCGGCCGGCCCGCTCGTTCCCGGCCAGCCGCGAGACCAGCGAGGCGGAGAACAGGCCGAGCGCGGTGACGTTCAGCATCATGTGGACGAAGCCGACGCGCTGCTGCTCCAGGTGGAGCGACGACCAGTCGGTCAGCCCGGCCGCCGCGGTGGGCAGCGCGTTGCCGATGCCGACGGCCAGCAGCAGCCGCGACGCCCTGGGATCGATGCGTGTGAGGTCGAGCACGGCCGCGGAGATCCAGCAGCCGAGGCTCACGTTGGCGAGCGGAGGATGCGAGGGTTTGCCCAGGGGCACGCCGTGGAGCACGTCGCGCAGCGGGCCAGGACGGATCGTGTCGCGTACGGCCTTGGCCAGCACCCGGATGGGCGCGTCCATGGCCTTGGACCTCTCGAGCTGTTCCGCGAGGTCAACCGGCCCCCCGAAACGGCGCAAGTGCCTACGTCTCGGTCGCACTATCTCTTTCACGAAATGTCCCCTACCCCCGCCTTGAGGGCATCACTCGGACAGGTGACCCCTGGCGACGGAGAGCTCCACGAGGTCCAGTGCGTACGCGCCCAGCGAGGGCGAACCCTCCTCGATCAGCAGGACCTTCTCCTTGACCTGCGCCGCCGTCACCTTGAACAGCGGCCAGGTGCCGCCCTCGGTGTTGTGGTTGGCCAGGATCGGCGCGAAACGGTCGAGCGCCCTGGCGAACCTCGCCTCCGGCGTCTTACGCGCCTCGAACTCCTCCCACAGGTCACGCAGCGCGGCCGCCTGGTCGGCGGGGAGCAGGGCGAAGATCCGGTCGGCGGCTGCCCGCTCGGCCTCGGCCTGCGCGGCCACCGCGGCCGGATCGTAGATGAACGTGTCGCCGGCGTCGATCTCGACCAGGTCGTGCACCATGAGCATGGCGACGACCCGCTGGATGTCGGTGCCGGGAGGCGCGTGTTCGGCGAAGATCATCGCCAGGATGCCCACGTACCAGGAGTGCTCTGCGTCGTTCTCCCGCCGTGAGCCGTCCATGAGCAGGTTGCGGCGGATGATCCGCTTCAACTTGTCGATCTCGACGGCGAAGGCGATCTGGGCGTTCAGGCGGTCCTCTTCTGGCGCGGTAGTCACGCGCGACACCCTAATGCGCGATGATCACCCCGGTTGGCAGAACCGTCACCGGAACCCCGTTGAACACGGCGTTCCCGGACGGAACGTCGATCGCCGTCTCGTCGGTCAGCGCGTTCACGTTGACGCCCGGGTGCCCGGCGGCCACCGACTGGGCGCTGCCCGCGTGCCCCCAGCCATGGGGCAGCGACACCACGCCGGGCATGATCGTATCGGTCGGTTCGATCGGCACCGTGAGCTCTCCCTTGGCCGAGCGGACCACGGCGTCGCCGTTCAGGCCCAGCCTCGCCACGTCGGCCGGGTTGATCTGCAGCGTGCAGGTGTTGCTCCCGCCGACCAGGGGGCCGACGTTGTGCAGCCAGCTGTTGTTGGAGCGCAGGTGGCGCCGCCCGATCAGCACGATCTCCGGTGACTCCTCGTCCAGCCCGGCCCGCAGCCGCTCGACGTCGTCCATGAGCCGCGGCGGGGCGAGCTCGATGACCCCCGAGGCGGTGCGGAGCACGTCGGGCAGCCGGGGCTCCAGCGGTCCCAGGTCGAGCCCGTGCGGGTGGTCGAGCAGCTTGCGCAGCGACAGGTCACCCCCGCCCGCCCACTCGCCGTACGGGCCGAGCTTCAGCATCATGTCGAGCCTGCGCTCGGCGCCCGTCTCGCCGTCCAGGGCCGCCCGCAGCTCGGCCACGTCGCGGCCCTCGACGCCGGATCCGGGCGTCTCGATGGCCTTGGCCAGGGTCTGCCCGATGACGAACTCGTCGAGGTCGCCCTCCAGCCCCGAGGCGATCATGGACAGCCTGGCGAGGATCTGCGCCTCGGACGGCCGGTCGTCCAGGGGCAGCGACGGCCGGGAGTAGCGGGCGTAGTTGCGCACGGCGAAGCCCAGCAGCGCGAAGTCGTAGTGCCCGGACTGCAGCACGCGCGGCGGCGGCAGGATCACGTGCGCGTGCCTGGTGGTCTCGTTCAGGTACGGATCGACGCTCACCATGAAGTCGAGCCCCTCGAACGCGCGGTCGAGCCGCGCCCCGTGCGGAGCCGACAGCACGGGATTGCCCGCCACGGTCACGAGCATCCTGATCTGCCCCTCGCCGGGCGTCTCGATCTCGTCGGCGAGCGTCGCCACGGGCAGTTCGCCGTTCGCCTCCGGCAGGCCGCGGACGCGGCTCGTCCAGCGCCCCACCGTGTACGGCCGGCGCCGCCCCCCATGCTCGATGGCCGGTCTGGGGAACATGGCCCCGCCCGGCCGGTCGAGGTTGCCCGTGAGCACGTTGAGCACGTCGACCAGCCACTGCGCCAGCGTGCCGAACTCGGCCGTGCAGGTGCCGATCCTGGCGTAGACGGCCGCGGTCCTGGCGCCGGCCAGCTCCCTCGCCAGCCGTACGACGACCTCCGCCGGGACACCAGTGCGGCGGGCCACCACGTCGGGTGGGAAGTGCTTGGCCGCCTCGCGCACCTCGTCGAGCCCGTTGACCTGGTGCGACACCCGCTCCAGGCCCTCGGCGAACACGGTGTGGACCAGGCCGAACAGCAGGTAGGCGTCGGTGCCCGGCCGGACGAACACGTGCTCGTCGGCCAGCGCGGCCGTCCTGGTGCGGCGCGGATCGACGACGACGAGCCTGCCGCCGCGCGCCCGCAGCGCCTTGAGCCTGCCGGGGAAGTCGGGCGCGGTGCAGAGCGAGCCGTTCGATTCGAGCGGGTTGGCGCCCAGCATGAGCAGGTAGTCGGTCCGGTCGAGGTCGGGCACGGGGATGGTGAGCGGGTGGCCGAACATCAGCCCGCTGGCCACGTGCTTCGGCATCTGGTCGGCGCTGCTGGCGGAGTAGACGTTGCGGGTGCCGAGCGCCCTGATCAGCGGCGCGCTGTAGAGGGCTCCGGCCATGGTGTGGGCGTTCGGGTTGCCCAGGTAGACGCCGACGGCCCCGCGGCCGTGCCGCTCGGTGACGCGGTCGAGGCCCTGCTTGACGGCGGCGAACGCCTCGTCCCAGCCGACCTCGCGCCACAGGTCGCCCTCCCTGATCAGCGGCCTGCGCAGCCGGTCGGGGTCCTCGTCGAGGCGGCCGAGGCTGGCGCCCTTCGGGCAGATGAAGCCCTTGCTGAAGGGGTCGTCCTTGTCGCCTCGCACGCTGGTGACGTGCCCGCCGTCGTCGAGGGTGAGGGTCAGGCCGCAGACGGCCTCGCACAGGGGACAGGTCCGGTGGACGGTCGAGGTCATCACCACTCCTGAGTTCGTCAGATGAACTCATCTTGGACCGTACGGGGCGCGTGGGGAAGCCCCGGAGCCCCCGCGGTCTCCGGGGCTTGTCCAGGGGGCGGCTGCGCGGAGCGCCCCCCGGTCATCAGCCGGCCTGCAGAACCAGCCCTACGGGCAGGCCGGAGCGCAGATCAGGTGGTTCCTCGAGGTCGGACCTGAGGGGGATCCAGGCCCGCCGGCCGTAGAGCCGCTCCAATCCGGGGGAGGCCGTTCCGGTGACCTCGTCGCGCCGGACGATCTCCACGATCACCAGGTGCGCCCACCTGCGGTGCCGGTAGACGGCGGCGCTCCTGGCGTAACAGGCGGCCGCGATCTCCTCCGCGTACGCCTCGAACTCCGCGGCCGAGATGCCCGCCCTGGTAAGGATCAGCGCCTTCTCACCCGTGCGTGTCGGCGTGATCCAGAGCACCAGCGGGATCCGGCCGGAGCGCGTGTGCATGGTGGTCTCCAGGCAGGTGCGCTGCAGGCGGTGCCGGGAGACCGTGCACCAGAAGTGCGCGACCACCCAGTTGCGGCCGCCCCGCGTGACGGCGGGCGCCGAGATCGCGCAGCTCAGCAGGATGAGCGGCATCCAGTGGCCCTCCTTCGCGGCGCCGAGCAGCGTCAGCGCGAGCAGGCCGAGCGCCGCGGCCAGCAGCAGCTCGGTGCGGGCGCGCCAGAGCCTGGCGAGCACGCTGCCGCGGCCCGCGGCGGGGAGGTCCTCGTTGGCCGGGTAGATCTGGTTGCGCGGGTTCCTCGGCATCTCACGACACCTCCTCTGGCACCTTCGAGGCGATGCGGAGCTGGTCGAAGCGTGGATCCCGGTAGATGCGGGCGCCGAAGCCGCACCTGGCGACCGTCCAGCCTCGCCGGTAGGCGAACTCGTCCGGCTCCATGCAGATCTCCCGGTCGGTCCATGCGATGAGTTCCCGGATCCGGGACTTGATTCGGCTGAGTCCCTTGGTACCTTGTGAGTACATAGAAGACCCCTTTCGCGGCATTACTCGAGGTGGCTTCTTTCGCCGGACTGCAGGCTGCTGACCGGCGTCGCCGCAGGGTGGCAGCCCGTATGCGGTGGCCGGCGGTCAGCCTGGGTCCGGTCTTCCGATGCTCTGGCTCCGGTCGTCCCGGCCGAGCGGCCGGCTGTTCCGGTAGAGCGATGGTCGCGGCGTTCCGTCAGATGAGTGCGGTGTCCTTCCGGCAAGCGGCCTCCCTGTGGCGGGGATTCATATCCGGGACGGCGCCGTTGCCGGTGAGGCGGCCCGCGTGGCCGCGCGCGATCATGAATGGAAGGCCCGTGCCGTTCGGCCGTGTCGTCATGCCGGCCTCCTCGTGTGATCGGGACCCTCCTGGGCTCGATCGTCTCTCCGAAGGACTTCTGCTGCAATACCCTGCGCAAGAGAAGATTTTGTTTTCTTCGCAGCTTGCTTGCTCGTTTGCTATGCATATTCGTGTGCAACTTGCACGCGAGCTGTCGAGTGTGGATGGAAGGCCCAGGACGGCGTACGGATGGGAAGCCTGGCTTGTCCGTCATGCCCCGTACGTGAAACGCTTCAGGCAAGGCCGTGCGCCACTACGCATGCAAGTTGCAGTGTAAGATTGGCGAACGGCCCACCAACCCGGGCTTCCAAACGACCCTCCCCGGCTACACCTTCATTCCCGACGAGGAGAGTGGACGGTGCCATCGCAGCAGGGCAGCCCGACTGTCCGCAGGCTCAGGCTCGGTCAGGAGCTTCGTCTTCTCCGCGAGCGACACAAGCTGACGGGGGCCGTGGCCGCCCGGCAGCTCGGTTGGTCCCCCAGCAAGGTCAGCCGGATCGAGGCGGCCAAGACCATGCCCAGCGCCGACGACGTCAAGGCGATGGCCAAGCTCTACCGGGTCGACGAGGACAAGCTTGACGAACTCTTCGGCCTGTTGCGAGATGCGGATCAACGCGGGTGGTGGGAAGATTACGAAGACTCCCTGCCCGAGGAGTACACAAGATTCCTCGGGCTGGAGGCGGAGGCCGTGTTCCAGCGCAACTGGGAACCCCAGTTGGTGCCGGGCCTTCTTCAGACCGAGGACTACGCGCGGGAGGTCATCCTTGCGGTCCGCGGCATCGTACGCATCACGCACAGCGGTGTCCGGAGCCGTGTCGAGGCGCGCATGGACCGGCAGCAGCGCGTGCTGCGCAGGCCGGATCCACCCGAGATGCGGTTCGTGCTGGACGAGTCGGTCCTGACGCGGCGGTTCGGCGAGCCCTCGGTGATGCGGGCGCAGATGGAGCACCTCCTGGAGATGTCCCTGCTCCCGCACGTCAGCGTCCGCGTGCTCACGATGGAGTCGCTCCACCCGGTCAACACGGGGGCCTTCATCCATCTCAAGTTCGCGGCATTTGACGATGTCGTATACCTGGAGCACCTTTACACGGCTCACTTCGTCGAAGACCTCGAGCGAGTGGCTGGATACGAGGCGGCCTTCGAGCACATCAGGTCCGAAGCGCTCGACGAGGACGAATCCCGCGTCCTGATACAGCGCAAGGCCATGCTGTGGAGACGTTGAGCGACGAAGTACACCACCACAGGGGGGCAAAGGCGCCCCTTCACCCATTTGGGGAGAAAATGCACACCGATATCAAGACGGCGGCATGGCGGAAGAGCAGCTTCTGCAACGGCGCGAGCAGCTGCGTCGAGGTCGCCCCGCTGGCCGACGGCAACGTCGCGCTGAGGGACAGCAAGGTGCAGGACGGTCCTGTCCTGGTCTTCACGCCGGAGGAGTGGACCGCGTTCACGGCCGGCGTGCGTGAGGGACAGTTCGACCTGGCCGCGCTCGCCGGAAAGTAGAGAACGGCCCCCGGCGAGTTGCTGGCACAACCCGCACGAGGGCCGCGCTCACGAAGAAGGCCTCGCAGGGCCTCCGGGACGCTCCACCTCGCTCTTTTCCTGAGCGAACGCAGAAGACTTCAGCATCATGGCAGACCCTCCCATGATGATCAAGCTTGGACACGATCGAATTCCGGGTCGTGGTGTGAGCCCCACGCGACGCGGGTTCAGGCGTGTCGCCGTACCAGGAACAGGGAGCTCAGCCCGGCCAGTACGGCCAGCGCCGCCAGCGCGGCGGCGGTCGCCATGGCGGCCGAGCCGCCGTGCCCCTCCAAGGACATGAACAGCGTGCCCACCGTGGACACCCCGATGACCTGGCCCAGCTGCATGACCGTCAGCAGCGCCCCGCTGGCGTCGGCGGCGTGGGCGTCGTCCACCCGCTCGGTCGCGATGTTCGTCACCGCGATCTGCACGCCGAGCCCGGCGCCGATGAGCGCGCTCATGACCGCGTACGGCAGCCCGCCGCCGGCCGCCAGCCCGAGGCCCACGTAGGCGGGCGCGGCCACCACGTAGCCGAAGGGCACCAGCGGGCGCTGCAGGCGGGCGGGCAGGCGCGGCCAGCCGAGCCCGACGGCCGCGAAGGTCAGCGCGCACGGCACCAGCATCATGCCGGAGGCGAACGGCGACAGCCGCAGCTCGCCCTGCAGGTGCAGCGCCGAGGTGAACAGGAACGCGCCCCACGTCGCCGGGCCGAACAGCAGCACCGCGAGCCCCGGCCGCATGCCGGGCGCGCGCAGGACCGCGGCGTCCATCAGGGGGCGCCCCCCATGCGAGGTCACCCAGCGCTCCACCCTGACGAACAGCACGAACACCGCCCCGCCCAGCGCCATCGAGACCCAGCCCCACAGCGGCCAGCCCAGCTCCCTGCCGAGCACGAGCGGCACCACGAGGAGCAGCACGGCGGCCGACAGGGTGACCAGTCCCCACGGGTCGAGGCCGGCCCGCCCGCCGCCCTGGTCGGCGGGCAGCACGCGGATGCCGGTTACCAGCAGCAGCGCGCCGATCGGCACCATCAGCAGGAAGACGATGCGCCACCCCGCGCCGATGCCCAGCAGGATGCCGCCGAGAGCCTGGCCCGCCACGATGCCGCCGCTCACCACGGCAGACCACAGGCCGAGCGCCCGGCCGCGGGCCGCGCCCTGGTAGTTGCGCTGGATCAGCGTCAGCACCTGGGGCATCATCAACGCCGCGCCGGCGCCCTGCGCCAGGCGGAAGCCGATCAGCCACCCCGTCGAGGGCGACAGGCCCGCGCCGAGGGTGGTCGCTGCGAACAGCGCGAGCCCGGTGAGGAAGGCGTTGCGGTAGCCGAACAGGTCGCCGAGCCTCGCGCCGGTGATCAGCAGCACGGCGTAGACGATGGTGTAACCGGCGACGATCATCTGCAGCCCGGCGCCGGAGGAGCGCAGGTCGGCCTCGATGGTGGGGGTGGCCACGTTGACGATGTTGACGTTGAGGATGGCCAGGAACTGCCCGACGAGGATCACCGTCAGCAGCAGCCCCCTGCGCCGGGGCAGCTCCGGCTGTGCGACCGGAGGCAGAGCGGGGGCGAGGGTGTGGGTCATGCTCCAAGAGTGGTCGCGATCCGATACCAGTAACGAGAGCCCATTCATACTGGTATCAGCACCACCTGGATACCCGGTCCACGTGGCCCCATAGTGGAGAGGTGACGGTGACGGAGGCCAGGCGTTCCGACCTCGCGGCGTTCCTCCGCACGCGGCGGGCCCGCATCACCCCCGAGATGGTCGATCTCGCCCCCGGGCCGCGCAGGCGCACGCCCGGCCTGCGCCGCGAGGAGGTCGCGCAGCTCGCCGGGGTGGGCGTCACCTGGTACACGTGGCTGGAGCAGGGGCGGCCGATCAACGCCAGCCCCCAGGTGCTCGACGCGATCGCGCGCACGCTGCGGCTCGACCCCGCAGAGTGGCAGCACCTCTACCGGCTGGCGGGCCACAGCACGGGTGTGCCCGCGGACGACACCGTCCGGGTGACACCGCAGATCAGGGAGATCCTCGACAAGCTCAGCCCGATGCCCGCCTGCCTCACCAACTCCCGCTACGACGTGCTGGCCTGGAACCCCGCCTACGCCGTGCTGGTGCCCGAGGTGGTCGGCGCCCCCGACGGCGAGCGCAACACGCTCTGGCAGAGCTGCCTGCCGTCCAACCTGTCGAGCATGCTGGTCAACCGGGAACAGGAGCTGCCCGGGGTGGTGGCGGTGTTCCGCGGCGCCTACAGCCGCCACGCCGACGACCCGAGCTGGCAGGCGTTCGTACGCAGGCTGTGCGCGGTGAGCCCCGAGTTCGCCCGGCTCTGGGCACGTCAGGACGTGGCCGATCCGGGGCCGCGAGAGAAGATCTTCAAGCACGAGTGGGCCGGCGAGATGCGGTTCTGCACGACGGTGCTCAACTCCCCGGCCCCCGAGACCCGCATGATCGTCTACAGCCCGATGGACGACGCCTCCCGCGACGCGATCGACCGGCTGCTGCGCCACGGCTGACCCCCGGCGGCCACCCGCCACGCGTTCCCAGCGCGGACCGTCCGCCCGTTCGAAGGGGTGGCTTGGCCGGTCGTGCGCCCGGTATGCGTGGCATGCTCGATGCCTGAATGTCAGGATCCAGTAGAAGTGGCGACAATTGAGACTCCCCCCTGCCGCCGCGGCTGTGGCCGTCGCCGCCGCGCTGTCGGCGTGCTCCGCGGCCCAGTCCGACGCCCCCGACCGCCAGGTCCGCCGGCCGGCCGCGGAAGACACCCCCTCGGCCGCCGCCGAACCGTCACCGGAACGCCGGCCGTTCACGATCTCGTTCGGGGGTGACGTGCACTTCGAGGGGATGCTGCGCCCCAGGCTGAACAGCCCGCGCACGGCGCTCGGGCCGATCGCGAGCGTGCTGCGCCGGGCGGACCTGGCCATGGTCAACCTGGAGACGGCGATCACCACGGGCGGCACCCCGGCGCCGGGCAAGCAGTACACGTTCCGGGCGCCCGCGAGCGCCTTCACCGCGCTGAAGGCCGCCGGGGTGGACGTGGCGTCGATGGCCAACAACCACGGCATGGACTACATGGAGACCGGCCTGGCCGACTCGCTGGCCGCCATCAAGCGGACGAAGTATCCCATCGTGGGCATCGGCAAGAACGACACCGAGGCGTACCGGCCGTTCCGCAGGGTGGTCAACGGCAACCGGGTGGCGATCATCGGGGCCACCCAGGTGCTGGACGCGGAGTTCATCACGGCCTGGACGGCGACCGCGAACAAGCCCGGACTGGCCTCGGCAAAGAACGAGGAGCGCCTGCTGCGAGCCGTACGGCAGGCCCGCAAGGGCTCCGACACCGTGATCGTGCACCTCCACTGGGGCACCGAGATGCAGAAGTGCCCGAACCCGGCCCAGCTCTCGCTCGCCCCCAAGTTGGTCAAGGCGGGCGCCGACGTGGTGGTCGGCGGGCACGCGCACATCCTGCTGGGCGCCGGCTACCTGGGCGACGCCTACGTCAGCTACGGCCTCGGCAACTTCGCGTTCTACAACGCCAACCCCGCGACCACCGGCCGGACCGGAGTGCTGACCCTCACGATCAACGGCCGCAAGGTGCTCAAGGACCAGTGGACACCCGCGACCATCCAGGGTGGCGTCCCCATCCCGATGACCGGCGCGTCCCGCCCCCGGGCGGTCGCCGACTGGAAGGCGCTGCGCTCCTGCACCGGCCTGTCCTCCCGGCCCTGACGAATCACGTACGGGGTCACGTACGGGTTATGTTCGGACGAGTTGGTCCGGCGGGAGGTCGCGATGCGTTGGGTCGAGTCGGGTGACGTGCGGCTGGCGCTCTTCGAGGAGGGCGACCCCACCCGGCCGACGGTCCTGCTCCTGCACGGCTTCCCCGACACGCACAGCGTCTGGGACGAGGTCGCCGCACGGCTGCGCGACCGCTTCCACGTGGTCCGCTACGACGTGCGCGGCGCCGGCCGCTCGGACGCGCCACGCGACCCGCGCCACTACACCTTCGAGCACCTGGCCGCCGACCTCGCGGCCGTGCTCGACGCGATCGGCAAGCCGGCGGTGCACCTGGCCGGCCACGACTGGGGCTCGCTCCAGGGGTGGGACGCGGTCACCAGGCCCGGCATCCGTAAGCGCGTCGCCTCCTTCACCAGCCTCGGCGGGCCCGGGCTCGACCAATGGGCCAGGTTCATGGAGGACGGCACACGGCGCGAGGTGGCCTCGCAGCTCGCCCGGTCGTGGTACATCGGCGCCTTCCGGCTCCCGGCCCTGCCCGAGCTGGCCTGGCGGGCGATCGGGCGCGGGGTGATGGAGCGCGCCATACGGCTCGGTGAGGGCGTCGAGCCCCGCCCCGGCCATCCCGCCGACACCCTTGCCACCGACGCGGCCAACGGGCTCCGGCTCTACCGGTGCAACCTGGGGGGCGGCCGCGGGCACGGCGACCCGCGCGTGGACGTGCCGGTGCAGCTCATCGAGGCCACCCGCGACCCGTTCGTCTCCCCGGCGCTGCTCGCCTCGATCCCGCGCTGGGCGCCGAGGTGCTGGCATCGCCGCGTCGCCGCCGGTCACTGGGCGCAGCGCGGCCGGCCCGACGTGGTGGCCAGGATGATCGCCGAGTTCGCCGGCCACATCGACGGCGCCGACGCCACGCCCGCGCTGCGTCGCAGCCGGGTCGGGCGCGGGGCGTTCGGCGACCGGCTGGTGGTCGTCACG
>NZ_QNFZ01001013.1 GCF_003313395.1 Nonomuraea lactucae | reverse complement strand
GGGCGCCTTCGACGTCGCCGCGCTCGTCCAGCACCACGGCGAGGCCGACGGCGGCCTGCGCCCTGTCGGGCCCGTCGGGGTCGGCGGCCAGCTCGGTGAGGATGGCCGCCGCGCCGTCGAGGTCGCCCTGCTCGGCCAGGCGGCGGGCGGTGTCCAGAGGCGGGGTCTCCAGCTCTGAGGATGTCACGAAAGCTCCTTCGGCGGCGATCGCCCCGAGCCTAACCACTTCCGACGATCATGTCTGCCCGCTTGACGCGGAAGGTCTCACGCCGCCTCGGGAGCCGTCTCAGGAGCGCTTTGCGGTCGCTCCGGCGACCGGGATCACGATGATCGGACCGCGATCGCCGTCATCTCCAGGGAGAGACCGAACGGGAGCCGGGACACCTCGACGGCCGTCCGGGTCGGCGGGCGCACCCCTTCGAAGAAGGCCGCGTAAACCTCGTTCATCGCCGGCCAGTCGTCGATGTCCGTCAGGTAGCAGGTCACGCTCGCCAGATCGGAGCGGCTGAGGCCCGCCTCCGTCAGCAGACCGTCGATGTTCTCGAGGGTCTGGCGGGTCTCCTCGCGGATTCCGCCGTCCACCTTGGCGCCTGTCCGAGGGTCCAGTCCGCCCTGTCCGGATATGAAGATCAGCCCGTTGGCCTCCAGCGCGACGGAGTACGGCCCTTTCGCGGTGTTGCTCCGAACCGGCACGTGCATGTTCCCTCCATGGTTGTCGGGTTGGTTGTCGGGTTGGTTGTCGGGCGTCAGTGGCCGATGGCCATCGGGACGCTCCAGTCGGCGGCACGCGACACGATCTCGCCGCTGTCGGGTCCCACGATGATCAGGTCTTCGACGTGATAGTAGCCGTCCGGCCCCGTCACCAGCGGCTCCAGCATGAACACCATGCCCACCTCCAGGGCGGTCTCTTCGAACGGCTGCAGCATCGGGTTCTCGTGCAGACCCAGGCCGATGCTGTGGCCGATGTGCGGTGCCCAGAAGTCAAGGCCGGCGTCTTCCATCAGCTCGGCGCAGAGGCGGAACACGTCGCGCGCGCGGACGCCGCCCCGCATGCTCCTGGCCACGATCTGGTGGACCTCCTCAAGCCTGGCGTAGACGTCTCGCTGGGCACGGGAGGGCTCCCCCACGAACGCCGTTTTCGCCACGTCCGACAGGTACTCGCCCTGCCACACCATCCCGAAGTCCGTGCGAACGACGTCTCCCGGCGCGAGTGGTGTCGCGCCAGGGGCGGCGTGTGCCTTGAATCCGTTCGCCCCTGTCGCCAGGACCTGGTGGATCAGGGTGCGGGCGCCACGTCCCCGCGCCTCCGACAGCATGATCTCCGCGAGTTCGCGCTCGGTCATTCCCGCGCGGGCGCGCTCGAAGGCGGCACGGATCGACGCGTCGGTAGCCCGGGCGATGTCCTTGATGGTGGCGATCTCCGCCGGCGTCTTGATCGCCCGCGCCTGATCGAGCGACGCGTCGACGCCCACCGGCCTGACCCCCGGAAGGGCGCGCTCCAGTTCGCGGTGGTGCCGGGCGGTCAGATATCCGAGCTCGACGCCGACGCGGCCGGAGGTGATGCCGCAGCCGCGCAGCCACGCCGCCAGAACCGACATCGGCGGGTCCTTGAACTCGGTGTAAGGCACCAACTCGGTGAGCCACGACTCCTGCCGCGCGTGGCCCTCCTCGATCGAGCAGTAGATGAACGCCTGACGCTCGGGTGTGACGACGACGATGCCCAGGCGGTCCGGGATGGTGCGCATCGTCAGGAACGACGTACCGGCGAGGTAGCGGACATTCACGGGTGAGGCCACCACGAGTGCCTCAAGCCGTTCCTCGGCGAGGATGGCCTGCGCCTTGGCCAGCGACTCATCTGCTGTGATCACGGTTCGGTTCTCCTAGGTGGGGATGGGGTGCTTCCAGGGCTCGCGCGATCGTGAGCAGGGAATGGTCGTCTCCGGGCCTGCCGAGGATGCTCATGCCGATCGGCATGCCCTCGCCGTCGTGGCCGCACGGAATGGTGATCGCCGGGCCACCGGTGAGGTTGGCGAGCATGGTGAACGCGCCCCTTGAATGCGCGGAGACGAGTTCGGACAGGCCCGCCCTCTTCGGGGGCGTGTCGTCCGGCTGGACGACGGGTGCCCCGGTGGGGGCCGTCCAGCAGACCAGGCCGTCGAGCGCGTGCTCGTCCATCACGCCGCCCACCGCGTTCGAGATCCTCTCCTGCAGATCGACGGCGGCCTGGTAGGTACCGGGACTTGTCGACAGGCCCTCCTCGATGACCGCGAGGACGTTCGGGTCGTAGTCGGCGGCGTGGCCGGCGATGAGCGGCCGGTGCCAGCGCGCGCTGTCGGCCACGAGGATGGTGACGAGGACGGACGGGACCGCGGCGATGTCGGGCACGCCGGCCTCGACGAGCGTCACGCGTCCGCTCGACTCCAGCTCCTCCAGGCGCCGGCGCACCACTTCCCGCACCGCGGGATCGCCGGTCGCGAAGAAGGCGCCGTCGATTCCGAGCCGGGGCCGGAAGGTGGACGGGGTCCCGGGGACGGAGGCTGACTCGGCGGTTCCGCGGAGGACCTCGAAGAGCCGCTCGCAGTCGGCGACGGTGGCGGCGATGGGCCCGGCGGTGTCGAACCGAGGGCTCATCGGCACGCAATCGGAGATGTCGACGACGTCGAGGGACGGCTTGAACCCGACGACGCCGTTGAACGCCGCGGGGATCCTGATGGAACCGCCGCTGTCCGCTCCCAGCGCGCCCGGCACCGAGCCGTTCGCGACGGCGACCGCCGACCCGGCGCTGGAGCCACCTGGTTGCCGGCCGGCGTCGACGGCGTTCCGGGTCGGCGGGCGGTCCAGCCCGAATCCGAACTGGTGCGTCACGGTCCGTCCCACGATGACGGCGCCCGCCGCCCGGAGCCGGGCGACCGCCAAGGTGTCGGTTTCGCGGGGCTCGGCTCCGAAGAACGACGCTCCCGCGCGACAGTGCCGGCCGGCGATCGGGAACACGTCCTTGACCGCGATCGGCACGCCGTGCAGCGGACCGGGCCGAGCCCCGCGTCGGCGGAGATCGTCGAGCCGGCGAGCCACCCGGCGGGCCTCATCGTGGAAGACCTCGACGAACGCCTCGGACGTGGGCTCGCGCTCGTCGATCGCCGCGAGCGCCCGCTCGACGATCTCGCTCGCCGAACGCCGCCCGCTCACGAGCAGTTCGCGGGTGTCGAGCAGGGAGGGCGTCCCGGGACGGTTCACGGCCCCGGACGCGGCGTGTGCTCGGCACCCCGCACGTAGACGCGGCGCACGGATCGGACCTGACTGATGTCGGCCAGCGGGTCACCGCCGACCAGGACGATGTCGGCTCGCTTGCCCGCGGTCAGCGACCCGATCTCGCTGTCGCGGCCGACGTTGCGAGCGGAGCCGAGGGTGGCCGCGGTGAGGGCCTGCGCGGGGGTCAGCCCGTACTCGACCATCAGCTCGATCTCGCGGTGCAGACTCCCGTGGGGGTTGAACGGAGTCCCGCCATCGGTGCCCGCGGCGATCCCGACACCGGCGCCGATGGCGCGCTTGAAGCTGGCGCGCTGCCTTTCCCGCTGAGGGGGGATCTTCTCGGCCATCCACGACGGGAGCCGGTCCATGTGCTCGGTCATGCTGGTCGGCACGACCAGGGTCGGGACCAGCATGACGCCTCGCTCGGCGGCCATCCGCACCACCTCGTCGTCGAGCTGATACCCGTGCTCGATCGAGTCGACTCCGGCGAGGACCGCGTTCCGGGCGCCGAGGAGTCCCGTCGCGTGCGCCGTGACCCGCCGGCCCGCGTCGTGGGCGGCACGCACGATCGCCCTGATCTCCTCGACCTGGAGCGCCGCCTGCTCCGGGGTCACGCCCTTGGTCACGATGCCGCCGGTGGACATCACCTTGATGAAGTCGGCGCCCGCGGCGATCTCCGCGCGAGTCGCCTTGGTCGCGGCGTCGACGCCGTCGATCTCCACTCCGACCTGGTGCCCGTGCCCCCCGGTCATGGTGAGAACGCGTCCGGCGGCGAGCACCTCGGGTCCGCGCACCAGTCCCTCCTCGACCGCCCGGGCGACGTGCAGGGCGGCGCCGTCGGGCGATCCGCAGTCACGCACGGTCGTGACACCGGCGTCGAGGTGGCGGCGCATGGCCTGGGCGGCGAGCAGGCCCTGCACGGGTCCGGGCGGATTGACACCGTTGAAGCGGCTCGGATCGCCGTCGAAGCACAGGTGGGTGTGAGAGTCGATCAATCCCGGCAGCGCGACCAGGCCCCGGCCGTCGACGGTTTCGTGGACCTCAGCCTCGCCGGGGAGCGCGGCGCCCGTGTCGAGCACGGCCTCGATGCGATCTCCGCGGATCACGATGGTTCTGGAGTCCTCGATGACCCCCGTGACGGGGTCGAAGACCCGGACGTCGTCGATCACCGTCAGCCGGGGGCGATTCGCGAGCGGACGGCCCGGCACGTCAGGCATCGGACCCCTCCCTCGGGCCCAGCTCGCGGACGACCCCCTCGGACAGATGGGAGTGCACCGCCTTCCATGCCCCGTCCACGCGGACGAAGACGATGGTGAAGCGCATGTCGAGCACGCCGTCATACAGCATGTCGACCTTCGCGTCGTCGAAGAACCAGGCGGTGTCGCCGTGCACGAACCCCTCTGGCGAGGAGAACACCAGCTCGCGTGGCGGAGCCTCGTCCAGGTGATCCAGCAACGAGCCGAGGCCCAGGCTGCCGCCGGGAACGGAGGCGATCGTGTGCACCGTGGCCCCTTCCGGCGTGTGGGAATGCTCGCGAAGGAAGTCCGTGTTCCGGCTGAGTCCCGCGCGCAGCCAGGCGGTGGCCAGTTCGCGCAGTTCGATCGGGGCCTGCTCCATCTTGTTCTCCTTCGACTCGGTAGTGGGGTGGACCTTCATGTGCACCGGTCATGGGCACGGTCATGAGCACGGTTATGAGCCCGGTCTAGGCGTGCGCGAACGAGTATCCGAACCGTCGAGGCCCCATCAGGTCCAGCCCCTCGGGGGTGTACCACCGGGGGTCGGCAGGCGTCGACGTGACGACCACGGGGAATCCGAACCGTACGTGCTCGGTGGTGATCGGCAGCCCGCTACGGGCGTCGAACACGCTGGTGATGTCGGGCATCACGCTCACGATCTCGCCGTCGACCTCGGCCATGAGGTTCTCGTTCACCACGTCGATCCCCATGGTCGAGCGCGCGTAGGGGCCTGTGCCGGTGATGGTCACGCGGGCCTGGGACCAGCCGGCCCGGATCTCGTGGTCGAAATCGGTGATCCTCCCCCGGAAGAGCTCCCTGCCGTCGCCGACACTGCGGACGACCTCGATCACCTTCTCCACGTCGCCACCGGCCTCCCTGATGCCGCGACCGTAGCGGTGGGCGAGCGTGTAGGCGCCGCGGACCAGGGCCGAGCGCAGGACCTCGACGCGACCGCCGCCCGGAAGGAGCACGCTCGCGGCCATGCCGCCGAAGAAGGTGGACAGAGGCCGGAAGATGGCTTCCACTCTGCGGGGGTCGTCACTGTCGACGGTCACCAGGTTGCCGTAGTCGTCACTCATGACCATCGGGGTCGACGACAGGCCGTTGAGCGTGAAGAGCGTCATGTCGATCTCCGGGACGGCCCGCCCGATGCCGTCGGCGTCGACCACCGGCAGGCCGGTCATCGCCGCGACGCCGATCGGCAGCATCGAGTTCACGCCGCCGATCTCCGCCGAGAAGACCCCCGCGATCGGGCGTCCCGAGATCTTCTCCAGGTGCCGCAGCCCGGCGACGGCCTCACGACCGGAGGGGAACTTCTCCAGATTGACCATCGGCGCGCCGACCAGGGCGGGAGTCGCGATCAGGTCGTCGTCGTCGAAGTCGTCGATCGACCGCAACGGCACCGGGCCATGGCGGCGAACGGCTGCGAGGGTGGCCATCATGCCGCGGTGCGGATCTCCGCCCCCGCCTCCGCCGAGCACGGCGGCGCCGGTCGCGATGTCGCGCACCGCCTCTTCATCGATCTGGTCTCGCAGGGTCGGGGCGCCCGGCCGTGACGCGCTCATGCGTGAACCTCCAGAGTTCCCAGCGCACGGATACGGACCCGCGAGGCGTGGTCCGAAAGGGATGGAACGTTCAGGATGTCCTCGTCGGCGATCGTCACCGTGGCCGCCGCGGCGCCGTTGCTCACCGCCAGGGCCATGGCCTCGTTCCGCAACGCGTCCAAGGACTCCGCCCTCGTCTCGGGGGTGATGACCAGGATTCGATCGATCTCCGCGCTCACCTGGGGGATGGCCGCGCCCACGGCGTTGGCGACCTGGAAGTAGTCGGGCCGGACGAACTCGGCGAATCCGTTGATTCGCTCGGGGTCCACGATGATCGAGCCGCCGCCCACGAGGATCACGGGAACGTGGGCGCGGCTGGACCGGGTGTCCTCGAGGAGTTCCTCGATCACCTGGTGCCACGCGGTCACGGCTTCCTCCACGAGCCGCGGATCCAGTCCGGCCGCCGCGTCACGATCGCCGACGTCGGCCAGCCCGGCGGCGACGGCCACATCGGTGGCCGTGACCGTCCGCCCGCCGAACACGAGGGCCTCTCGTGAGATCGCGTAACCGACCGACTGCGGACCGACCCGCACGCCGTCGGCTGTCGTCACGGTGCTCCCGCCGCCCACGCCGACCGAGGCGACTTCCGGCATCCTGAAGTTCGTCCGGACTCCGGAGATCGAGTGCTCCGTCGGCGCCTCGCGCGGGAAGCCGGCGACGATGGCCCCCGCGTCCGTGGTCGTGCCGCCCACGTCGAGCACGATCGCGTTGTCGCAGCCGGACAGGAACGCCGCTCCCCGCATGCTGTTGGTGGGACCGGAGGACAGGGTCCTGATCGGGTAGGACCGCGCGTGTTCCGCGCTGACGACGGTCCCGTCGTTCTGGCTGATGTACAGGGGCGCGGTGACCTTGAGCTCTTCCAGCGCCTGGACGAATCCCGCGAACGTCTCTCTCGCGAGTTTGAGCAGCGAAGCGTTCAGGATGGTCGCGTTCTCGCGTTCCAGCAGGCCGATGCGCCCGATCTCGTGGGACATCGAGATCTCAAGGTCGGGAAGGAGCGAATGGAGCTGCTTCTGCACGGCGACCTCGGCCTCCGCGGACACCGGCGCGAAGGCCGCCGTCAGGGCCACCGCGTCGCATGCCGACTCCTCGACCCGGCGGGCCAGGTCGGCGATCTCGTCCGGGAGAACGCTCGCGATCGGCTTGCCGTCGAAGTTGGCTCCGCCGTGGATCATCGCGGTCTCGAGCCGCATGGCCTCCGCCAGCTCCCGCGGCCAGTCGAAGGCCACCGGAATGGCCGTGTTCGCCGGCAGGCAGATCCGGACGGCGAGGACCTTTCCCAGGCGCCGGCGTTCCACCACCGCGTTGGTGAAGTGCGTGGTGCCGATCATGACGGCCCCGACCGAGCCGGCCGGGACCTGCGCCTCCTTCAGCAGGTCGGCCACCGCCGCGACGATTCCCGAGCTGACGTCGGCGGAGGTCGGCCTCTTGTTCCACGCGACGATGCTGTCGCCGCTCATCAGGACGGCGTCGGTGTTCGTTCCCCCCACGTCGAGTCCGATTCGATAAGGCATGCTCTCCTCTTTGCTATGGGTTCTGCCATGGGATTTGCTGTGGTTTCGAGGCGTCCGGTCGACGCCTCTGAAATGCGTTGTTCAGCCGTGGACGGCTGCGGCGATCGTCGTCTCGCTGAGCGACCGACCGTGGAGTTCGGCGACCACGCGCCCGTGCCGGAGGACCAGGACGCGGTGGCACATCGCCGCGAGCTGCTCGTAGTCGCCTGAGGACATGAGCACGGCACCGCCGGCGGCGGCCGTGGCGGCGATCTCCGAGAGGACATCGAACTTCGCGCCCACGTCGACGCCCTGGGTGGGTTCGTCGAGCACCACGATGCGTGGCCCCATCGACAGCCACTTCGCCAGGACGATCTTCTGCTGGTTGCCCCCGGAGTACTGGATCGCGAGCCGGGCCGGGTCCGGGGGTTTGACGCCGAATCTCGCCAGGAGGGTGGCGGCGGATCGCCGCTCTCCGCGGCGATTCAGGCTCTTGCGCCGCCCCGCCACCGTCGCGGTCAGGACCACGTTCTCCTCGGCCGTGCCGTCCGGCCAGACCCCGTCGCGCTGGCGGTTGCCGGGGACCAGGGCTATGCCGGCCGAGACCCGCTCACGGATCGACATCGAGGAGATGTCGGTTCCGTCCACGCTGATGGTGCCCTGGGTGGCCGCTCCGCTCCCCGCGACGAGGTACGGAAGTTCTTCGTGGCCCATGCCGACGAGCCCGGCGAACCCGAGGATCTCACCGGCTCTGACCTCGAACGAGACGTCACGGACCACCTGTCCCGACAGGCCGCGCACATCGAGCCGGGTCGCTCCGCCCGCGATCGGCCTGACCTCGGGGTAGGGCTCCACGAGCTCTCGGCCGAGCATCGCCGTGATGATCCGGTTCTTGTCTCCGGCGCCCGCCGGGAAGGAGTCGGCGACGCGGCCGTCGCGCAGGACGCTGATGTGGTCCGCTGTGTCCATCACCTCCTTCAGGTGGTGTGAGATGAACATGACAGCGCACCCGCTGTCCGCGACCTTCCGCATGAGCCGCATGACCGCCTCCGACTCCCTCGCGTCGAGGTATGCCGTCGGCTCGTCGAGCACGAACAGGTACTTGTCGGAGTACTCCCGCATGACGCGGCGCGCCCGGGCGATCGCGATTCCCGCGCGCACCGCGGGTGACAGGGTCGAGACGAGCTGGTCGGGGCTGACATCCAGATGCATCTCGGCCAGCAGCTCTTCGCACAGGCGACGCTCGCTCCGCATGCTGATCCGCCCGAGGATCCGCGCGCCGTAATGCGATGAGACGCCCATGTTCTCCAGCACGGTCATGTTGTCGAGCAGGCCCAGATCCTGGTGGATGACGGCGAGACCGTTCTCGTACGCCTTCGAGACCGGAAGCGAGATCTGCTTGCCCCACAGGGACATGCTGCCGCCGGGGTCCGGCGGGATCACGCCACTCATGATCTTGACCACGGTCGACTTGCCCGCGCCGTTGCCGCCGAGGAGCGCATGCACCTGGCCCGCCGCGATCTCGAGCTCGATGTCGCGCAGGACGGTGACACCCTCGTACTGCTTGGAGATCCGGCGCAGGTGGAGCGCCGTCTCGTCCGCCATCACGCGCGTCGCCTCGTCCGCCATCACGCGCGTCGCCTCGATCGTGCCGCGAGCAGCGAGAGCGTCACCGCGACGACCAGGGCCGTTCCGTTGAACACGTCCGACACCCAGGGCTGGGCCCCCATCAACTGCAGGCCGGTGATGCCGACCTCCAGGACGTACAGGGCGATGATCGCTCCGAGGATGTTGACGCGGCCGACCGTGATGGCGGTCGCGCCCAGGAAGACTCCGGCGAACGGCTGCAGCAGGAACTGCGATCCGATGCTGGGGTCCATCTGGCCCACGTTGCCGATCAGCAGGACGCCCGCGAAGGCCGCGATGAGGGAGCACGCCATGAACGCCGCGGTCCGTACGGCGTTCACGCGGATGCCCGCGAGCCGGGCGGATCCCGGACTGCCGCCGACGAACAGCAGGTAGCGCCCGAACGGCGTGAACTCGAAGACGTACCAGGCCACGAGGGCGATCCCCCAGCCGATCCAGACGACCGACTGCAGCCCGAAGAACTGCTCTCGGCCGAGGGCCAGCAGCCCCTCGGGGAGGTTCACGACGACGGTGCTGTCGGAGACGGCGTAGGCGAGGCCGCCCAGGGCGGTGGACATCCCCAGCGTGGTGACGAAGGAGTCGACGCCCAGGCGCACGATCAGGCCGGTGTTGACGAACCCGACGACCAACCCGAGGCCGAGGCCCGCCGCGATGCCGACCACCAGGCTGACGCCGTTGCTCAGGAGCACCGCCGTGACGGCGCCACTCGCGGTCATGAGCCCGGCGATCGAGAGATCGAACTCGCCTCCCCGGAGCGGCAGCGCGAGGGCCACCGTGAGGAGCAGGGTGATCGCCTGGGCACTGGCCATCGACTTGAAGTTCCCGACCGTGGCGAACGTGTCCGGGAGGAGCAGGGAGAAGACGACGCACTCGACCACGAGCAGGAGCAGCAGGCCGTAGCGTTCCACGAAGCCGAGGAGGGCGCTGTGGCCCCCCATGCGGCGTCCGTGTCTCCCGGCGGACTGCTCGGCGGGCACGGTCTCCTCCTCGGACCTGACGATCACTGAAGGCCCCACTTTTCGAGGAACTTGGGCTCGTACTTCTGGTAGGCCGGGAACATCTGGTCATCGGAGGTGCCCATGTTCGTCCGGTCGATGATGCGCGACGGAATGGTCCACTCCGCGGGCTTCGCCTTGGCCATACCCCGTCCCACCTGGTCGACGAGCGCCCAGCCGATGTACTGCATCGGCGGCACGGCAGCCGTCATCACCTGCGGGCTGGAGCCGGCCCGCATCGCCTTGAGCGTCGACGGCAGCCCATCGTGCCCGGCGAGCTTGGCGTCGGAGCCCAGTTGCGCGATCGCCGGCGCCGCGAGCCCGGTGAACGTGTCGAACCCCGGGTCGACGTACTTGATCTTCGGGTTGCGCCTGAGCACGGTGCTGACCAGTGGTGCCAGGCTCGTCGCAATGGTGGCGATGTCCAGGTCGGACACCGTCGCGGAACAGGTGGCGCAGAGCCGCTCGACCTCGTTCTTGGCGCCTTCGATCAGCTGGGTCGAGATCGGATACGTCGGGAGCTGGAAGAGCGCCAGGTCCATGTCGCAACCGGACTCCGCCAGCATCCAGTCCGCCTTCGCCTTGCCGTCCGCCCGCATGTCGAACGCGACGTGCGCGAACACGCCGGGGTCCAGCGGGTCGGACGCGCTGCCGTTGTTGAAGTCCACGACCGTGATGCCCTGGGCGACCGCCTCCTGGAGCGCTCCAGAGACCGACGCGGGGTCGACGTTGAACAGGACGATCCCCGACGCCTTCGCGGTCGTGGCCTCACGGACGAGCTTCTGCATCTGCGTGACCTGGCCGTTGGCCGCCGCGAAGTGCGTCGTCATCTTGGCCGCCTTCGCGGCGGCCTGGAACCCCTCGTACAGCATCTGCGATGATTCGTTCGCCACGACACTGATCAGCCAGAGGCTCTTGCCGGAGTTCGCCGACATGTCGAAGCCGGCCTCCGGCATGAGGAGCGGCTTCTCGGCCTTGGCCGCCTGTGTGGCGCTGGTCGCCTCGCTCACACAGGCTTCCTTGCTCATGCCCTGACGAGCGGCGGAGGCAGTCGGCTTCGCACTCGAGCCGCTATTACACCCTGCGACCGTTACCGCCAGCGCCAGCGAGCAACCGACGGTTAGGTATCGACGAACGGCACGAGACATCGACTACTCCTTCACTTCCTGGTCGCGGCACGCCCGAGATGAGACCGGGTCCGGTCGCCGCGTCAGCGATGGTGAGATGCTAGCCTCGAAAACATTCAACTTCTAGATGTTCAGCGTTTGATTTTTCCGCCATACTGCGGACAGACCGCGCTGACCCGGTCTGACATCATGAGAACGCCTCAGCCCTGTGCCGGCCCTCGGCCGGCCGACGCCGACCAGGCACACCATGCCTGCTCTCCCCGAACAGAGGACGACGACGAACGTGGCATCAGCAGACGCGATGTCGATCCCGGACCGCGACCGGCCGGCTCCGGCCGTTCAGCGCGAGCCGGAGGGTTTCGCGCGGCCGGTCAGCGTCGCCGACGAGGCTCTGCTGCAACTCGTCGACGACCTGCGTGAGGGGCTCTATCCGCGCGGATCGTCCCTCCCCAACCTACAAGAGCTGGCCCAGTATCTGAACATCAGCGTCACCAATGTCCGGGTCGCGCTGCAGCGCCTTGAGACGGCGGGCGTGGTCAGCGTGCGGCGGGGCCGCGGTGGCGGCGTCACGGTGATCACCCTGGACAACGTCTCCGCCGCCCTTCAGTCGATCTTCAGCCCCACGCCGGAGCGGCAGCTCCCCGCCTTGGTGGAGGCGTGGTCGACTCTCGAACGAGAGGTCTTCCTCCTCGCGTCGCGGCGTGCCTCGCAGGAGGACCTGGCCCGCCTCGCGGCCGCGATCAAGGATCTGCACGAGGTGGAGCCGGGGAACGCCGCGGCCTTTCAGGAGCTCAGCTTCCGCGTGCACACCGTCGCCGCGACGATCGCGCGGAACCCGTTCCTGAAGCGCTACTTCTCCACACTGATGAACATGCTCGGCGCGGTCTTCACCGCCCGCGGGAATCTCTCGGAGTTCACCGCCGACCGGCGGCGGCTGGCACTGGAGCAGTACGACGGCCTGCTCCAGGCCGTGGTGCGCCAGGACTTCCCGGGCATCTCCGGCGTCGTCCAGGACCGCGCCGAGCTCCAGCTTCAGATGATGGGCCTCGCCCCCGAGAGGTCCTGATGACCGCTGCCGCAGGTCGCGAAGGCCGGTCGCCCGAGCGGCGGACCGGCCCCCTCCGAACCTCCGGGGTCCGGCGGGCGACCTCCTCGGCTCAGTCCTCGTAGGCCTCCAGCGGCGGGCAGGCGCAGACCAGGTTGCGGTCGCCGTACGCCTGGTCGATGCGGCGCACCGGCACCCAGTATTTCCCGTCGCGCAGCGACGGCAGCGGGTAGGCGGCCTCGGTGCGGGAGTAGGGGTGCGTCCACTCGTCGGCGGCGACGGCCTCGGCGGTGTGCGGGGCGTTGCGCAGCGGGTTGTCGGCCCTGTCGTAGTCGCCGGACGCCACCTTCGCGATCTCACGCCGGATGGCGATCATCGCGTCGGCGAACCGGTCGAGCTCCGCCACGTCCTCGCTCTCGGTGGGCTCGATCATGAGCGTGCCCGCGACCGGGAAGGACATGGTCGGCGCGTGGAAACCGTAGTCGATGAGCCGCTTGGCCACGTCGTCGACGGTGACGCCGGTCTCCTTGGTGATCTGGCGCAGGTCGATGATGCACTCGTGGGCCACCAGCCCGCCACGCCCGGTGTAGAGGACGGGATAGTGGGGGGCCAGCCGCCGCGCGAGGTAGTTGGCCGACAGGATGGCCTGCTCGGTGGCCCCGGTGAGGCCGTCGGCGCCCATCATCCGGATGTACGCCCACGAGATCGGCAGGATGCCCGCAGAGCCGTACGGGGCGGCCGAGACCGGGCCGACCGGCGAGCCGTCGCGCAGCGGGTGAGCGGGCAGGTAGGGGGCGAGGTGGGCGCGGACCGCGACGGGGCCGACGCCGGGCCCGCCGCCGCCGTGCGGGATGCAGAACGTCTTGTGCAGGTTGAGGTGCGACACGTCGGCGCCGAACTCGCCCGGCTTGGCCAGCCCGACCAGCGCGTTGAGGTTGGCCCCGTCGACGTACACCTGGCCGCCCGCCTCGTGCACCTTGGCGCAGATCTCGGTGATCGTCTCCTCGTAGACGCCGTGCGTGGACGGGTAGGTCACCATGATCGCGGCCAGCGACGAGCGGTGCTTGTCGATCTTGGCGTCGAGGTCGGCCAGGTCCACGTTGCCGTCGGCGTCGCAGGCCACCACGACGACGCGCATGCCGGCCATGACCGCGCTGGCGGCGTTGGTGCCGTGGGCGGACGACGGAATGAGGCACACCTCGCGGCCGCTCTCGCCGTGGGCACGGTGGTGGGCACGGATGGCCAGCAGCCCGGCGAGCTCGCCCTGGGAGCCCGCGTTGGGCTGCAGGGAGACCGCGTCGTAGCCGGTGACCTCGGCCAGCCAGCGCTCCAGGGTCTCGATCAGCTCGACGTAGCCGGCCGCCTGCTCGATCGGCGCGTAGGGGTGGATCGCGGCGAACTCCGGCCAGGTGATCGGCTCCATCTCGGTGCTCGCGTTCAGCTTCATCGTGCAGGAGCCGAGCGGGATCATGGACCGGTCGAGCGCGATGTCCTTGTCCTGCAGCCGGCGCAGGTAGCGCAGCATCGCGGTCTCGGAGTGGTGGCTGTGGAAGACGGGGTGCGTGAGGTAGGCGGACTCGCGGGCCAGCCCGGCGGGCAACCGGTCGAGGCGCCGGTCGACCGTCAGCCCGGCGAGCTCCGCGCGGGAGACGGGATCGTGGCCCAGGGCCTCGCCGAAGGCGGTCACCACCCGCTCGATGTCGGTGAGTGAGGTCTTCTCGTCGCAGGAGGCGGAGACGTGGTCGTCACCCGCCTGCCACAGGTTGACGCCCCGTTCGGCGGCCAGGCGCACGACCTCGGCGGCGCGGCCGGGCACGTGGGCCAGCACGGTGTCGAAGAACTCGCCGTGCACCACCTCGGTCCCGCGCCGGCGCAGGCCCTCGGCCAGCACGGCGGCGTGCCGGTGCACGCGGGAGGCGATGCGGCGCAGCCCCTCGGGCCCGTGGTAGACGGCGTACATGCCGGCGATGACGGCGAGCAGCACCTGGGCGGTGCAGATGTTGCTGGTGGCCTTCTCTCGGCGGATGTGCTGCTCGCGCGTCTGCAGCGCGAGCCGGTAGGCGGGGTCGCCGTCGGTGTCGACGGAGACGCCCACCAGGCGGCCGGGCAGCTGCCGCTGCAGGCCCTCGCGGACCGACATGTACGCGGCGTGCGGCCCGCCGAAGCCGAACGGCACGCCGAAGCGCTGGGAGGAGCCGATCGCGATGTCGGCGCCGAGCTCGCCCGGCGCGGTGAGGAGCGTGAGCGCGAGCAGGTCGGCGGCTGCCACGACGAGCGCCCCGGCGGCGTGCGCGGCGCCGGCCACGGCCCGGAAG
>NZ_QNFZ01001012.1 GCF_003313395.1 Nonomuraea lactucae | reverse complement strand
CGGCCCGGAGGCCGCGGGCGACGCGGCCGGCCATCCCGTCCAGGTCGGCGTGGCTCGCCGTCTCCGAACCGCACACCACCGCGACGGCGTCCGGGGTCTGGCGTGCCCGCGCCTCGACGAGCTCGTGCAGGCCCGCGCTCGGATGCGCGCGGCCGGGGCCCCGGGACAGCTTTTCCACCTGCCCGGCCGCCGCGGGCGACAGGAGCGGGACGTCCTTGACCGGCCGCGAGTAGTCCCCGGTCGCGTTGTCGGCGAACTCCACGAAGGTGTCGAGGAACTGGGAGACGAGATCCGGCCGCAGCCGCCCGGCGTCGTAGCTGACGAGCCCCGTCAGCGAGCGCTCCCGCGGCGCGAAGCGGATCACCATCGGGCACGGAGTGCCTTCGACGCGGTGGATCCCGTCCAGCAGGAGCAGGGGAGTGGTGTTCAGCAGGCGCCGGGCCTCGTCGGGCGGGTGGTCCTGGTTGGTGTACGCGCCGAGCACCGTGCCGCGGACCAGCTCGACGGCGCTCCGCACGGAATCGCCGAGATCCAGCCGATCCTGGACGACCACCATCCCGCCGGCTCCGTCGCGCCTGTAGGGCGGGGACAGGACCGTGGTCAGCCCGTCGTCGGCGTAGCGCGCGGCGACGCACTTGAACAGCGCGACGAGGACGATGTACAGCGACAGCTCGGAGCCCTTGCAGACGCGCAGGATGTCATCGGCCCGCAGGGCGAATTCCTCGTGGGCCAGGCCCGCCGGACCGGGGGCGGTGGCCGACAGCGCGTCGAGAAACGCGTCGGCGTCGGTGCGCACGCCGCGGCTGCGCCAGTAGTGCCGCTGCCGCCGGTACGTGGCCGTGTCAGGCGCGTCGTCCATCGTGCCCCCTTCAGAAGCCCAGTTCGGCGTCCGCGACGAGCGCGGGATCCACGGAGGGCGCCGTGCCGGCGTCCAGGGCGGCCGACACTCTCCGGTTGAAGTCCCGGAGGGCGTCCTTGATCTGGCCGGTGCTCCAGCCCCTGCTCGTCAGGCAGAAGAGGCCCGGGAAGTCGAAGTCGTTCTGCGGGAGCCAGGTCGAGCCCGTCACCGTCCCGTGCAGGTGGTCCACCCAGGACGCCGCCTCGGCCGCCGTCATCGAGTCGTGCGACCATTCGAACTGCGAGTTGGCCAGGCCGTACCTGTCCGCCTCCTGATGGATGGGCGTCGTCCTGTCGTAGTACCAGAGCTGGGCGCGGAAGAAGTCGGGCCGCCCTTCCTCGATCAGGTCCGTCGTCTCCCGCACCGTGCGCTCGGTCTCGCCGGGAAAACCGACGATGAACGACGCGTAGGTCAGGATGCCGGCGTCCTTGAGGAGCGCCAGCCCCCTCCGGTACGCGTCGGCGGTGACCTGTTTGCGCATGTTGGCCAGGATGGCGTCACTGCCCGATTCGAGGCCGAGGAAGACGCCCTCGCAGCCGGCCTCCTTCATGAGCGAGACCGTTTCCTCGTTGGCGTACTGGCATCGGAAGTTGCAGTTCCAGCGGAACGAGTAGCCCCGCTCGGCCAGGCCGCGGAGCACGGTCACGAAGCGGTGGGTGGGGACGTTGAACGTGTCGTCGACGAAGGTGACGCTGTTCACGCACCCGAGGCTCTCGATCCGGTCGAGGTCTCTCCAGATGTCGTCCGGCCTGATGTACTCGTACGGGCCCGCGTGGGTGGGGAAACTGCAGAACGAGCAGGAGAAGGGGCAGGACCGGGCGGTCCTGACCATCACCATCCGCCTGCGCTCGCGCCGGGAGTCGCCGAAGAACAGGCGCCAGTCGACCGGATTGCCCGCCAGGTCGTTGCGCTCGGCGTGGAGCTCGCCCGCGACGTGGTCGTCGCCCCGCGCTCGCACGAGGTTGCCGATGCCGTCGAAACCGGTGCCGCTGTTCAGTGCCTGGAGGGTGCGGACGAGGGCGGCCTCTCCCTGCTCGCTCACGATGTAGAAGTCGGCCCCGATCTGGCGCAGCAGGTAGCGGAAGCCGGTGCGGTCGTGCAGTAGGAACTGGTTGCGGATGAACGGCCCACCGACGATGATCTTCACGTCCTGGTTGACGGACCTGACGAACTCGACGACCTCCATGAGCGGGAACGCGGCGACGTAGTAGGTCGTGGTCACGGCCACCGCCCTTACCCGTCCGCCGGCGAGCAGGGCGCGGAGCTTCTCCTTCCCCTCCTGGAACGAGTTGACGTAGTCGAAGGACAGGCCGTGCCTGTGCAGGAAGCTCCCGAGGTAGGCCACCGTCGCGCTGAGCATGTCGTCGTAGCTGAGGTCCGGCTCCCCGCGGAGGTGGCGCTCGTTGAGGAAGTCACGGCAGGACATCACCGTTCCGCGGTCGGCGTAGTAGCTCAGCCGGAGATCGCGGTGGGCGCCGGACAGCTCGCCCATCGCGCGGACCCGGTCTACGTGGTGTCCGAAGACCATCTGGTTGCACCCGACGACGACGCAGTCGAGCACGGAGCCTCCTAGCTCAGGTCGGATTCAGGTCGGATTCGGGTCGGACTTCAGAAGGAGAGCGGAGCCTCACCCGCGGTGAACTCTTCGGCGGTCATGGCGTCCAGCAGGTCTCCGACGGAGCCGCCGGGGTTCTCCAGCAGGCTCCGCAGGACGAGGGCGAACTTCCGCCGGATCGTGGCGCCGCAGAAGAACCGGGTGTCGGGGTCGTATCGGACGCGGATGCGGACGTCGTCGCGCTCGACCTCGACGTCGCAGTAGGCGGGGAACGTCGCCTGATCGTGGTAGCGGACGACGGGGATCGTGAACGGCAGGCCCTCGGTCTTGACCTCTTCGCGGTCGAGCGTGAAGTTCACGACGCTGTGCAGGTCGGCCGGGCGCAGCCCGGCGCAGGCCATGATGTCGCCCAGGGAGAGGTAGGAGTGCCTGCTCGCCGCGAACGCGTGGTCGCGTAACCGCCTGACCAGGTCGCCGAGCGCCGTCCCGGCGCAGACGACGGCGGGCACGGTGTTGGCCAGCGCGCCGGCCATCCGTTCGATCCCGTCGACGGGCACTCCCCGGCCGGCCGTGACGCAGCCGATGAGGCACGCGCGCCGCTGCGAGAGGTCGAGCGCGCAGACGCCCCACGCCGCCAGGATGACCGCGTTGGCCGTGGCCTTGCACGCCCGTCTCGCCGCCTCCACGTCAGCCCGCACCGCCGCACCCAGCCGGACCTCCGTCGCCGCGCTCGGCGCCGCCCGGTGCAGGCCCGAAGCCCGCCGCTCGGGCCGCGGGCGGTAACGGGCCAGGTGGTCGCGCCAGAACGTCCGAGCCTTCGCCTGGTCCTGCGCCCCCACCCAGTCGAGGTAGCTCGTGATGGACGGAGCCTTCGGATCCGGCGCCGTGCCCCGGCGGTAGATCTCGCAGAACTCGTCCTGGAGAAGGCGGAGCGTCCACGAGTCGGCGATCGCGTGGTGGTAGGTCCAGACAAGCACGTGCTCGGTCGCCGACAGCCGGAACAAGTGGCACCGCGAGGTCTGGGCCGGCAGGTCGAGGCCGCGGGTCACGTCGTACGCGGCGAACCGCTCGACCAGGGCCCGCGGATCCCGGGCGGCGCGGAGGTCACGGAAGGCCGGCTTCGCGGGGGCGCGGGCCGGGAACTCCTGCCGCGCGAGCCCGTCCGTGAAGCGGCAGCGCAGCGCGTCGTGCCTGCCGATGAGCGTGTCGAGCGTCCGCCGGGCCACCGGAACGTCCAGCTCGCCACTGAGCCGGCAGATCATCTGATCGACGTACGCGGTGCCGCCGTCGCCCTGGTGCAGGAGCAGGCCCTTCTGCACCGGGCTCAGCGCCCATCCGTGCCATCCGCCGGACCCGCCGCTCTGCCGGTCCACCGTCAGGCCAGCAGCTTGCGCAGGCTGGCGCGCACGCTCGTGAAGGCGTCCTCGATCCGTTGCGCGAAGAACTCCTCGTCGGACGGGGTGAGGCTGAGGTTGCCGTACAGGCGGTTCAGGTTCGAGGCCAGGATGCCGTGCCCGGCCAGCGCCTCGCCGAGCAGCATGAGGGGAAGGTGCTGGGATCGTCCGCGCGACGGCCCGTCCTCGGCGAAGTGGAAGATGCCACACGCGTCGATTCCTCTCATCTCCAGCCGGAAGCCGTGTCGCTCAGCCGCGTCGAGCAGGGCTGTCGTGATGCCGCGCAGGCGCTTGGCCATCTCCAGATGGCCCGCGCCTCCCGAGTCCCGGAGGATGCGGAGGGTCGAGCGGACCGCGGCCATCCCCAGCGGATAACCATTGAACGTGCCCCCGTGCACCACCCGCCTGTCCTCGTAGAGCCGCATCACCTCCCGCGAGCCGGCCACCGCCGACACGGGAAGGGCCCCGCCCGCCATGGCCTTGCCCAGCGTGGTCAGATCCGGGGTGACGCCGAGCTGTTCCTGCGCGCCGCCCGGTCCCATGCGGAAGCCGGTGATGATCTCGTCGAACACCAGCAGGGCTCCGTGCGCGTCGCACAGCCGGCGCACGTTCTCCAGGTAGCCGGGGGCCGGCCACACGCCGCCGCCGTTCATGCAGACGGGCTCCATCAGAACGGCGGCGACGTCGTCGCCGTGCGCGTCCAGCACCCGCGCGAGGGCCTCGGCGTCGTTCCACGGGAGCAGGAAGGACTGGTCGCGAAGGACGTCGCGCGCCTTGCCCAGGGTGTCGGCCGCGTCACCGGGGAACTCGCGGGGGACCGGGTGGGCCAGGTCGCCGACCGCGCCGCCGAGAAGGTTGTCGGCGCTGCCGTGGTAATGGGTGTGGAAGCGAATGAAGCGGTTCTTGCCGGTGTGGGCCCTGGCCAGGCGCAGCGCGTTCTGCACGGCGTCGGTGCCGCTGAGCGAGAATCGCACCATCTCGGCACCGGGCACGAACGCGCAGATCAGCTCCGCTGTCTCGCACTCGGCGGTGCCCAGGTTGGCCGCCGAGATCTCGCGCAGCGTCCCCGCGATGCCCTCCACATAACGCTCGTCATTGTGGCCGAGAATATTCGCGCCGAACTTGCCGCACAGGTCGAGGTATTCGTTTCCGTCGAGGTCCCAGACCCGCGAACCGCGGCCTTTCACGAGATGTAGATTCTTGGCTTCCCAGCGCGTCCGGAAACTGTAATGCACCCCTCCGGGGACGACTTTCCGGAGCCGTTTGTTCTGCTCTTTCGAGGCCGGAGTCTGGTATCCACTCATTGTCACGCCCCGTATTCCTTGCTCTCGACCGTAGTCTTATACCGGTCCAAGGGTCCGTCAAGGGGCGTTTATTACGGTGCGTTTCGCTCATATCGTGAGACTGCGGGCGATCAGCCAATTGCCCACCCGAAAGTAATATGTCGGGACATAGTGGTCGCGACGGGTTCGCCGATCAACTACTTTCGCCGGGTTCGGGGTGCTCGATGTGGGCGTCGGGACCTGGGAAGACCAAGGTCTCGTGCTCCTCCTCGAACCATCGCACCAGATAGGGCGGCGTGCCGTCGTCATGCCGCAGGGCGATGATGACACCGATGCGCCGCGGCTCGCCCTGATGCGCGCCTTCCACCACGAGCCGGTCACCGACTGCTGCCTTCATGGCTCCTCCTGGAGTGCTCTCAGGCCACATGCCCGCGATGGAGCAGGCCGAACTCCCGCCGCCGAGAGTCGGGACTTCCGTCCCTACTCAGGCGGCTTCCCCGGCGATGGGATGGAGATGTCGAGGAGGTGCAGCATGCGCACCAAGGTGAAAGACATCATGACCACCCAGGTCGTGTCGGTTCTGGCGGACACGCCGTTCAAGGACATCGCGGAAACGCTCATCGCCGACGCCATCAGCGCCGTCCCCGTCCTGGACGGCTACGACCGGGTGATCGGCGTCGTATCGGAGATGGACCTGCTGCGCAAGGAGGAATTCCGCGACCAGTACTACCGCGAGGGCTACCGTCCGCCATTGCGGGCCAGGCTCCGGCACCGCGACGCCAAGGACAAGGCGGCGGGCGACACCGCGGCCGAACTGATGACCGCCCCGGCCATCACCGTCACGCCCGAGACCTCAGTGGTCCAGGCCGCCCGGCTCATGGACGAGCACGACGTCAAGCGACTGGTGGTGGTGGACGCCAACGGCCGCCTGGCGGGCATCGTCTCGCGGCACGACCTGCTCAAGGTGTTCGCCCGCGGCGACGCCGACATCGCTCGCGAGATTCGCGACGAGGTGCTTGAGCGCTCGCTGTGGGTGGAGACCTCCAGGGTCCGGGTCGACGTGGCGCACGGCGTGGTGACGCTGAGCGGTCGCATCGACCGCCGTAGCGATGCGCGGATCGCCGGACGGCTGACACAGCGGGTCAACGGCGTCGTCGACGTCGTCAACGAGATCGCGTGGGACGAGGACGACACACGCGCCTGAGGTGCTTCAGGTGTCGAAGCGGCGGCGGGAGGCCTCGATGTGGCCGAGGTACTGGTGGGTCCAGTCGCACATTCTGTGGACGGTCTCTCGCAGGGCCCGCCCCGGCTCGGTGAGGGTGTACTCGACCCGCGGCGGCACGGTGGGGTGCACGACCCGCTCGACCAGGCCGTTGCGCTCCAGCATGCGCAGGTTCTGGGTGAGCATCTTGTGGCTGATGCCCTCGATCTCATTCCGGCACTCGCCGAAGCGCAGGGTGCGTCGGCCCAGGACGTCGATGATCAGGAGCGCCCACTTGTTGGCGACGTCGGAGAAGATCTCCCGCGCCAGCGAGTCCGCGCGCGTCAGGTCCGCTTCGTCGGGCGAGCCCGTGAACTGCTTGGTCACCATGAGGTTCCCCAGTCACTGAAAAGTGCGTTCTTCCATGTCAGCGAACACTCTCCTACAGTTCCTCAGTAACTACAAGAGACCAAGAGAGTCTTGGTTCGAAGGAGGCGGGCAGCATGGCCATCACCCTGGTGAACCCCAGCGGATTGCCGGTGATCGATGTCTACCGGCAGGTGTCGATAGCGACCGGTTCGAAGCTGGTCTTCATCGCCGGGCAGGTCGCCTGGGATGCCGATGGGGTCACGATCGGCGAAGGTGATCTCGCCGCTCAGGTCGAGCAGTGCTACCTCAACGTCGGCACCGCCCTGGCCGGGATCGGTGCTTCCTTCGACGACGTGGCGAAACTGACCGTCTACGTCGTCGACTGGACCCCCGACAAGATGCCCCTGTTCCTGGAGGGGGTCACCCGGGCGGCCTCGAAGCTGGGGGTCACCCCGGTGCCGCCGGGCACGCTGGTGGGCGTCGCGGCACTGGACGTACCCGACCATCTGGTCGAGGTGGAGGTCACCGCGGTCATCGACTGACCTCGCCGACGCCCGGCCTGGCTACAAGTTGGGCGGGAAATGATCTACTTTCTGAACACCGAATCGATCAAGACTCATGACGCTCTGAACTGGGCACCGGCCCGATACAGCAGATCGTCGAGGGAGTCAGATGAGACGTGTTCGAGGCGTGATGTTATGCCTGTTATCCGTGGCAGCCGCGTTTGCCGTGGCGCCCGTGCCGCCCACACAGGCGGCGCTGGAACCACCGCCCACCGACCCGGCCGTCGAGAGTGTCCCCGAGGGCATGCTGGCCGCGATGCGGCGCGATCTCGGCGTCACCGATGCCCAGGCGCGCGAACGGCTCCGGGACGAGGCCGAGGCCCGCAAGACCGAGAAGAGCCTGCGCGCCTCGTTGGGCGGCCGCTTCAGCGGTGCGTGGCTCACTTCCGGCGGCGCTCGGCTCGTGGTGGCGGGCACTGACCCGGCGTCGGAAGCGGTCGTGCGCGCGGCCGGAGCCGAGTTCCGTCTGGTCCAACGGAGCGCTGACCGTCTTGGGCGGGCCATGTCGCTTCTGGATAAGAATGCGAAGCGGGCCGGCCCGCGGGTGCACTCTTGGCGCGTCGACGTGCCGTCGAACCGCGTCGTCGTGCAGTCGGAGGACCAGGAGTCCGGCGAGCGGTTCGTCCGGGACAGTGACGTCTCCGCGGACGACGTACGGGTGGTCGCGGTGCCGGGCGGCGGACCCAAGCCGGGGGCCAACCTGATCGGCGGCGAGAGATACAACTTCTCGGTCGGTACGGGCGCGGCGAACTGCTCGGTCGGCTTCGCGGTGCCCGGCGGTTTCCTCACGGCGGGCCACTGCGGGGCCGTCGCCGGCGGCGTCGGCGCCCCTACCACCGGGGCCAACGGCGCGAGCCAGGGCAGATTCCTCGGAGTGTCGTTTCCCGACAACGACTACGCCTGGGTAGGGGTGAACGCCGACTGGGCGCCCATACCGTGGGTGACCGATCACAACAACGGTGTGATTCCGGTGACCGGCTCTGAGGAGGCGACAATCGGCAGCTCCATCTGCCGCTCCGGCGCCACGACCGGCTGGCGCTGCGGCACCGTCAAGGCCAAGAACGTCACGCTGGACTACGACTCGCCCCCGGCGATCGGGACCGTGTACGGGCTCACCGAGACCTCGGCGTGCGCCGCGGGTGGCGACTCCGGCGGCCCGTACCTGTCGGGCAACCAGGCCCAAGGCTTGATGTCCGGCTATGCCTTTCCGTGTGACACCGATTGGGCCACTTCGTGGTTCCAGCCGGTCAACGAGGCGCTCGACGCCTACGGCCTGACCCTCAAGGCGTTCGGCGGGCGCAATGCCGGCCGGCTGATCGGGCTGGGCAACCGGTGCATCGACGTGCCGAACGGCAACGCCGCGGACGGCCAGTATCTGCACGTCTGGGACTGCAACGGGACCAATTGGCAGACCTGGTGGTGGCCCGGGGACGGCACGGTCCGGGCGTTGGGTCTCTGCATGGACGTCGCTGGTGGGGCGGTGAACAACGGCGCGACCGTCCAGGTGGCCCGGTGCAGCGGCGGCCCGGCGCAGCAGTTCGTGATGAACAACGGTGAGCTGGTCAACCCGCAGTCGAAGAAGTGCGTCGACATCCGGGGCGGCGGCTCCGGCAACGGTGGACGCCTGCAGATCTGGGACTGCCACGGCGGTGGCAACCAGAAGTGGCGTCACGGCTGACGTCCACAGTCGGGGGGTGAGACCCGGGCGGTCGTGCCGTGGCGCGCCGCCCGGGTCTCCGCTGTCCGCCCCGTGTAACGGCGGCTTTACCTGGTGGTAGCGGGGGATGGTGTGGGCGGCACCGGCAGCCCGGCGTAGATCTCATCGAGGACTGTCGGCAGCAGGGCGTTCGCCGTGGTCTTCCCCTCGGGCGACAGGGTCAGGTTCGTCCATATCACGAGCGTCACGTGGTTGTCCGCGTCGTAACCGATGAACGAGTTGAAGCCCGGTAGCTCACCGCCGTGGTAGTACATCGAGGCGTTCTGCCCGAAACGCTGATAGGAGATGCCGTAGCCGTACTGCTGCCCATCGGGTGCGTCCGGGTTCTCGGGTTGCAGGCTGTCAAGCCATTGTCGCTGGTACTCGGCATTCAGGACCTTGCCTGAGACCAGTGCTCGGATCCACGTGGCCAGGTTGTCCGCGGTGGAGATGACGCCGCCGGCGGCGGTGGCGTAGGAGGGGTTCTGGTTGGTGTAGTCGACGGGCTGGAGCGTTCCGTCGCGTGCCGCGGTCTGCATGCCGGCGGGATAGTCCTTGTCGACCAGCGCGTAGGCGGATCCGCCGTACATGTAGCCATGCGAGTAGCGGTCCGGGATGGAGTTGTCGTCGGCGGCGGGAAGCGACGTCTGCCGCAGTCCGAGCGGGCCGGACAGTCGGTCCTGGAACTGCTGGCCCAATGGGCGCCCGCCGGCCTTCTCGGCTATCAGACCCAGCAGCGCGTAGTTGGTGTTGTTGTAGTCGTAGGACGTTCCGGGCGGGAACCGCGGCGGGTGCCGGAACGCGATGGCCAGCACCTCCTGCGGTGTCCAGGCCCTCGTCGGGTCCGCGTCCAGAGCCGCCGCCAGTTCGGGTGCAGCCGTGTAGTCGTAAAGCCCGCTGCGCATCTTCAGCAGCTCTGCGATGGTGATGTTCCTGCCGTTGGGCACATCTGGCACGTATGTGGACACCGGATCGTCGAACCGGAGTTTGCCGTCCTGGGCAAGCAGCACGATCAGCGCCGACGTCATGGTCTTGGTGTTCGAGGCGATCCGGACATGAGTGTTCGCATCCGGCGGCGTCCGCGTGCCCAGCTTCGTGGTGCCGACCATCGCTTCGAAGGTCCCCTCCGGGGTGTGTAGCAGGACCGCCGCCCCGGGCACGAGTAGCTTCTTGGCGGCGGCGTCCACGGCGGCCTGAAACGCGGCCGGATCGATGGGCTTCAGCGCCGGGGGCGTCGGCTCAGAGGTGAACGGGCAGTTCGCGATCAAGAGGGCAACGCACAGCACGAGCCCGGCGATGCGGGTGGGGCGCGCCTTCCCGGAACGACGTCCTCCGTGGCCGGTGCTCAGTCCGTTCTTGGCCTCGGAAACCCTCAAACAGGACATTTTACCATCTGTCCAACTCGCTGGGCTGGCGGTGCTGGGCCGCTCATGGAGTCCTCGACGCACCCCCACGCCATGGCCGCGACCCTGCGCGAACGCGGCATGGACCGGGCGTTCAAGGTGACCACGGGCTCCCTGCACGACGTGGTCCGCGCGCTGGAGCGGGCCGGGTGGATCGAGGCGTACGAGACGGTCCGGGTCGGCGCGCGGCCGGAGCGGACCGTCCACCGGATCACCGCGCCGGGGCGCGAGGAGTTCGTGCGCTGGGTGGACGAGCTGATCCGCGTCCCTGCCGCCCCAAGTTCCTGTCGGCGGTCAGCTACCTGGGCGCCCTCGGGCCGGACGGCGCCGTGGCGACGTTGCGGGAGCGGGCCGGCCGGGTCGGCGCGTCGCTGGAGGAGACCCGGCGCGAGCATCGCAAGGTGCCGGAGGCCGGCGAGGCGCCGCGCCTGTTCGTGATCGAGGTCGAGTACGCGGTGCGGATGCGGGAAGCCGAGCTTGGCTGGATCGAGGAGATCGTCGGCGCCGAGCTGGGGGCGGCGGTGTCGTGGGGGCAGGAGGTGATCGGCCTCGCCCAGGACGGCGACGGGTCGAGGTGACCGTCCAGGCCGGGGATGAGACCGGGCGCAGCCGGGTCGACTACCTGGTCGGCTGCGACGGCAGCCGCAGCGTCGTGCGCAAGCTCGCCGGGATCGGCTTTCCCGGCACGCCGGCCGGCATGTACGGCCTGCTCGCCGACGTCGAGCCGGCCGACCCGGACGACCTGCGGTTCGGAGTGAACGAGGGCGAGCACGGCACGGCGTTCGTGCTTCCGCGTCCTGCCACGTGCGGATCGTGTCGTGCTGGCCGGGGACGCCGCGCACATCCATCCGCCGGCGGGAGCGGTCGGGGGAACGTGGCCCTGGCCGACGCGGTCAACCTGGGCTGGAAGCCGGCGGTCACCGGGCTCGGGCGCGCGCCGGACGGCCTGCTGGACAGCTACCACAGCGAACGGCACGAGGCCGGGGACGGCGCGGTGGACGTCCACCATGCCCGCTGTCGCGAACAGCCTGACCTCGAAGGGCTGCTCATGCGCCCCGACGGGCACACGGCCTGGATCTCCACCACGACCCGCCGCAATCCGCCGACACCCTGACCACGGCCTGGCCACCTGGTTCGGCGATCGGGGACTCGGTGCCCGCCGGTGACCCGCGTCGTATGCGCGTTCCAGTTGCGCTGCGACGGGAGGGCCAGGCCGAAGGAGGCCGAGGCGGGGTCAGCCGCCGAGGGCTGCCGCCATGCGGTCGAGGTCGGCGAGGAGGGCGGCCAGGCGCCGCTGCGGGATCGCGTCGATCATGTCCCGTTCGATGGCGTACACGGCGGACCGGGCCGCGTACAGCCGGCCGCGCCCCTCCGCGGTGAGGTGGGTGGGGAGGGCGCGGCCGTGGTCGGTGGTGGCGGGCCGGGAGATCAGGCCTTCGTCCTGGAGGCCGCGGAGAACGACGTTCATGGACTGCCGCGTGACGAACGTGCCGCGGGCGAGCTCGGCGTTGGACAGGCCGGGCCGCTGGTCGAGGAGTTCGAGGCAGGCGTACTGCGGCACCGTCAGGCCGTGCGCACGCAGCGCTCTGTCCATGGCGCCGCGCAGCGCCGCGGCGGCGCGTTTGAGGCGGTATCCCACGTGCTCGGTGACGTCCTGAGCGGGGTGGGGCGGGTCCACGGGCTTGAGGTCTTCCATGTCAGGATTTTGACATAGGGACCGGCTGTGAGTACAGTCCCTGTATGTCAAAGTCCTGACATCAAGGAATCGAGGAACCCATGACTGTCACCGTCGACGGCCCCGACTTCGTCGCTCTGCACGTGCGCGATGTCGAGGCGGCAGCCGCCTTCTGCGAACGGCACCTCGGACTGCGGCGGGCACCGGCCTCGCCTCCCGGTGCCGTGGTGTTCGCCACCGAGCCGATCCCGTTCGCCGTGCGCGAGCCGCTGCCGGGCGTGAAGCTCGACGGCGTCCCGCGGCCCGGTCTCGGGGTGGCCCTGTGGTTGCGCACCGAGGACGCCCAGCGACTGCACGACGAGCTCGCCGCCGCCGGGGTGCCCATCCTCAGCCCGCCGCAGGACGGTCCCTTCGGCCGCATGTTCACCTTCAGCGGCCCCGAGGGCTACACCCTCACCGCGCACGGCGGCTGACCCTCGAGGCGACGCGAGAAGCCGGGCGGCCGGTCCTCAGGAGTCAGGTTGTAGGTGAGCCTTCCTGCGCCGAGGATCGGTGGGGGCGGTGCCAGGGTGAGCGCGGGTGCGTCGCCCGTGGGCGGGCCGCCACCCGTATGGCGTAGGCGGGGCGATCGGAGGCGGGCAGCTTGATCAGGAGCTGGACGCAGCGGCGGTCGCCGCCGTCCAGAACCACCGGCTCGCCCGGGGTGTCGGGGGTCATGTGGCCACCGGCAGGCCGGCCAGCCGCCATTCGAGCATGCCCTCGTCCAGGCGGACGGCGTGCCGGCCGCGCGCGGCCAGGGCGCGCACCGCTTCACGGGCCAGCACGCAGTAGGCGCCGCGGCAGTAGGCGACGATGGCGCCGTCGGCGGGCAGTTCGTCCAGGCGGTCGGCGAGCTGGTCGAGCGGGACGGACAGGGCACTGGGGATGTGCCCGGCCGCGTATTCCTCGCCGGGGCGCACGTCGATGAGCGTGACGCCGCCCTCGGCGATGCGTTCCTGGAGTTGCTCGCGGGTGAGCTGTTCGGTGTCGCCAGGGCCGAAGTAGGCGGCGCGGGCCCGTTCGACCTCGGCCTGGTGGGCGGAGCCGACCTGGCGCAGCAGCGCCCACAGCGCGCCCACGTCGCAGCCGGCCAGCCGGTAGAAGACCTTGGTGCCCTGCCTGCGGGTCGTCACCAGCCCGGCCTGCTTGAGCACCTGAAGGTGGTTCGAGGCGGTGGTCAGCCCGAGCCCGGCGGCCTGGGCGAGCGCTTCGACCGAGCGTTCGCCCTGGGCGAGGAGGTCCACCAGCTCCAGCCGTCTGCCGCTGGCCAGCGCCTTGCCCACGGCGGCGAACGCCTCGTACAGCTCTGTTTTGGCCGCTCTGTCACCCATTGACATTCCTCCATAAATCCATGGAATAGTGTAGGAGATGGCGGTGGAGGAGGCAACATGGTGATCCCGATCGTGGACGAGGGGCTGGGCAACTCGTCCTACCTGCTCGACCTGGGCGACGGGCGGGCGCTGGCGGTGGACGCCTCCCGTGACCTGCGGGAGCTGCGGAGCCAGGCGCGACGGCATGGCCTGACGGTGGGCCTGGCCGCCGACACCCACCTGCACGCCGACTTCCTGTCCGGCGCGCTCCAGCTGGCGGCCGAGGACGGCGCGACCATCCTGGCCTCCGCCGACGGGCACCGGACCTTCACCCACCGCGGCCTGCGCGACGGCGATGAGGTGGACCTGGGCGGGCTCACGTTGCGGGCGCTCGCCACGCCGGGGCACACCGGCGAGCATCTGGCGTTCCTGCTCCTTGACGGCTCGACGCCGATCGGGGTGTTCTCCGGCGGTTCGCTGATCGTCGGCTCGGCGGCTCGGACCGACCTATCCGGTCCTGAGCGGGCCGAGGCGCTGGCGCGGGCCCAGTACCGTTCGCTGCGCCGCCTGGCAGCGCTGCCGGACCACGTCGCGCTGTGGCCGACGCACGGGGCAGGCTCGTTCTGTTCGGCCCCGCCCGGTGCCGAACGCACCTCCACCATCGGCGCCGAGAAGGCGACCAACCCGCTGCTCCAGGTCTCCGACGAGGACGCCTTCGTGAAGCGGCTGCTCGACAGTCTGGGCAGTTTCCCGCCGTACTTCCTGCGGCTGGCCGAGGCCAACCGGGTCGGCCCGCCGCCGGTCGGGGACCTCTCACTGGCGCCGCTGGACGCCGCGGCCGTGCGCGGCCTCGCGGCCCACGGGGCGGTGCTCGTCGACGTGCGGCCGG
>NZ_QNFZ01001011.1 GCF_003313395.1 Nonomuraea lactucae | reverse complement strand
GTCCCGGCCCGCCCCGCCGCCCCGGCCGGTGCGGTCCAGGCGGCGGCGCGGAGGCCGGTGGGGCGCTCTCGCCCTCACCCTCCTCCTGCTGGTCGGCGCCGCGGCCGTCGCCTACATGAACGGCTGGCCGCCACAGGTGTTCAGCCGGCTGACACCGGGCGACAACGGCGGGGACGGGCCGGACGCGTTCGTCAGCGTGGTCGACAAGGCCGCCACCACCGGGAAGTTAGTCATCGGCGTGAAGGGCGACCTCCCCGGCATCGGGCTGGAGCGGAACGGCGGCTTCGACGGGTTCGACGTCGAGGTGGCCAAGCGGATCGCCGCCGCGCTCGGCGCGAAGCAGACGGAGTTCGTCAGGGTCACCCGCGGCGACAGGGTCGACCTGCTGGACGAGGGCACGGTGGACCTGGTGATCGCCACCTACTCCATCGACGAGCGGGACGAGGACAGGGTCCGGTTCGCCGGCCCCTACTACCTCGCGCACCAGGACATCCTTGTCCACAGCGGAAGCGGCATCGAGTCCATCGAGGACCTCGCGGGCCGGAAGATCTGCGCGCTCAACAGCCCCTCGGTCGGCAAGGTGCAGGACACCGTGAAGGTCGAGCCCGTGACGGCCGCCAACTACGCCGAGTGCATGGACCTGCTCAGGAGCGGCGAAGTCGACGCGGTGCCCGGTGACGACCTCATCCTCGCCGGGTTCGCCAGCCGCGAGAACCTCCGTTACAAGATCCTGGGCGCCGAGCTCAGCAACGAGCGCTACGCTGTCGGCATCAAGCGGGACGACACGAAGACCTGCAAGGCGATCAAGGCTGTGATCGCCGAGCTCTACCGGTCGGGCACCATGAAGCAGCTGCTGAGCAGGCACTTCGCCAAGGTGGAGTTCGCGATGGAGCTGGAGCAGCCCTCGGCGGAGTCCTGCGGATGACAAGCGGGTAGCATCCCGAAAGTCAATGAATCGTCCTGCGAGTTAGGGGAAGGCCATGGCCACGCCCGTCAAGGTGACCGTCACCGGTGCCGCCGGTCAGATCGGCTACGCGCTGCTGTTCCGCATCGCGTCGGGCCAGCTGCTCGGCCCGAACGTGCCGGTCAAGCTGAGCCTGCTGGAGATCCCCCAGGCGGTGAAGGCGGCCGAGGGCACCGCCATGGAGCTCGACGACTGCGCGTTCCCGCTGCTGTCGGGGATCGAGATCAGCGACGACCCCGACGTGGCGTTCGACGGCGCCAGTGTGGCCCTGCTCGTCGGCGCCATGCCGCGCAAGGCCGGCATGGAGCGCGGCGACCTGCTCGGCGCCAACGGCGGCATCTTCGGCCCGCAGGGCAAGGCGATCAACGACCACGCCGCCGACGACATCAGGGTCCTCGTCGTGGGCAACCCCGCCAACACCAACGCGCTCATCGCCCAGCAGCACGCGCCCGACGTCCCCGCCGAGCGCTTCACCGCGATGACGCGCCTCGACCACAACCGCGCGCTCTCTCAGCTGGCCGCCAAGCTCCAGGTGCCGGTCACCGAGATCAAGCACATGACGATCTGGGGCAACCACTCCGCCACCCAGTACCCCGACCTGTTCCACGCCGAGGTAGGCGGCAAGATCGCGGGCGAGCAGGTCGACGCCGAGTGGCTGCGCGACACGTTCATCCCGACCGTCGCCAAGCGCGGCGCCGCCATCATCGAGGCGCGCGGCGCCTCGTCCGCGGCCTCGGCCGCCAACGCGGCGATCGACCACGTCTACGACTGGGTCAACGGCACCGACTGGACTTCGGCCGCCGTGGTGTCCGACGGCTCCTACGGGGTGCCGGAAGGGCTCGTCTCGTCGTTCCCGGTCCGCGCCGTGGACGGCCGGTTCGAGATCATCCAGGGCCTGGAGATCGACGCCTTCTCGCGCGAGCGCATCGACGCGAGCGTGCGCGAGCTGGCAGAGGAGCGCGACGCGGTCAGGTCGCTCGGCCTCATCTGACGGTCGGCTCCCGGCCTGACGTGGCCCGGCCCGCCCAGACGTGGCCCCGGCCCGCCCAGACGTTTCACCGCGAAGGCGCGCGTCCCTTCCCGGGGCGCGCGCCTTCCGCCTGTACGGCGGGGGTGGGTGCCTGCTTCATCTCCCGGAGAGCGCCGTCCAGGCGTCCGACACGATGTCCCGCAGCGAGGCCCGCTCGGCCTTCCATCCCAGATCACCCTGGATCTTCTCCGACGACGCGACCAGCACCGCCGGATCGCCGGGCCGGCGCGGGCCGACGACGGCGGGGATCTCGTGGCCGGTGACCTCGCGGCAGACCGAGATCACCTCCTGGACGGAGAAGCCCGTGCCGTTGCCCAGGTTGTAGATCTTGTGCTCGCCCTCGGTGATCGCCTCCAGCGCCAGCAGGTGGGCGCGGGCCAGATCGGCCACGTGGATGTAGTCGCGCACGCACGTGCCGTCGGGCGTCGGATAGTCCGTGCCGAACACGCTCACCGAGTCGCGCTCGCCCGTGGCGACCTTGAGCACGTTGGGGATGAGATGCGTCTCGACGGTGTGCCGCTCGCGGTAGCGGCCGTATGCGCCGGCCACGTTGAAGTAGCGAAGGCTCACCGCCCCCAGCCCGCGCAGCCCCGCGTACGCTGTGAGCGCGGTGTCGACGGCCAGCTTGGAGGCGCCGTAGGGGTTGCCCGGGCGCGTGGGGTCGCTCTCCTCGATCGGCGAGCGCTCCGGCTCGCCGTACGTGGCCGCCGTCGAGGAGAAGACGATCCGGCGTACGTCCCGCTCGCGCATCGCCTCCAGCAGCGCCAGAGTGCCGCCGAGGTTGTGCGACCAGTAGAGTCCCGGCTTCTCCACCGACTCGCCGACCAGCGACTTGGCCGCGAAGTGGAGCACCGCGTGCACGCCCTGGAGCGCCTCGCCGGCCTCGGTGACGCAGCCTTCGACGAACCGGGCGCCCTCCGGCACGGCGTCCGCGTGCCCCGTCGAAAGGTCGTCGAGCACCGTCACCTCGTGGCCCGCCTCGACGAGCTGGGCGGCCACGACGCTGCCGATGTATCCGGCGCCTCCGGTGACCAGTAGCCTCATGTTAACTCCTGTGCGGTTATGTTTGATTTTGTACGGCTTGCCGCTCAGCATACGTGCGAACGGCGTTGAGTACGCTGCGAACCACCATGTACGACAACGTCGCGGCCGACATCGCTCTCGTCCTCCTGTTCATTCTGGTGGGCGGGTTCTTCGCGGCCGCAGAGATGGCGATGGTGAGCCTGCGCGAGAGCCAGGTCCGCAAGCTCGCCCAGCGTGGCCGCCGGGGCGAGCGGGTCGCCAAGCTCGCCCGCGATCCCAACCGGTTCCTGTCCGCCGTGCAGATCGGTGTCACGGTCGCCACCATGCTGTCGGCCGCGTTCGGCGCCGACCGGCTCGGCATGCAGCTCACGCCCGTGCTCGAACGGTGGAACGTGCCCCACGCCGTCGCGCCGGTGCTCGCGCTGGTCCTGGTGACGCTGGCGATCTCGTACGTGTCGCTGGTGCTCGGCGAGCTGGCCCCCAAGCGCCTGGCCAGGCAGCGGGCCGAGGGGCTCTCGCTGGTGGTGGCGCCCTTCCTCGACCGCATCGCCTCCCTCTCGCGGCCGATCATCTGGGCCCTGTCGAAGTCCACCGACGGCGTGGTCCGCCTGCTCGGCGGCAACCCGCAGGCCGACACGGAAGAGGTGACCACCGAGGAACTGCGCGACATGGTGGTCGGCCACACCGACCTCACGGACGACGAGCGCAACCTGATCGCCGAGGTGTTCGCGGCGGGCAAGCGGCAGCTCCGTGAGGTGATGCTGCCGCGGACCGAGGTGGAGTTCATGGAAGCCGACACCCCGCTGGCCGAGGCGGCTGTGCTCGCCGCGGCCATGCCCCACTCGCGCTTCCCCGTCTACCGCGAGTCCTACGACGAGATCATCGGGTTCGTGCACGTGAGGGACCTGCTCGACCCGGTGCTGACCGGCCGCGTCGAGCCGATCAGCGCGCTGGTGCCGATCAGGCCGGTCAAGTTCGTGCCCGCCTCCAAGCGGGTGCTCACCACCCTGTCGGAGATGCGCGACGAGGGGCACCACCTGGCCATCGTGGTCGACGAGTACGGCGGCACCGCGGGCATCGTCACCCTGGAGGACCTGGTCGAGGAGCTGATCGGCGACATCAGGGACGAGTACGACGTGGAGGACGACACGGTGATCCTCCCGGCCGGCGAGATCGAGATCGACGGGCTGACCAACCTCAACGACTTCGCCGCCCAGACCGGCATCAGGCTGCCCAGCGGCCCGTACGAGACGCTGGGCGGGTTCGTGATGGCGATGCTCGGCCACGTGGCCGGCGTGGGGGAGAAGGTGGAGGTGAACGGGTTCGAGCTGACCGTGACCGAGCTCGACGGCCGCCGTATCGCCAGGGTGAGAGTGAAACGCCGACCTGTCGTCGAGTCGCCGCCCGAGCAGGATTCCTGACACAATTGCCAGCTATGGCCAGACCTCGTGTTCTCTCCGGCATCCAGCCCACCGCGGACTCCTTCCACCTGGGCAATTACCTGGGTGCGGTCCGCCAGTGGGTCGCGTTGCAGGAGACCCACGACGCCTTCTACTGCGTGGTCGACCTGCACGCGATCACCGTGCCGACCGACCCGGCCGACCTGCGCCGGCGCACGCGCGTGGCCGCCGCGCAGCTGTTCGCCGCGGGGCTCGACCCCGCGCGGTCCACCGTCTTCGTGCAGTCGCACGTCCGGCAGCACAGCGAGCTGGCCTGGGTGCTCAACTGCCTCACCGGCATGGGCGAGGCGGGCAGGATGACCCAGTTCAAGGACAAGTCAGCGAAATACGGCGAGAGCGCGGCCAGCGTCGGCCTGTTCACCTATCCCATCCTGCAGGCCGCCGACATCCTGCTCTACCAGGCCAACCGCGTCCCGGTCGGGGCCGACCAGAAGCAGCACCTGGAGCTCACCCGCGACCTGGCCCAGCGCTTCAACCACCGCTTCGGCGACACGTTCACGCTGCCCGAGCCGCACATCCTCCAGGACGTCGCCAAGATCGCCGACCTCCAGGAGCCGTCGGCCAAGATGTCCAAGACGTCCTCCAGCCCGGCGGGCATCCTCGACGTCCTGGAGCAGCCCGGCCCGCTGCGCAAGAAGGTCATGCGGGCGGTCACCGACACGGGCACCGAGGTGCTCTTCGACGAGGCGAACAAGCCCGGCATCTCCAACCTCCTGCGCATCCAGTCGGCCCTGAGCGGCACGCCCATCCCCGAGCTGGTCGCCCGCTACGAGGGTCAGGGCTACGGCACGTTCAAGAAGGACGTCGCCGAGGCCGTGATCGAGACCTTCACCCCAATCCGCGAGCGCACCGAGAAGCTCCTGGACGACGAGGCCGAGCTCGACCGCCTGCTGACCATCGGCGCCGAGCGGGCGGGCGACGTCGCCGAGCGCACCATGGCCGAGGTGCGCGAGCGGGTCGGCTTCCTGCCGAGGCACTGACACAGGCGAGGGTCCCGGCACCGGCGAGAGCCCCGGCACCGGCGAATGCTCAGGCACTGGCGAGAGCCCCGGCACCGGCGAATGCTCACGTCGGCGAGGCTCAGCGGACGCGGCGGCGGCCCACGACCAGCAGGATCTCGCGCAGGGCGTCGGCCGCCCGCCGCAGGACCTCTTCGGGGACGCCCGCCATCAGCTCTTCGTGCGCCTTGCCCGCGAGCTCCAGCGCGGTGGCCGCGACGCGCAGGCCCTCCGGCGTGAGCTGCACCCAGCGGCTGCGGGCGTCACCGGGGTTGTCGGCGCGCTCCACATAGCCCGCCGCCGTCAGCCGTTGCAGGACGTTGCTGGTGCCACCCGAGGTGATGAACAGCGACCTCGACAGCTCGCTGGGCTTCAGGCGGCGCGGGGCGGGGGAGCGGGCGAGGGCGGCGAGCACCTCGAACTCGGCGAAGGTGAGCCCAAGCTCGCCCAGCTCGGCCTTGAGCGCCGTCTCCAGGAGCAGGTTGAGCCGGGCCGTCCGCTTGCCGAGCTCCAGGGCCGCGATGAGCGACGGCGCCATGCCCCCGGCCTGCCAGCGTGGGACCAGCTCGTCGATCTCGTCGTGCCTCATGGAACGAGGATACTTGCCGGCATATTGCTTTTCTAAAAGCTATCTCTTAAGCTTTTCGCATGACTATTTTGATCAGGAACGGAATCATCGTGGACACCGAGCCGGAGCCGGTGGTGATCGGCCCGGCCGACGTGCGGATCGAGGACGGGAAGATCGCGGAGGTGGGTCCCGGCCTGGCGGACGTCCCCGGTGGCGAGGTCATCGACGCCTCCGGGCGGATCGTGCTGCCCGGGTTCGTCGACACCCACCGGCACACCTGGCAGGCGGGGCTCAGGGCGATCGAGCCCGACATGACGTTCGGCCGATACTTCCAGCGCGTACTCCGCGAGCTCGCGCCCGCGTACCGGCCGGACGACATCTACGCCTGCAACCTCGCCGGCGCGCTGGAGTGCCTCGACGCCGGGATCACCACGCTGGTCGACTGGTCGCACATGCGGCCGACGCGGGAGCGCACCGACGCCGCCGTGCGGGCGCTGCGCGACTCCGGCGTCCGGGCGGTCTTCGGCTACTGCCTCGGGGATTCCCCCCAGGACCTGGCGAGTGAGGGGCGCCGGGTCTTCGACGAGCACTTCGGCACGGCCGGCGGGCTCGTCAGCATGATGATCGCGGCGCTCGGGCCGGAGATCGCCGGTGCGGAGCACGTGCTCGACGAGTGGCGGCTGGCTCGCGATCTCGGCCTGCCCGTCACCGCGCACCTCGGCGGGGGCAGCCCGGAGAGCGCCACCGAGGGGCTCGACTTCCTGCGGGTGAACGGGCTGCTGGAGACGCCCACGATGTTCGTCCACGCCAACCACTACGACGACGACCAGTTCAAGCTGATCGCCGAGACCGGTGGCGGCGTGTCCGTCACGCCGGTCGACGAGATGACGCTGGGCGTCGGCTACCCCGTCACCGGGCGGGCGCGGGCAGCCGGGGCGCCCGTGTCACTCGGCGCCGACACCGTCACGTGCGGTCCCGGTGACATGTTCAGCCTGATGCGGGCCGCGTTCACCCTGGAGCGCGGCCGGCCCGACGGCGCGGGGCGGGACTTCTCCACGAAGGACGCGCTGCGCGTCGCCACGATCGAGGGCGCGCGGGTGGCCGGGCTCGGCGATGTCACCGGGTCGCTGCGCCCGGGCAAGCAGGCCGATCTGGTGCTGCTGCGGACCGACACGCTCGGCATGGCGGCGGCGCACGACCCGATCGGCGCCGTCGTACTCAACGCCGACACCAGCGCCGTCGACACCGTGCTGGTCGCGGGCCGGGTGGTCAAGCGCGACGGCAGGCTGCTGCACCACGACGTGGCCGCGGTCCTCGCCTCGCTGGCGGAGACCGCTCAGGCGGTGACCGTGGGAGCGGTGACCGCCGTGAGTGCCTGACCTGCCGGACGTTCGGGCAATCGGGGGTCCGCGGCGGACTTGACCGGCCCCGTGCTGGGCAGGAGCCTCTCGCCGGGACTAATACGGCAGGACCTCCGGACCCCAGGGCGGGCGGGGGCCTCGCCGGGGGTGAGAGGTGGCGGATGGGCGGTCTGTCCGAGCGCGTCGAGGCGGTGAAGGCGTGGGGCCGCCGCAGGACCGAATACTGGCGGGTCCGGCGGCCCTCGATCGACCACCTGATCCGGACCGTCCAGCGCTACCAGCTCCAGTCGGGCGAGCGGCTGGCGGGCGCGGTGACCTACTTCGTCTTCCTGTCGTTCTTCCCGCTGATCGCGCTGGCCTACGCCGCGCTCGGCTACGTCCTGAGCAACGACCAGAACGCCCTGGACGCCCTGAACAAGATCATCGCCGAGCAGGTGCCGGGCATGGCCGACCAGCTCAACCTCAACAGCATCGCCACGGCCAAGCAGGCCGCCGGGATCATCGGTCTGCTCGGTCTGCTCTACGCCGGGCTGGGCGCCATCGACGCGCTGCGCGGGGCGCTGCGCGAGATGTCGATGACCACGTCCCCGCCGCTCGACTTCCTCCGCGGCAAGCTCCGTGACCTGGTGTCGCTGATCCTCCTGGGTGCCACGCTGCTCGCCTCGGTGGCCGTCACCGGCTTCGCCACGCAGGCCACCACGGTGGTGGTGAGGTTCCTCGGCCTCGACGACACCCCGCTGAACAACGCGCTGTTCTTCCTCGTCGGGCTGGGGGCCAGCCTGGCCGCCGACTGGCTGCTCTTCGTCATCGTGCTCGGCTGGGTGGAAAGGCCCACGCAGCGGTTCCGGGTCATCGCCAGGGGCGCCCTGCTGGGGGCGATCGGGCTGGGGCTGCTCAAGCAGCTCGCCGGGCTGCTGCTGGGTCACACGCTGAGCAACCCGCTGTACGGCGCCTTCGCGGTCGTCGTGGGGCTGCTGCTCTGGATCAACTTCTCGGCCCGGCTCACGTTGTACGTCGCCGCGTGGACGGCCACGGCCGGGCGCTGCCCGCCGCCCTCGCCCTCGCCCATCCCGAGCGGCTCGCCTCCGGAGCACTCAGACGTGGGGCGCTCGGACGTGGGGCGGTCGGACGTGGGGCGCTCGGACGTGGGGCGCTCGGACGTGGGGCGGCCGGGTCCGGAGCGCTCCAATCTGGAGGGCTCGGGGCGTTCACTCTCCGAAGGACCGGGAGCGTGAGCCGCGCTTGCGGCGCAGGCCGTACCCGAGCCAGACCAGCCCGAACAGCAGCCCGCCGCCGATCACGACCGCGCCCATCGTCCGTGTGGTGTCGGTCTGATTGGCCGCGGCCGCCTCGAGCAGCGGCGTGGGCTTGGCGGTGGCCGCGAGCGGCGGTGGCGCGGCGGCCTGTTGCCGCGCGGGTGGCCAGGCCGGGAGCGGGTCGACCAGCCTGCCGACCGGCGTGACCGTGTCACGCGCGGCGAAGCCCCAGTCGAGGAGCCCGGCCACCTCCTCCCAGAAGTAGCCCTCGTGCCGCATGATGGCCACGATGATCGTGTGGCCGCCGCGGGTGGCCGCGCCGACGAAGCTGGACTGGGCCTTGGTGGTCCAGCCGTTCTTGACGCCGATCATGCCCTCGTAGCGCCACAGCAGCTTGTTGTGGTTGCTGATCTCGTAGTATTTCTTCGGCGCCGGGAACTTCGCCGTCTTCGTGCCCACATACCGCCTGAACTCGGGGTTGGCCAGGCCGGCCCGAGCGATGAGCGCGAGGTCGTAGGCCGAGCTGCTCTGCCCGGGCTTGTCGAGGCCGCTCGGTGTCCTGGCCACGGTGTCGTTGGCCTGGAGCCGCCTGGCCTCGGTGTTCATGTCGCGCAGCGTCTTGTCCAGGCCGCCGTTGGCCTCGGCGAGCGCCATGGCCGCGTCGTTGCCCGACGACATCATCAGCGCCTTCAGCAGGTCGTCGACCTTGTAGATCGGCTTGGTCGTCAGGCCGACCGCGCTGCCTTCCTGGTTGACGGCGTCGCGGCTCGGCTGGACCGTGAGGTTCTTGTCGAGCAGGGGGATGAGCGTCACCGCGGTCAGGATCTTGAGCGTGCTGGCCGGGAGGTATCTGCCATGCGGGTCCTTGGCCGCGAGCACCGCGCCGGTCTCCAGGTCGGCGATCACGTAGGACGTGGCCTTGGACTTCGGCGGCGCCTTGACGCCGTCCGGCCGCACCAGGCCGCGGCTGCCCAACTGCTCGCCGCCGACCGGCGGGGTCGGCGAGGCGTGCGCGGTCCCGGTGAGCGCGACCGCCGCGAGGAGTGCCGTGAGCGGCACGAGTATCTTCGGCATGGCGGTCTCAGCGTAGCTTCGAGTTCTTCCACATGTGCCGACACATCCCCCGTGAGCAGGGCGGCGATACTGGACGGGTGGTTATGTCGCGAAAGATCGCCGGTTTCCTCATGGTCCTCGGCGTGTTCATGATCTTCGAGTGGGTCAATCTCGGGTTTAACTTGGCGGACGGCCGCCGGACCAGCTTCTACGTCGTCCACGGCGTCCTGATCGCCGTCAACGTCCTGATCGGGATCGTGCTCGGCCTCATCGGCTGGAAGGGCCTCCGCAGAGCGCGAGGCGGGTGAGCCGGTGCAGTTCGTCGGCCTCCTCGCGGGAGTCGCCGATCGAGGTGAAGCCCAGCTTGCCGTGCTCGGGGATGGCGCCGAGCAGGTGGAAGACGTTCCCGGTACGGCGGCTGGTGTCGAACCCGAGCCCGAGCCGCTCGACCATCCGCACGACCTCGCCGGGGGAGCGACCGCGCAGGCACGACGCGGCGCAGTTGTCGGTCGCGGTGTAGAACTTGGGCTGGTCACCGGCCATGAGCAGCCCGGTGCCCGGGTCGTAGGTGGCGCCGGTGGTGAGCAGCGCCGAGCCGAACGGGTGGGTGGTGCCGCCGATGCGCAGGTTGATCTCGCAGAGCAGGGCGGCGTAGCCGGCGTCGGCCTTGAACGCGAAGAAGTCCATGCCGAACAGCCCGACCACGCCCCGTTCCGCCATGATGCGGGCGATCTTCGCCGCCGAGGCCCCCACCTCGGCCCGGTACTCGGGCGCGGCGGGGAACGTGCAGCCCTGGTACACGTCGTTGTTCGCGCCGCCGAGCACCTGGTCGTGGGTGGCGACGACGTCGTGCTGGCCGCCCGGGGTGATCCTGGCCAGCGCGCTCGGGTAGTACAGCGGCCGGTGCTCGATGAACTCCTCGACCACGGCGCCCCGTTCCGCGATCTTCGCGGTGAAGGTGTCCCAGGTCTCGCCGTCGGCCGAGAAGCTGACGCCGGAGGTGCCGTTCCTGCTGACGATCGCGTTGCCGAGGCCCGAGTATCCGTCGTTCAGCTTGATCATGACGCGCTCGCCGGGCAGGGAGTCGATCGCGTCCTGGATCTCCACCGCCGTGCGCAGGTCTTGGAAGCCGCGCGCCATCGGCACGCCCGCCTCCTGGCCGACCTCCCGGGCGCCGCTCTTGGAGCCGTAGTACGCCAGCGACGTGGCCGGTCCGTAGATGGGAACGCTGAGTAGCGAGGCCAGCTCCTCCTCCAGCTCGCTCAGCACGAACGGGACCATCCACGCGTCGCCGTCGAGCGTCTCCCGCACCCGTCCGATCGCGTCCGGACGCGAGAGCAGGTTCCTGGTCAGCGGTTGCGTGCATGGGTCGTCGAGGCTGATGAGGGTCAGCCGTTCGGCGGCGTCGTCCGGATCGGGCAGGAAGCCGAAGTAGTACTCGACGATGTCGTGGTCGATGGGGGCGGAGGAGAGATAGACCACCCTGACCCCGGGCTCGCGCAGCGTGAGCAGGAGGAACAGCAGCCGTTCCTCGTAGCACCTCGCCCCCGTGATGCGGCGGAGCTCGTCCTGCGGAAGGGAGAGCGAGGGCACGACCACCAGGGTCCCCTCGCTCGGCTCGAAGATGCTCAACTGTGCATACTTCTCCCCGAACGGGATTTTAGTGATCATAGGGCGAGTGAAACACGCATTCTTCTCAAAATCAGCCAGCGCCGTAGTGTGATCACCATGCCGGAAGGTGACAGGATTCGGAATAGGCAACCACGTTTGGGGGAAGCGTCGTTGGGTCACCATCTAATGATCCGTTGTGACTATTTCCGGATCAGTTCCCCCTCACATCCCGTGAAGACCAGGGGTTACGGGCATGCCGTCAGCTAACTTTTGGTGTAGTTGTCCGCGAGAAGTCTCACGAGAGCGATAAAGTCGAAGCATCGCCATCGGGCCCACGGCCGACCGCCGTGGTTCCGGGCTGCAGCGGTTGATCTCCGCAGGAGACGCGGACCGCGCCCGTGCTGACGATCCCCGGCACCGGAACCCAGGGGTTCGGCGTGCGATTCGCCGGGCTGCTGCCCTGACCGGACAGCGGCCACAGTGAGACAGAGACGGGACTGAAAAGGATATTGACGATATGGGCCGTGCGGCCAGGGCAGAGCACACCGCACGGCGTGGAACGGGACGGTGACTTGATGCGGGGACGTGAGCTGCGGGGGGAACTCGACGCGTTCCTGGCCGAGACTGAGCAGGATCTGGTCGCGTTCCGTCGCGACCTGCACATGCATCCCGAGCTCGCCTTCGCCGAATACCGCACGACCCAGCGGATCACCGAGCGGCTGACGGCCGCCGGCCTGGTCCCGTCCGTGCTCCCGCGCGGCACCGGAGTCATCTGCGACGTGGGCAGCGGCGACGGACCCACCATCGCGCTGCGCGCCGACATCGACGCGCTCGGCCTGCAGGACGAGAAGGACGAGAGCTACCGTTCGACCGTCCCGGGCGCCTGCCACGCGTGCGGCCACGACGTCCACACCACCATCCTGCTCGGCACCTCCCTCTTCCTCGCCCAGCAGGCGGCCGCCGGCCTGCTGCCCGGCCGGGTCCGGCTCATCTTCCAGCCGGCCGAGGAGCTCCCCGGCGGCGCGCTGGAGGTCATGGCGCAGGGCGGCATCAGCGGCGTCGACCGCATCTTCGGCCTCCACTGCGACCCCCGTCTCGACGTCGGCCAGGTCGGCCTCAAGCCCGGCCCCATCACCTCCGCCTGCGACAGGCTCGTCGTCAAGGTCTCCGGCCCCGGCGGCCACACGGCCAGGCCCCACCTCACGGCCGACCTCGTCTTCGCCCTCGCCAAGATCCTCACCGAGCTCCCCGCCGCCCTGTCCCGCCGCATCGACCCGCGCAGCTCGCTCAGCCTCGTCTGGGGTCGCGTCGAGGCCGGCTCGGCGGCCAACGCCATCCCTGACGACGGCATCGCCGAGGGCACGGTCCGCTGCCTCGACGAGAACGCCTGGCACGTCGCGCCCGACCTCATCAAGTCCCTCCTGGAGTCGGTCGCCGGCGCGTACGGGGTCGAGGCCGAGATGGACTACACCCGAGGCGTGCCGCCGGTGGTCAACGACGAGCTGAGCGTCGAGATGCTGGCCGAGGCGGCTGAGCGCGCGCTCGGGGCCGGCTCGGTCGCCCCCACCCAGCAGTCGCTGGGCGGCGAGGACTTCGCCTGGTACCTGGAGTCCATCCCGGGCGCCTTCGCCCGCCTGGGCACCCGGTCGCCCGACGGTCAGACCTACGACATCCACCAGGGCACGTTCGACGTGGACGAAGGGGCGATCGGCATGGGCGTCCGGCTCATGGCCGCCACCGCCCTCACGGCCCTGTGGGAGTCACGCCCGGTCACCGTCACGGACCCGATCACCACGCTGGCGTAACGCGGAATCACTCCGTTCCCGTGGAGTGGCACGGGGCGATGCGGTTGTTGCGGATGTGCTCATAGACGATGGATGTGCGCACGTCGGCGACCTCGGGACGCTCGGTGAGCCTGTCGATCACGAAGGCGTACAGGCTGGTGTTGTCCGGCACGGCGACGTGCACGATGAAGTCCTCGCTTCCGGTCGTGACGTAGACGCCGAGGGTGTCGGGGAGCGCTGCCACCCAGTCGCGGAAGCCCTCGATGTTGCGCCTGGACGGGGGGCGCACGCGGATGGCGATGAGGGCCTGGACCGGGCGTCCGATCAGCGCCAGGTCGACGTCGAGGATCGCGCCACGGATGACCCCCCTGCGACGCAACCCGCGTGTGCGGTCCAGCGCCGTGGTCGGTGAGACGCCGACCGTCGCGGCGACGTCACGGTTGGTCTTCCGTGCATCTGACTGCAGTTCGCGCAGGATCGCCGCATCAAGTTCGTCCATGGGTGCCATCTCGCCCTCCTGTCCGATAGAAGTACGGATTCATTGCCCTCTGATTGTACTGCCACCTAGGATTCAGATGTCTGTGCGTACATCTGACTAGGATTAGAGCGGATGGCCGAGTATATGTTCAAGGAAAGCATCGGGTTCGCGCCTGAAGAGATCGATCCGACCGCCCCGACCCGCGCCGCCCGCCTCAAGTGGGTCATCGTGGTCAACGGCGAGTTGCCGTCAGGCCGTGCGGTCAACGCCGCCGTCTGCGCAGCGGCGGCGACGGCGGCCTCGGTGACCGGGCTCCTGGGCGAGGAGGCGGTCGACTCCGAGGGAGACTCCCATCCAGGGCTGCCCTGGGCGGGCTGCTCGGTCCTGGCCGCGGACCCGGTCACCCTCCGTACGATCCGCGGCAAGGCGGCGGCGTCGGCCGGCACCTTCGTCGCGGACATGCCCGCGGCGGCGCAGCACACGCGTGTCTACGCCGAATACCTGGAAACCGTGAGCAAGACGGCGGCCGACGACATCGAGTACTACGCCGTCAGCATCGTCGGGCCGCGCAACCGCGTCGACAAGATCGTCGGGAGGCTCCCTCTCCTGCCCTGATCGGCTTCGGCGCGATCGCCCGGAGTGGCCGCGGCCGGCTCCGCGCCCGGCGGGCGCGGAGCCGG
>NZ_QNFZ01001010.1 GCF_003313395.1 Nonomuraea lactucae | reverse complement strand
CGCCGCGCCGGCGCCACGGTGTGGGTCTCGCCCGCCGGCCGCGACCTGCGGGTGCACGACGAGCACCGTCCCGGCGCCGTCTGTCTGGCGGGCGCGGGCCGGGTCGCGACGCTCCTGCCGCTGCTGCGTTTCGTCAAGGCCCTGCGCGTGTACGGCCCGGCGTCCGGCTCCACCGCGGGCGCCTGGGAGCTCGACCTGCCCGGTATGCGTTACACGCTGGTCGTCTCACCCGCGCCGTCGCGTGGGTTCTCCGGCGAGGGCGCGGTCCTGGACCATCTGGCCACCGACGAGGCGGCGGGCGACGCCGACGTGCTGGCCCCGCTGCTCGCCTTCGAGCCGGCCATCGAGATCGGCTCGCTCGCCGACCGCTCCGGCCTGTCGCCTGCCCGGGTGCGGGCGGCGCTGACCCAGCTCGGCACCGCCGGTCAGGTCGGTTACGACCTCTACGAGGCCACCCATTTCCACCGCGAGCTGCCCTACGACCGCGACCAGGTCGCCGAGCTCAACCCGCGGCTGACGGCCGCCCGTGCGCTCGTCGCCGCCGGATCGGTACGCGTCGACGGCCCTGTCGCCGAGGTGCGCACCGAAGGCGGCGTGCGGCGGGTCGGCATCGCCGACGGCACGTGCACGTGCGAGTGGTGGTTCGACCATCGCGGCTCGCGCGGACCGTGCAAGCACGTGCTCGCGGCCCGCATCGCCGCCCGCGTCGCGGTGGAAGCGAGCGCGTGAACACCTGGGAGAGCGTGCGCAAGGTCATCACCCGCTGCGACGCGGGCGAGGTGACCGAGATGGTCGTGGGGCTGGACGATGAGCAGCGCCGCGAGGTGGCCCGCGAGTTGCCCGGCCACATCGGCCTGGCCAGGAAGGCCGCGGAGATGCTCTACGAGCGGCGGCAGCGGGAGGCCCACGAAGCTCAGGAACGGGACAGGAAGGAGTTCGTCCGCGCCGCGATGGCCGGCGGGGCGAACCCCGAGCGCGCCGCCGAGATGTGGTGGATGGGCGGCCACAACCACCACGAGTACTGGGTGGACTGGCGCGAGCGCGAGAAGTGGATCGAGCCGATGCGGATCGCCGGCGCCGGCACGCTCGGCGGGCCGGCCGCCGTCGCCACCTGGCTCTACCGGCGCGACTTCACCCGCTGGCAGGCCACCGACATCGACCCGCTGCTGCGGGTGATCGCCGCTCGGCCGCCCGAGTGGCAGGCCGACCTCGCTGTCCGGCTGGCCCTGCGCCTGCGCGGTACCAGGACCCAGGCCCGCGACGACAGCGTGCCGCTGGCTCTGGCGCTGCTCCGCCGTACCGAGGCGATTCCTCCCGAGCACGAGCCGCTCGTGGCCGCGTGGGTCTCCACCCCGCCCGACCTGGGGCGCGACCCGCTGGCCGGGCACCTCCTCCCCAAGATCTTCGATGCCGAGGGCGTGGGCAGGGCGCTGCGCGACGACCGTCTCGAAGCACCCGAGTGGGCCGCCGAGCAGAGCTCCTGGCTGCGCGCGCTGCGCGACCACGTCGCGACCGGCAAGGTCGACCGCGAGATGCTCGTCGACGGCTGCGTCCGCCGGTTCCTGCGCGGCGGCAGCGCCGCCGACCTGCGCTTCTTCGTCCGCCTGCACGACCTGCTCGACCCCGCTCCCAGCCGGGAGCGCTCGCGCGACTACCTGCGGCTGCTGCCCACCGCGCCGGGCCCGGTGGCCGAGCTGGCGCTGAAACAGTTGCGCGGCACGGGCGGCCTGAGCGGCGAGGAGGTCAACGAGGCGCTGGCAGCGCTGCTGTTCCGCGCCGAGGGCAAGCTCGTGCGCGCCGGGCTGAGCTGGCTGGACCAGACTGCCCGCGAGGAAGGGGGCGATCTCGACCACCTGGCGCCCGCGCTCGCCTCGGCGTTCCTGTGCGATTCCGTCGACGTGCAGGAGCGCACGGTACGGCTGGCCGTCAAGCACGCCTCCCGGTTCACGCCGATAGGGGCCGAGGCGGTGCGCGAGGCGGCGGGCCTCCTGCCCCCTGACCTCGCCGCGCGGCTGTCGCAGGTGTACGGCGGAGCCGCCCCCGAACCGGTGGAGGACGATTTCCAGCCCGCCCCACTGCCCGCGTTCGATGTGCCCGCCCGCGAGCCGTTCCCCGGAACCGGCGACTCGCGCGGCGTCCTCGGCTTCGAACGCTGGCTGGACGCCTTCGTCCGCGACCCGTCGGCAGTCAAGCCACCGGGCGTGGCAAGCGACCTGTACGGTCGGCGCCACTGGCCCGAGCTCAGCCAGTGGAAGCAGGCGATGTGGCGGGAGGCGGCCCATCCCGGCCAGGAGCCGCCCATCCCCGAGCCTGAGCGACCCCACGTCCACGCGCATCACTCGGTCAGCGTGCGCACCACGGAGGGCGACTTCAGCGACGCCTTCGGCCGCCTGCCCGCCGACGTCCGCGCGAACATCGTGGCAAGCCTCGGCGAGGGCGGCGCCCCGCTGGGCAATCTCGAGAACGTCGATGAAGGGCCGCCGCTCCCAGGGGAGATCCTCGACATCTCGCTGTTCTCGACCGGCAACTGGGGGCCTGCCGTCACGAGGCGCGACGAGCGACGCGACCGGCTACCGCGCCGGCACTCCGTCTCCGTGCCGCACTGGGTCCTGCTGTCGCGCTATGCCGAGATCCTGGCTGCGTTGAAGGCCGGGACGCTGCCGCCGTACCTGCTGGCCACCCCGACGCTGACCTCGGGCCACCTCGACCCCGCCGAGCTCGTCACCCGGTTGGAGGGCTACGAGCGGGCGGGAGTCCGGGCCCTGCCCGCCGACCTGCAGCAGGCTCTGTTGCGCCTGCCGCACGAGGTGGATCACGAGGTGATCGCCCGCGCTGGGCGGTTGGGGTCCGAAGCGGGCGCCACCCTGGCGCGATGGCTGAAGAACCGTCCTGAGCCTGTCGTCCGCGTCGAGTGGCGCGGCTATGAGCTGCGCGCCCGCGTCCAGCTGGAGCCAACCGGGCTGGACCTGGTGGACGCCCTGCTGTCCGACCTGGCCGACTCCCGTCACGGCGAGTCCATGGCGTATTGGAGGCTCGTGCTGCCCTCTGACCGGGACGTGGTGGCCGCACACATGGTCCCGCACCTGCTCAACACCTGGGAACGGCCCAGCGCCTTCCCTGAGTTCGTGGCCGGGCTGTTCCCCCAGGACGGGCCGGCGGGCGACGGCCTGGCGGCGCTGTTGGGCGTGCTGCTGGCCGAGCGCACTTGGCAGCACTCGCCGGAGCGCGGTCAGGAGCTGCTGCTGCGCGCGGCCGCGGCGGGCAGCCTGCCCGCCGCGGAGTGCGGCCGCCAGCTCGGCCTGGCCCTGCGCACGTCGGAGTTCAAGCTGAGCCACGTGCGCGCGTCCCTGGAGGAGTGCGCCAGGCAGGGCGCGCACCGGGAGGTCTGGAAGATCATGACCGGCCTGCTGGCCGCCTACCTTCCCGGCCAGGGCGAGCGGACGCATAGCGGCCACACCCAGGCGCCCGGTCGCCGCCGGACCGTGCCCGTTCGCGTGTTACAGGTTCAGTCGTGAGGTTGGATCGGTTCCGTGGTTCGTACCCGTCAGCGCGTTCCTCAAAGGGCGTAGGTGAACCGTCGGCGTTGCTGCCGTGGTGGCGCTTGAGTGCGTCCCCAAACCCAGAGTTTGACCTGGTGTCCCGTCGGCGATGCGCAGACCTCCGTATACCCAGGTCTTTTCGGCGCCACGGGCGTAGTCCAGCGGCGCTTTGATCCGGCGCCCGTCGGGCGACCAGCCGGACGCGGGTGGGAAGGCCCCGGGACCACGGGGCCGAGCTCATCAGCGCAGACCACTACCGCGCCGGACAGCGGGCGCGCATAGAGGTCCACGATCCGGGTTCTTTTACCGCGAATTCAGGGTCTTTGCTGGTGGTCCAGGATCGGGGCGGCGCCATCTCACCCCCTCTTTCAGCAAAATTCTACGGCCGCCTCCGACGCCACGCGGCCAGCCATCCACTTCCCGGCGTTGACCGGTTATAGGACGCCACGCTTCGGCAACGCAATGTCCGCAGGTCACCGGGCCGGGGAAGGCCTCCCCAGTTCCCGCCGCCACCCTCGATACGTTCCACGCCTATACGCCGGGGAGCCCTGCGCTTCCAGTCCACCTGCGCGTCCATGGCCTTCGCTTGGATTCGGGCGCTCAGCTCCCCCGTTCCCGATCTCGCGCCCGGGACCTCTAACGACGCCGCAGGCTTCGCTTCATGCTACGGACCGCATCGTTGCTCCCCCGCGAAAGGGCCTTTGACGCTGGGCTTCGACCCCGCCCGTTCCCACACGAAACCGCCAGCCTGCTACCGGGCCTCCTGGCAGCTACCCGGACCGGACTCCCACCGGCAATCGACCACGAGCTTACAAACAGACGATCACCCACTACGTCACGGCTTCATCTCCACCCGGCTGGGAGCACGAAAGATCGAGACAAGTAACGCTACCACGCAAAGGACCTTGTGGCGTCAATGATGTAAACCGATTTGACCCGCGGATCTTTCGCCAACCCTTTGAGTGGGCCGGGGAGGTTCTGCAGCGTAAAGCCGTAGATGAGCCCCTTGTCAGCAACCACGCGAAGCCGGGACAGAGTGAGACCGTATTTTGCAAGCATCGGCGTGTCCTGCGAGGTCAGCTGGGACACCCACTTCCTGAACTCGGAGGTTATCGGCTGCGCCTTGTCGCGGCCTGAGCACGCGTCGAATCCCCTGAAAGTACAGAAGGTCGTTTCTTCCCATACAAGGGATTTTCCGTCAATTGCTGGTGAGAGGATCATCGACTGCGGGCTCGCCCACAGGGCGAGCACCTGCTTTTCGGGGAGTGGCTGGGCAAGAACCACCAGCGCAAGGGCTGAAAGTTTGCCTGGCGCGCGATGGAGAAGCTTGGACGAGTCGCCGATCTCGTCTGTTGCATCACCTTGGCCGCCAGCTCCTACTGCACGCAGTATCTCCGAGTATCGCCATGAACGGAGGTCCGGGTTCTGAATCTCTCCGGACGGCAGCATTTTGATCTTGTCGCCCCACCGCGGTGGGTTGGGGCCCGCGACCCTAGGGCTGATCTCAACAGTGATGGACGGGCTGGAGCAGTCCATCGCGCCGCTCGTCATTGCGGTGTTCACGTCATAGTCCCCCGACGTCGCCATGAAGGCATTGAGCGCCACCAGCCGGAACCGTTCGCATTGAGTAGCAAATTTCGTCTGAGGTAGGGCGGCAGGTTTCGCCTGGGAGGCGACGCCGAAGTAGATCACGATGATTAAGCCGAATGCGCCGACGGCGAGTGTGACAAGCCTCAGTTTGCGAATCATTTTGTCATCCGTCCGGACATGAAAAGGAAACGACGAGGGGGCTGGGTTGCACCCCCTCGCCAGGTTGACCGATTCAGACTCTAGCGTTCCAGAATTTTTTCAGCGATTTTTCCCCCTCGCTTGTATTCGGGAATGCTGAAGCTTCCGTGCGGGTTACCCAGTGCGGCAGGCATAGTCTTTTTGACCTTACCTTCCAGGTCGATCGCTACGTGATCTTCCTGCGCGTAACCCAACTTGTTCATATGCACGATCGTGAGGTTCGCTGTGGTGTGATGGCGGTACCACTTCTGACCACACTCGTTATCGCAGATGGAGTCGATCCAGTTGGCTCCGGCATCCACCTTCGGGAACCTATTCTTGCCCAGCGTCCGCGAGTAGCTGCGGCACTGCCAGACGTCTTTCGTTGTGAACGTGTCGGTCCAGCTTCCGAAGCTATCAGTCCCGAGCGTGAGGCCGATTGCCGTGGTCTTGTCGGTCGTTGAAGCCTGGACGCACACGGTACCCGATACCGTTAGACTCATGTGGCTGACCAGCCATTTGGCGTACGCGCTATCCCACTGACTTTTTTTAGACGGGTAGACCTGCAGAGAGCTATTTACGTCTTTGAGCTTCCACGTATTGACCCATTCGCTGTACGATTTGGGCTGCTCCCACCAGGAATTGCTCTGGGCATAGGTGAACCAGTACTTGCCGGGTCGGATCTGCTTCTTCTTATGGTCGAGTTCCCGACCGAGATTACCTATCCAGTTCACCCATTCGAAGCGCCCCGCCGGGTAACCGGCACTGCCACCTGCTCCTGGGGGCGCCGCGTGGTCTGTCGAATCTTCAACCCAATCGATGGGCACCTGGATGATAGTCATGTTGCCGCAGCGGTCGAAGGCGTGAACGTCGATCGTGGCTTCGCTCGGCTCCACCTCGCCCGATGCCGTCCTCATGCCACTCGTTGACGAGGGCTCGGTCCACGTGCGCTTGATCTTTGCCATAACCTGTACGGTTCCGTTAGGCATGGCCAGTACGATCGGGTCTGTCACTTCAACCGTTGATCCGGTCCTGGTCTTACCAGTGGAAGCCAGTTCGTCACGCTGGCTGATAAGCGCCTCGTTGAGGAGCGACAGCTTGGCCGTGCTGGGAGTGAGTGCAGTAACACCCGGGGCATCCCAGATCGTGTCCGCCCTGCCTTCCAGAACCGCATCCTGCGCCTGGTAGTAGGCCTTGATCAGGTCGACATACGCCTGCGTCGCAGTCCCACCCGCGGCCTTCGCGGCAGGCGGCTGCTCCCCATCCAAGAAGGGGATGCACGGCGTGCCGGGAGGAGGTGGCGGGGGAGCAGCCTTGGGCGTGACCGTTGCAGACTCCCAATCGCTGGTTCCGTATGCCGACCGGGCACGTACGTTAACCGTGAAGGCCTGCCCATTCGTCAGCCCTGTGATGCCCACATACGGATCCTTGACATCCAGCGTTTTGACGACGGTGCCGCTAGGGTCGGCCACCTCGACATCGTAGCCGTCGAGAAGGGCGACGCTACCAGTCCGCTCGGGGATACCCCAGCTGGCCAGGGCGCTCGCATCTCCGGGCTGGGCGTTCAATTTGAGCACCTTGCTGGGCGGTCCAGCTGGAAGGTAGGTGAGCGCCAGCGACGGCTGCTCAGCTGCCGCTGAGTCGCCGAAGCTGATCACCTCATCCTTGTTGGACGTGAACAGCAACCACCGGTACTCATTGCCTGCTACATCGGCCTGCGGCCGATTGATGGGGAGGGAGTATGGGGTGGCGTCCGGGTCGGCGTCGCCTGCCAGCTCCGATCCCTTTGACTCGGCCTTGACTGGGCTCTTTAGCGGTGTGACTGTAATGGTCGCGTCTGTCGGGCAGTCGCCCGTTGGGCAGATTGGGGTACCGAGCTTAAGGACGGCCTCCGTAACGCCTGCGCCGTCGGGCAGTTCATCGAGCTTGAATCCGACCACAGCGGCGGTCTTGTCGGTGCCTGTACCTCCAATCTGCATAGTTGTCGAATCGGTCAGCGTACACGGGCCGCCGTTGCAGGCTGTGGGGTTTGTTTTTGCGGTCTTGATGACGAAGCTGTCCTTACCCAGCGTCAAGTTCCTGACGTTCTCCACCGGGGGCGGCGGGGGTGTGCCGGGCGTGGTGAACGAGAGCGGGGCGGTCTTGGAGGTGCAAACCTCCTCCAGTGCGCCGGTACCGTTTTCGCTCATACTGCCTGACTGGCCGCTGGGGGTAGAGGTAGTAGAAGACGCACCGCTGTCCCCTGAACCCCCGATAAGGCTGTCGCGGAGGAAGCTCCACGTGTAGGGCAGCAGGGTATTGCCGGCGGAGTCTTTGGCGGAGGTCACCGTCACCGTGTAGGTGTAGGGCGACACGAACGCGTCACTCGGGGTCCACGTCAAGACGGTGTTCGTGCTGTCCATGCTGATCGTGCCCGAGGGAACATGATCAGGCTGACCAGAACGCACGCCCTTGACCGCAAGTTGAGCACCGGTGATCGGTTCGCTGAAGGTGACGCTCAGAGGTTTGCTGGTCAGCATCCTGCCGCCGTTAGCGGGCACAGTCTGACTGACTGCGGGTGGTGTCGAATCACCGCTAGGGGTGGGCGTCGGGGTTGGTGTTGGGGTCGGCTCGGGATCCGTCCCACCGCTTTGCTGGCCGACGGCGCAGGCCACCATCTGCCACTTGTAAGCAGTGCCTGGTTGCACAGTGTTGGCGGGGATCTGCAGCGAGGCGCGCTGGCCGCCGTTGACCGTGCGGCTGCCCAGTGGTGCCGAGCCGACCGGGGCGCCGGTGTTGTCGTACAGGTAGTACTTGGCGGTGACCGGACCGCCGGAGGGTCGGTTGACCATGCCGGACAGGATCGGCTGGGCCGGGTCGGCCATGCCGGTCTCGGCGTCGGTGGGCAGCGTGGGGGCGTCGGAGGTGATCCGGTAGGCCGGGCTCTCGTTGCACGAGGGCGGGTTGACGCCGGCGCGGCATGCCTTGACGACGAACTTGAAGCTGGCCGGGTTGTCCAGGGTGAAGACCTTGTCGAGCACCTGGCCGGAGGGAATGTTGTTGTGGGTGGTGGTGCCGGGTACACCGACCAGGGCGCGGATCTCGTTGCCGGTCAGGGCGCGCTGGTAGACGTGGACGTCGTCGACTGATCCGTTGAGGTTGCCGGCCAGGGCGCGGGCGCGGCCGATCTCGAAGGCGCCTTGGGCCTTCCAGGCCACGCCGTGGTCGCGTTCGCCGACCAGCACGCCGTCGACGTACAGGCGGATCTTCCCGGCCGTCTTGTCGTACTGGGCGGCCAGATGCGTCCACTCGCCGATCTTGGCCAGGTCCTTGGACATGACCGCCGTCTCACGGATGCGGTCGGGGACGTCCTCTCGGATCATGGACAGCTCCCACCGCTGGTCATACTCGGGAGCGGTCGACGTGTGGTAGGCAAGCGTGAAGCCGGGCTGGTTGACGCCCATCTGGTCCAGCACGTTCTGGTCGGTGGTGCTGCTGTCCAGCCGTACCCAGGCGGTGGCGGTGAAGCTCTGGTCGGTGTTGATGGCCGGCTTGGCGGTGGCGGCGTGCCCGCCGGTGAACTTCACCACCTGGCCGAGCTGGCCCGGGATGCGGGTGTAGGCGCCGGTCAAGGTGGCGGGAACGTTCTTACCGGAGGAGTCGGCGGCGCTGGCGCCCGAAGTCTCATCCAACTTCCACAGCGCGGCCTCGCCTGCGGGCAGTTCGGTGGCCGGCGGGGCCATGGTGGAGTCGTTGACGGCCACGGTGTAGTTCAGCGGCGTCGCCTCGGGCACGCTGGACTTGTAGGTCACCTTGACGTTGGTGCTGCGCGCGATGGCGTCGTTGCCGTGCATCGAGTCGATGGACTCGGCGGTGACGGTGGGGAGCTCCGGCGGCAGCACCCAGTCCACGCTCAGCTTGGGCGGCGTGCCCCCGGTGAACATCTGCGGCCAGAACTGGAAGTCCTCGCCGTAGTTCTGCGCGACCGGAGTCTCGGCGGCCAGCCGCAACACCAGCCCGTGGTTGGCGGTACCGGTGGCCCACAGCCTGGTCATCGTGGTCAGGTCCCAGCTCCACACCGCACCCGCCGTCCCCGGAAGGGAACACGGGTCGATGGAGGAGCGACCCTCCTCGGTACTGGCCGGCTGATTACCCCAGAAGGTGTCATCGGCCACCCACGCCTCGGTGACGCGTTGGGCGATGATCCCCTGAAACTCGCTGCAATTGATGACATCGCTGCGCAACTGCATCTGCATGGTCGCTTTGACCACCTGCCGGCCGCCGATCGGGGCGGTGTCGAACGCCATCAGCGTCCGCCCGATCTGCTCCTCAAAAGCGCACGTCGTGCCGGTGCAGTGCTTCCAGTGCGAGCGGCTGACGGTGCCCGGCGAGCGCTGGGAGTTGGGCGACCTGATGCCCACCTCCTTGCTCACCCCCAGCGTGGTGGTGGGATCGACCGTGACCGGGTACTTGGTGGCCGGGTCGGCCAGCCAGCCGGCGTCCGGCTTGAGCACCAGCACCGTCGCCCCGTCCTCGGTCTCAACCTCGCTGTCGATGCTGGCCTGGCGGCCGGGATGCTCGGCGGTCGGCATGCCGGCTGAGGCGTCCCACATCAGCGGCTCGGGCGCCGAGGCCACCTCCTTGCCCTTGCCCTTGCCGGTGGCCGTCGACAGCGACAGCCCGCCGGACTTGGTCTCGGTCAGCTTGAGCCCCCTGGCCTGCACCGGGGTCCGGAACTCCACCGGCCCGCTCGGCCGCTCACGCAACACGATGTCGTGCCGGAAACCGGTCGGCAACGCCGTGACGACCAGATCCGCCGACGGGCCCGCGGCCCCCACATACGTCGCCACGTTTCCCTTGACCTGCGGGCGCGGCAACGCCGTCGGCCACGACAGCCCGAACGAGCGGTCCCGGTCTAGCGTCATGGTCACAAACGGCCCCGCCCCGCCGGCCGAGACCCGCACGTGAGCCTTGGCCAGCCTGGGCCGCAGCACACCGCCCTGCTCCACCAGGGACGGGTCCATCCACGCCCACGAGCCGTCGCCCTGCCTGAGCTGCGCCGGACGACTATAGGAGTCGGTGCTCAGATGCCCGTCCGGATACGCCCACGTACGCGAGCTCTCCGAGAAGGCCGCCTCCACCGCGACCGGCTTGTTCTGCTTCCGCGCCTCTGCTACCGCCGCGCGCAGTGGCGCATCGGGATCGTCCGGCCGGGGAAAGGTCGTCACCGCTGGCCCGGCCGTGCCGGCCTTGGCACCGTGCGGACCCGGATCGGCCGCCGCCTGCGGGATGGAGACCGCGACCAGCAGCGATGCTGCCACCGTGAGCACCGTTGCCGCCGCCACCCCCCCGCCCGGGGCGTTGTCTACGTTGAGATGGTCTGCCTAACTCGTTCACAAACACCTTCAATCTCGGTGAGGACGGATTGACGGCCTTGATCATCGAGCGGCGGACAACTCAAGACAATATGACAAAGATCACTGGATATTCGAACGCAATATCGGTAACGAGCTGGAGCTCCAGAACGATAGCAAGCTTTCTTTGCTATTCCTGGGCACGCGGCCGGACCTGCTCGCGCAGCCTGGACAGCTCCTCGGCGATGCCCGCAAGCGTCCAGTGGGCGTTCAGGCCGCTCGGATTCGGGAGCACCCAGACCGGCGCCCCGCCCACCAGATCCGCCTGCGGCCCGACGACCGCTTTCGGCCGGGCGAAGGCGGTGCGGTAGGCCGACACTCCAAGCACCGCCAGGACCTTCGGCCGCACCTCCGCCACCAACCCTGCGAGCCGTCGACCGCCCCCCACCAGCTCCTCCCGGGTGAGCCCCGACGCCTTGGCGCTCGGGCGGGCCACGACGTTGGTCAATAGTGCTGAACAACCCATCGGCACCGGCTCCCCAAGGCGTGTAGACGCTCGATCACACGTTGCCAGGACCGGGCGTTTGACACCGAGCACAGAAAAGCCGGATCAAACTGATCCGGAGTTCATACGGCGGTCGAGATCTCGATCGCACAGGAAAAGGCGCAGGCAAGCCGATCGGGCCGTCGGCCAGAGAATGGAAAAGCTTAGCGTTGATGCGATGCAGTCATTTCGGCGATTGCAACCACAACCGCCGTGAGGAGAAGCGAAAGCACAACTATGGCGAGCAGAATGGAAAAGGTGATTGCGTTGTTCGGCCCAGCCACTTCCAGCATAATCGCACACCCACCGACCGCGAGTGCGATCCAGCCGCAAATGAGAGGAAGAATGTAGAGCTTGCGATTAGAGTTCATTGAGACATTCCATTCTACGCTTTTGCGCACACCAAGGGCCGAAACTTCCGGCCCTTGGTGTGCGCCCTATATCAGGTGGACCAGTCTACGCTACAGGTCAGTCCATGCCCACTGCCAGGCGGGATTGATAGCAATGGTCTGCGGTTTACTTTGCTTGCATTCCTCGATTTTCGTTGCCCCCTTTTTGCATTTTCCTAGGATTGATATTGACGCAGACACAGATTGCCTGATCTTCGAGAACCCCACACAGAGAATGTCTTGGCAGGTCGCTTTAAAGGTGACCGGCGGTGCCGCCGGATAGATTATTTCACGTGCGCCCGGGTGCGCCGTAAACGCCGCACTTGCCGTGGTGTCTTCTCCCTCGCTCGGACTCATCCCTGGAGGCCACGAAATGGAGGGATTCCATCCTATCTTCTTCAGGCTGATTGTCGTTGTTAAAGATAGGTTGAGGTTTCTTAACTGGAGTTTCTGGAGCTTAGTCTTTCCGTAGGAGGACTCCGGTCTAACCCATGAGTATGCGTTGGTCATTCCGTCGAGGGGATCCGCATCCTGTGACATCCAAGCATGCCACCGAAGGTCACCTCCCGCCTCAAAGCGCAGGCCTTTGATTCGATAGTCCCAACCGAATAGGTTCAGCCAGCATACTCCTCCGTTGCAGCGGTGCGTAAAATTGTTTCCGACTGGTCCTGATGGGCCAGCAGCTCCTCCTGCATTAGGGCTGCTACTGAAATCGGTCGGATCCTGATTCGTCTCGATCGGCACCTCTATGACCGTCATGTTGCCGCATCTATCGAAGACATGCACCAGAATCGTAGGTTCACTAGGTTCTACTTGGCCGGAGGTGCGCGCCGCCGTATGGTGTGGTGTGGCTGCGGCTGGAGGACCCTCCTCAGTCCATGAGCGTTTGATACCGGCTGTGACTTTCACGATCCCACCAGAGCTCGCCTCAACAACTGGGGTTTCCAGAGTGGTACTGGAATTGGCGCGAGACTCGCCGGCTTCCTCCAGGGATGCCTTGTATTCGACCAGCCACGTGTTGAGCAACGAGAGCTTTGCCGTACTGGGTGCTCTGGGTGTCACGCCCTGCGTGTCCCAAACAGTTTGTGCCTTACCTTCCAGCACCGCGTCTTGCGCTTGGTAGTACTTCCGAACCCTATCGATGTACGCCTGGGCTCCAGACTCTTCCGACTTCGTACGTGCAGTCGAGGCGGAGTCCAGGAATGGAATACAGGCATCCGACCCGTTAGGGGGTGGTGGAACAGCCTTGGGTGTGACCGATGCTGATTCCCACTCCCCGACACCGAAGGCTGTCTTTGCCCTCACTCTTACAGTATATGCAGTTCCGTTAGAGATGTCGGAGATTGCAGCATACGGCTCTCTAACCTCAAAGTTCTTTAGCTTGTCGCCTCCACTGTTTACCAGTTCGATGTCGTAGCCGTCCAGAAGGGCGACGCTGCCGTTGGTCTCTGGGATACCCCAACTGGCGATTGCGCTTCCGTCTCCTGGGGCAACTGCCAGGTTGAGTACTTTCGACGGTGGTCCTGCGGGAATATAACGTAGCACCAGCGATGGCTGTTGCGCTGCGGTCACCTCACCGAAAGTAACGATATCGTTCTTGTTAGAAGTTAGTATTACCCACTGGTATTCACTTCCAGCTATGTCGGCGTGCGGAGCGGTCACGGGCAACTCGAAGCGAATATCACCCCGAATATCTCCCGCCAGTTCTGAACCCTTCGATTCATCAGTCACTAGGCTCTTAAGCGGAGTGACTGTAATAGTCGTATCTGTCGGACAGTTGCCTGGTGCGCATGTTGGGGTACCGAGCGTAAGAAGGGCCTCTGTAACGCCTGCGCCGTCGGGCAGTTCATCGAGCTTGAATCCGATGACAGCCGCGGTCTTGTCGGTGCCTGTACCTCCGATCTGCATGGTTGTCGAGTCGGTCACCGTACACGGGCCGCCGTTGCAGGCTGTGGGGTTGGTTCTTGCGGTCTTGATGACGAAGCTGTCCTTGCCCAGCGTCAGATGCCGGACATCCTCCACCGGGTCCGGTGGAGGTGTGCCGGGGGTGGTGAAGGAGACCGGGGCGGTCTTGGACGTGCAAACTTCGGTGCCGGAACCGCCCGAGGAGGTCGCCACCGTCCCTGCGGGCGACTGCGGGCCTGCGGGTGAGATCGTTCCGCCGAGTGGGGTGTTCATGTCGGTGGTGATTTCGGTGGGGGTTTGGGCGCGGTTGTAGATGCGGACGTCGTCGATGGTGCCTTTGAAGTGTTCGCCGTAGATGGTGTTGCCGCCGAGGTGGAGGGCGCCGCTGTCGTCGGGCAGGGTGCCGGTGAAGGGTTTTTCGCCTATTTGGGTGCCGTTGAGGTGGAGGCGGGCTTTGGTGCCGTCGTAGGTGATGGCGAGGTG
>NZ_QNFZ01001009.1 GCF_003313395.1 Nonomuraea lactucae | reverse complement strand
GGCTCCGCGGTCCGCGCGGAGAGCGGCGCGGTCACGGGAAGCGCGGAGGGCGGGGGCGGCGGCGGTCCGGTGCGGCTGTCCGGGGCCGTGTCCGGCGTGGCCGGGGCCGAGGTGGCCGACGTGCTTCTCGTCCCGGTCGGCGGCGACCTGTACGCGGTGGAGCCCGACGCGGCGGCGATCGAGGTGGTGCCGTCGTTCGACCTGACCAGGCCGGTGGCGACCGTGAGGTTCGAGGGGGCGCCGGCGACCCGCCTCGGGGCCGTGGACCTGGCCGAGGTGCTGCGGTTCGGCGCGGCGCTGCTGGCCTCGGAGCAGCTCGGCGTGGCCGAGTGGTGCCTGGACACCACGCTGGCCTACGTCAGGGAACGCCACCAGTTCGCCCGGCCCATCGGGTCGTTCCAGGCGATCAAGCACCGGCTGGCCGACCTCTGGCTCGACGTGGTCAGGGCCAGGGCCGCCGCGCGTGCCGCCGTGGCCGACGGGTCGGCGCTGACGGTCGCCGTGGCCCAGGCGTGGAACAGCGGGGTGGCCGTCCACGTGGCCGAGGAGGCGCTCCAGCTCCACGGCGGGATCGGGATGACATGGGAGCATCCCGTGCACCTGCACCTCAAGCGCGCCAAGGCCGCCGAGATCGCGTTCGGCACGCCCGGCGACCACCGGGAGGCGGTGGCCTCACTGGCCGGTGTGCCCGCTCCCGAGTGAGGCGAGCAGCAGGTCGGCGAAGTGCTTGCCCACCTGGGCGCCGGTCAGCGTCCCGTTCGCGTGGAACCAGGTGCCCAGGTGGTGCACCGAGCCGAAGAAGTAGTCGACGACGAGCTCGGCCGGCACCCGGTCGCTGAACGTGCCCTCAAGCTGCCCCTGCGCCACCATGTCGCGGAAGCGCTCGTGATAGCGGCGGCGCTCGGCCCGTACGCTCTTCTGGGTCTCGGGCGCGAGCAGGTGCATCGACCGGAAGAAGATCTTGGAGTCGTCGAGGTTGGCCGTGCTCGTCTCGACGACGTCGGCCGCCGCGGCGTGCAGCCGCTCGGCGAGCGTGCCCGGACCGTCGGCGATCCGGGTGAGCCGCGCCATCTGCATGCGCAGCACGCGGCCGTAGATCTCGTGCAGGAGATCATCCTTTGAGGTGAAATAGTGGTACATGGCACCTTTGGTGACGCCTGCTGCCACCACGATCTCCTGGACCGATGTGCCTTCGAAGCCCCGCTCGGCGAACAGCCGCGTCGCCTCGCTGAGCAATCTGTCACGAACCGGCTCTTCCTTCAACGCCGTCCCCCCTTGTTTGCCTCCCCAGCGTACCGACTGGTCGGATGATCGTCTCCGGGCGGTGCTAATTCCGTCACCTTAGGGTGCCCTTCCTTCTCATGGGGTATTAATAGATCCAGCGAGGGATCTTCGGCGTGGCAGATCCTGATGATCACCCACACTCATTCGGGGAGTTTGCCGTGCCCGGTGGCAGTATCTACGTGCAGCAGGACGCGAAGTTCACGGGGTCGTCACCTCAGTGGTACTACGAGAAGTTCTGGCGGGAGGCGGCCAAGGGCCGCCAGCGGTCGCGGGCCGTCAAGGCCGTCATCGGCCTCGCCGCCGGCATCGGGCTGGCGGTCAGGTTCGACCTGGAGCCCGCACTGCTCTACGGCCTCCTGCTCGGCGCGGGCGTGGCCGCCGCCGACTGGTGGCTCTGCTGGCGCTCGTTCCGCGCCACGGCGGTCTGGCGGGGCAGGCGGCGCGGCGAGGTCATCACCGGCCGCATGCTGCGGCGATCCCTGGGCCGGCGAGGCTACCGCGTCCTCGACGGGCGCGCCATCAGGGGCCAGGCGTCCATCGACCACCTGGTGATCGGCCCCGGCGGGGTGTGGATCGTCGACAACGAGTCATGGAGCCCCGACACCGAGATCGCCACGTACGGCGGGCGACTGTTCTTCGGCGAGAAGTACGGCACCTCGGTGGCCAAGCCGCTGGTCGACACGGGCGCGGCCTTCGCCGAGATGCTGACCCGCGAGACCGGCGTCCAGGTGACGATCACGCCCCTGCTCGCGGTGCACTGCGGGATGCTGCCGCGCGGCGGCTCCGTCACCGCCGAGGGCCTCACCCTGCTCAAGCCGCGCCTGGCGGCCAGGCGGATCAGGGCCGCCTCGCACACGACCGTGCTGAGCGGCGAGCAGATCGAGGTGCTCGCCCGCACGGCCGCCCGCGAGCTCCAGCGCGCCTGAGCCGAGACGTCGTGAGCTGAGACGTCGTGAGCCGAGACGTCGTGAGCCGAGATGTCGTGAGCCGAGACCCTCGTGACGCCTGAGCCGAGAGCCCTCGCCGGGCCTACGCCAGCTGCTCGATGAACGCCGTGAGCTGCGAGACGTTCCGGCACTCGTGCATGGGCACGACCGCGGCGTAGTCGCTCGCGACCGAGTCGCCGGTGTTCCACTGCCGCCGAGGCTCGGGGTTGAGCCAGTAGGCGTGGCGCGACCGCGCGGCCAGCGACTTCAGGACGTCCAGGGCCGGCGGCTGGTAGTTGGAGCGCGCGTCCCCCAGGATCAGCAGCGACGTCCTTGGGCCGACGGCGTCGCCGTAGCGCTCGGCGAAACGCTCCAGCGCGTGGCCGTAGTTGGTCCGGCCGAAGCGGATCATGTCAGCCTCGGTGGCGAGCCGGCTCATGGCCTCCACCACGTCCGCCCCGGGCTGGAAGAAACGGGTGATCTCATCGACCGTGTCCACGAACCCGAACGCCCGCACCTTCGCGAACTGCTCCCTCAGCGCGTACGTGAGCAGCAGCGTGAAGTGCGCGAACGACGAGACCGAGTCGCTGGTGTCGCAGAGGACGACCAGCTCGGGCCGGTGCGGCCTCGGCGGCCGGAAGTGCGTGGTCAGCGGCACGCCGCCGGTCTGCAGGGAGGCGCGCATCGTGCGGCGGAAGTCGAGCCGGCCGCGCCTGCCCCGCCGCTGCCTGATCACCAGCCGTGACGCGAGGCGCCTGGCCAGCGGGTGCACCTCCCTGCGCAGCCTGGCCAGGTCCGCCCTGGTGGCCCGGAGGAAGTCGACCTGGTCGAGCGGCGGGCGCACGGCGGAGCGGGCGATGCGCTCGATGCCGGAGTCCTCGGCGATCCGGCGGCGCACGTCGGCGGCCACCGCCTCCTCGAAGCGCCGGGTGCCGGCGGTGACCCGCTGGCGGGCCGTCCGCTCCGCCAGGCCGTCGCGCTCCCGGCCGGCGAGGACCTCGCGCAGGATGCCGGCCATGAGCGTCTCGGGGGACAGGGCGCGCATGACGCTGTAGGAGAACCAGTTCTGCCGGCCCGGGCCGGCCTGCTGGCGGCCGAACCGCTCCACCATGGCGCGGGCGAACTCCCGCATCTCGGCGTCGCCGCCGTCGATCAGCAGCCGGGCGAGGTAGGCACGCAGCCCGTCGCGGTCCGCCGTCTCGAAGTCGGGCCTGACGGACGTTCCGTCCCGGCCCGGACGCCTGCCGTACAGACCGGTCGTCGACGGCGGGAACCACAGGTCGAACAGCACGTCGAACCCGGGCCGGTGGCCGGGCCTCTTGACCAGCGTCGCCGCGTAGGCGGCGCGCAGCGACTCCCGCTCGGTCAGGTCGATCACCCGCAGCGCCCGCGCCGCGTCCAGCCCCTCGGCCAGCGACACCGGCAGCCCGGCCTCCCGCAGCGCGTGCACGAACCCGACATGCCTGTCCACGAGCGACATGTGACCTCCAAGGTGAGTGCGCGGGGTCAGGCCCCGGGCAGGCCGAGCTCCTTGATCGCCCGCGCCTGGTCGGAGACGTGCTTGAGCACGACGCCGAGCGTGCCGGCCACCGTCGCCTCGTCGAGATCCTCGCGCCCCAGCGCCAGCAGGGTGTGCGCCCAGTCGACCGTCTCCGCCACCGACGGCGCCTTCTTGAGCTCCAGCGCGCGCAGCGTCGCGACGGTCCTGGCCAGCCGCTCCGCCAGGTCGGCGCGGATCGTGGGCACCTGGCTGAGCACGATGTCGCGCTCGCGTTCCGGGGTCGGGTACTCGATGTGCAGGTAGAGGCAGCGCCGCTTGAGCGCCTCCGACAGCTCGCGGGTGGCGTTGGAGGTGAGCACCACGTACGGCCTGCGGACCGCGGCGATGGTGCCCAGCTCCGGGATCGTCACCTGGAAGTCCGACAGCAGCTCCAGGAGCAGCCCCTCGACCTCGACGTCGGCCTTGTCCGTCTCGTCGATGAGCAGCACGGTCGGCACGCCCGCCCGGATGGCCTTGAGCAGCGGCCGCTCCAGCAGGAACTCCTCGGTGAAGATGTCGTCGTCGGCGCTGGTGGCCTGGATGCGCAGCAGCTGTTTCTTGTAGTTCCACTCGTACAGCGCCCTGGCCTCGTCGAGCCCCTCGTAGCACTGGAGCCTGATCAGCTCGGACCCGCTCGCCCGGGCCACGGCCTTGGCGAGCTGCGTCTTGCCCACCCCCGCCGGCCCCTCGACCAGCAGCGGCTTGCCGAGGGCGGCGGCCAGGAACACCGAGGTGGAGATGGCGTCGTCGGAGAGGTAGTCCACGGCGGCGAGCCGCTCCGTCACCTCGGCGGGCGAGTCGAACATCGGTGCTCCTGTCTGCTGGCCGAACTTTATTCTAGCCATGGCCGGCCACCTTAAGCCGATTCGACCGGGATGCCGAGTGCCGGTATAGTCCTCACAGCGCGCGCCGCTAGCTCAGTTGGTCAGAGCAGCTGACTCTTAATCAGCGGGTCCGGGGTTCGAGTCCCTGGCGGCGTACGGCGAGAAGCCTCAGGTCGATCGGCCTGGGGCTTCTTTCGTGCCGCGCCGCTCGAGAACGGCGAGCGCCCGCTCCGCCCAGGCGATGTTCTCGCGTTCGAACGACAGTCCCCGCAGCAGCGTCAGGTAGGGCCCGATCCGCTCGGCCCGGGTCAGATACTCCTCCTCCGGCAGGTCGCCGAGCAGCCGGACGCGCAACCGCTCGAACTTGGCCGTCTTCGCCTCGGCCCGCCGCCGGCGCTCGTCGATGGCCTGCCGCACCGCCTCCACGTCGCCGACATCCATGGCCTGGACCTTCACCAGGAGCTCGTCCCGGACGGCGCCCGGCCGGGGCGGCTCGGCCGTGAAGGAGGCCAGAGCGTCGAGCCCGTCCCGGGTGAGGGAGAACAGCCGCTTGTTCGGCCTGCGCTCCTGGGTCAGGACCCGCGCCTGGATCAGCCCGTCGGCCTCCATCTTCTCCAGCTCCCGGTAGAGCTGCTGCGGAGTGGCCATCCAGAAGTTTGCCACCGAGGCGTCGAAGCTCTTGGCCAGGTCGTAACCGGAGGCCTCGCCCTCCAGGAGCGCCGCCATGATCGCGTTGCGCAAAGTCATGTCTAGACGGTAACGCACCTAGATGATTAGTGTCTTTTGCACCTAATCAACTTATTGAGTAAGGAGTGGCCGTGCATCCCTTCCGCCGGGCCGTCGAGGCCGGAGACCACGAAGCCATCGAGGCGATGCTCGCCGACCACGTCGTCTTCACCAGTCCGGTGGCCTACAAGCCGTATCCGGGAAAGGCCGTCACCGCGGCGATCCTGCGTGCCGTCGTCCGCGTCTTCGAGGACTTCCGCTACGTCCGGGAGATCGCCGGGGCCGACGGCCGCGACCACGTTCTGGTCTTCACGGCCACGGTCGACGGCAAGGACGTCCAGGGCTGTGACTTCCTGCACTTCGACGAGGACGGCCTGATCGACGACTTCATGGTCATGGTGCGCCCGCTGTCCGGGGCCAACGCCCTGGCCGAGGCCATGGCCGCGCAGTTCGGGCGGATCCAGCGAGAGGCCGTGGGCGGATGAGCGACTTCGACGCCATCGTCATCGGCGCGGGCAACGCCGGGCTGAGCGCCGCCGCCACGCTGCAACGCGCGGGCGCGCGGACCCTGCTGGTCGAGCGGCACAACGTTCCCGGCGGCTGCGCGACCTCCTTCCGCCGGGGCCGCTACGAGTTCGAGGTGGCTCTGCACCAGTTGTCGGGCGTCGGGCTGGAGGGACAGGCGTTCTCGCTGCGCGGCCTGTTCGACAGCCTCGGGGTCGGCGACAAGCTGGAGTTCGTCCAGGAGCACGATCTCTACCGCTTCAAGGTCCCCGGACAGGTCGACGTCACGCTCCCCGCCGACCGGGCGGCCGCGATCGAGACGCTGGAGGAGGCGTTCCCCGGCAACCGGTCGCGCGTCGAGAAGTTCCTCGACCTGGTGAGCAACGTCACCATCCTGCAGATCGCCGCCATGCGCGGCACGTCACCCGAGCAGATCGACCCGGTGCTCTTCCGTTACGGGCTGCGCCCGTCCAAGGACGTCCTGGACGAGCACTTCGACGACCCCGGCCTCAAGGCGGCGCTCGGCGTCTACTGGACCTACCTCGGGCAGCCGCCGTCCAAGCTGGCCTTCCAGGATCTGGCCCTGACGCTCTTCGCGTACCTGGAGTTCAAGCCGTGGCACATCAGGGGCGGCTCGCAGGCGATGTCGACCGCGATCCTGGATTCGTTCCTGGCGGCCGGGGGACAGGTCCGCTTCAACACGGCCGTCTCGGCCATCCTGACCGAGGGCGGGCAGGTGCTGGGAGTGCGGCTGGACGACGGCGCGGAAGTGATCGCCCCGGACGTCGTCTCCAACGCCTCGCTTCCGATCACCTACGGCATGCTGGAGAACATGGACGTCCCGGCGGCCGTCCGTGACGATCTGGCGACCAGGCGGATCGGCGTGTCGGGGTTCGCGCTCCACATGGGCCTGGACGCCACGCCCGCCGAGCTGGGCTTCACCACCAGCACCACGTTCGTCAACCTCGACACCGACGACGACCGCATCCACGCCTCGTGGCACTCCCTCGAACCCGCCCGCGGCGTCTGCGTCTCCTCCTACGACGTGGCGCCGATCGGGTTCGCCCCCGCCGGCGCCACCCACGTCAGCCTGGTGACCCTCCAGTACGCGCACGCCTGGGACGGCGTCCCGCCGTCGGACTACCACCGCGCCAAGTTCGCCTACGCCCAGACCCTGCTCGACGTCGTGGAGCACGTCGCGCCTGGCATCCGGGATGCGATCGAGGAGGTCGACGTGGCCACGCCGCGGACCATGGCACGCTACCTCGGCCACCCCGGCGGCGCGATCTACGGCTATGACCAGGACCGCACCGAGGGCTGGCTCTTCCGTGACAGCGAGCGCCGGCCGCACGTGCCCGGCCTGCACCTGGCCGGCAGCTGGGCCGGAATGGGCGGCTTCCAGCCGACCCTCGAAGCCGGGGCGCGGGTGGCCCGCCGCCTCATGCGCCGCAAGGAGAGCGTCCGATGAGACACCTGTACGACGGCGTCCCCGACATCCTCGCCGAGATCGAGACGCGCGCCCCCGACACCTCCGACCACCTCGCCGAGACCGCCAGGATCGTCGACCTCCACCACCCCAGGCGGTTGGCCCTGACGGTCGCTGAGGTCATCGTCGAAACCCCCACGACGAGGACCTTCCGGCTCCGGCGCGCCGACGGCGAAGACCTGCCGCCCTTCCTGGCCGGACAGTACGTCGGCGTCTTCACCGACGGGACCAGTCGGCCGCTGGCGATCTCCTCCAGCCCCGCCCGGCTGGACCACTACGACCTGACGGTTCGGCGGGTGCCGGGCGGCCGGATCAGCAACCACCTGATCGACACGCTCGCCGCCGGCGACCAGGTCACCACTACCGGGCCGATGGGCACGTTCCACCACAATCCGCTCTTCCATGGCGAGGACGTCGTCTTCCTGGCCGGGGGCTCCGGCGTCGCCCCGGCGATGAGCATGATCCGCGACATCGTGGACCACGGTCTGGACCGGCGGTTCCACCTGCTGTACGGCTCCCGCGACGAGCAGGACATCATCTTCAGGGACGAACTCGACCGGATCGCCGCCGGCCGTCCGCGCATCCGGATCGACCACGTCATCGGGGATCTGCTCACCGCCGGGACGATCCGTGACCTGGCGGGTCCGCTAGAAGGCCGCATGGTCTACGTGTGCGGCCCCCAGGCCCTCTACCCCTACGCCCTGGAGCAGCTCACCGCTCTCGGCCACGCCCGCCGCCGGGTCCGCTTCGAGGCCAACGGCGCTCCGGCCCGGCCGGAGGAGCAGGCTCACTGGCCCGCCGGCGTCGATCCCGTCGAGGAGGTCATCGTCACCGCCGGCGGCAGGAGCTTCCGCAGTCCGCGCGGCCGGCCGCTCCTGGACGCGCTGGAGGACCACGGCATCCGGCCCGAGGCCGCCTGCCGTTCCGGTGAGTGCAGCCTGTGCCGGGTCCGCGTCGTCAAGGGCCGCGTCCACACCGCAGAGGAGGCCAGGCTCCGCCTGTCCGACGAGCGCTTCGGCTACACGCACTCCTGCGTCGCCTATCCGCTGACCGACCTCGATCTTGATCTCTGATGACACCCGACGGCTGACGGCTCAGCCGCCGTCAGCCGTCACCGGCCGTCCGTTCCAGCCACCCGTTCCAACCCTCCGTTCCAACCGGGCAGGGCGGCACGCCGGAGCGGCCGGGCGCGGCAGAGCCGCGGTGCGGCGGTCAGCCCGGGACCGCCGCGGCCGTCATCCGGTCGAGGGCCTCGCGGATCAGCGACTGCGCCGCCACGTCCTGGGTCACCTTCCGTTCCTTGGCGTAGCGCTGGAGCGTCCGGTGCTCCTCCGGGGTGAGCGTGACGATGATCTGCCTGGGCTTCTCAGATGAGGCCTCCTTCAGCAGCACCGTGACGGGCGTCTCCGGGTTCTGCTGCTTGAGTTTTAGTACGTTCCGTCTCTGCGCCGTGGTCATGCCCGTCAGGCCCAGGGCCAGTTGCTTGGCATCCTCCGTGGAGAGCGACCCCGACGAGTCGGAGAGGTCCTGGACCTTGAGCGCGACGTCCAGGCTCGTCTCCCCCGTGTCGACCATGCTCTGGAGCACCGGGGTGAGCCGGTCGTACTTGATGTGCTTGCGGACCTCGTTGTAGGGCAGACCGGTTTCCTCGGCGACCAGGCGCGCGCTGCCGTACTTCCGGTACAGTGCCGTGCAGCCGTCGATCACGTCGCGACTGTCGAGATCCACGCGGACCAGGTTCTCCGTGAGCGACAGGACCCGAGCGGTCGTGAGATCCACAGGTTCGTCAATGATGGCCGCCAGGATTCGGCTCCGGCCGAGGATGCGGTGGGCGTGCACGCGCCGCTGCCCCATCAGCACTTCCAGCTTCTGCGAGTCCGGCACATGCGGGCAGACGACGATCGGCTCCAACATGCCGTGCAACCGGATGCTCTCTGCTAACTCTTCTATCCCCTTGTCCGCCCCCCGTACGCGTGCCTGGCCCTCACTTAAGACCAAAGATTTGATCGGAATCTCGCGGATCGCCCGGATAGCCGGCATAAGTCCCCTTCCCAGCGGCATAGACATAAGAGCGACCGTGGATCTTGGAGAGTGCTGCATCATCTTCACATAGTGGGTCAGAGCGGTTCAAGGCCGTTACAGACCCCCTGCACCCTGCAACTGGCCGTAATCATGCATGCAGCTGGGTAGGGGATGATCAGTGTCAAAGCTCGTAAAAAGGGATGTCCAGCCCTTAACTCCTCCTTATTCGGACAGACGCTTCCGGTTTATTCGGACATGCTCTAGGTGTTTTCGGTCAGGCCGCCAGTAGAGACGAGCGGACTCAAGCCCGGCGCATCACGAACAGGACACCCCCCAGCAGCATGGCCGCCGCCGCGTAGCCCGCGAGCACGCCGAGGCCCGGCCAAGGGCCGATCGGCAGCCGGTCGAGGTCCCGCGTCGCCTGGATGGCCAGCCCTGCCGTCATCGGCGAGAACCTCCTGAGCCGGTCCAGCCACTCGGGGTCCTTCACGAACGTGCTGACCACCGGCACGACGTAGAGCAGGGTCAGCACGGCGGTGATGCTGAAGGCGGTGTCGCGTACGGCGGCGCTGATGCCGAGCGCCAGCAGGGCGATCAGGGTGAGATAGAGCACAGAGCCGGCGGCGGCCCGGAACGTGGGCCCGTCCAGCAGCGACAGCGGCTGGTAGCCGTTGGCCGGGTTGAACCCGTTGATGGGCATGATGACCCCGCCGATGGCCAGCGAGCCGAGCACCCCGAGCGTCCCCGCCGCGAACACGGTCGCCACGATCACGGCGGCCTTGGTCAGCAGCACAGTGTGCCGCCGCGGGATCGCCGCCAGCGTGGTGCGGATCATGCCGGTGCCGTACTCGTTGCTCATCACGAGCACGGCGAGCACCACCACGATCGCCTGCCCGAGCCAGACGCCCTTGAGGCTCAGCTTGGCCGTGTCCTCGAAGCAGGTGAGCGGCGTCGGGCACTGGGCGGTGCTGACGGCGGCGGTGGACGCCGCCGTCGCCGCCACGGTGAACACCGCTATCGCGAGCGCCAGCCACAGGTTGCTGGGCAGCGTGCGCAGCTTCGTCCACTCGGCGTGCAGCGCATGCCTCATGCGTCCTGCCGCCCGATCCGCCAGATCGCGAAGCCGAGCGCGACCGCGGTGTAGGCGCACAGCACCGCCAGCCCGGGCAGCGGCGCGATCGCCGTGTCGTACCGTTCCAGGGTCTGCTGGATGGCGAACCCGGCGGACGGGGTGAGGCGTTCCAGCCACTTGGCCACCGCGAGCGGCAGCGCGCTGCCGGCGACCAGCGGCGCCAGCAGGAGCAGCAGGACCACGGTGATCGCGGCGGCGCTGCGGCGCAGGATCGAGGCGATGGCCAGGCTGAACACGGCCACCACGGCCAGCAGCGCGGCCGTGCCGACGACCGCCCGCAGCACCTGCGGATCGGACAGCGTCGCCGGAGCCGCGTTGCCCTTGCGCACCATCGGCGAGGCGAGCAGGAACGTGCCGAACGCCGCCACCAGTCCCAGCACGAACGTCACCCCGCCCAGCACCACCGCTCTGGCGGCCAGCACCCTGCCACGCCGCGGGCTCGCGGTGAACGTCGTCCAGATGAGGCCCTGCTGGTATTCGGAGGTGACGTACAGGACGGCGAGCGCGACGATCGCCATCATCCCGAACATGGCGCCGGTGAGCATGGTCTTGGTGGAGTCGGTCGCGTAGTGGTAGAACGCGATGTCGCCGGCGCCCACCAGGTGGAACGACGTCGCGTCCGGTGCCACCGGCTTGATGTCGCCGCGCCACGGGGGCAGCTGCTGGGGCTTCGCCGGCTCGACCTTCACGTTGTCGAAGGTCGCCTCGCCCAGGTTGGTGTTCTCGACGATGTCCTCGCCGCCGAACTGCCGTTGGAGCTGGAGCGCGTCGGGGGAGGCGACGAACACGCCGACCTCGGCCTGGTCGCCCAGCCCTTCGAGCTCCACCGTACCGATCTTGGTCCACGTGGCCCCGTCCGCGGACTCGAAGCCCGTCACCGAGATGCCGGTGCGGGTCAGCTTGAGCCACCTGGGTGCCTGGCTGGAGCTGCCGGGGATGTCGGTGACGAAGTTCGCCTGGAGGCGCACGCCGTGGCCCGGCGTGATCATGAGGGCCGCGTACGGCGCTCCGGGCTTGGCGTCGGCCCTCAGCATGAGGCCGCCCTTGGCCCACGGGTCGTTGTTCTTCTGCGAGGCGACCCGCGCGACGATGCTGCCGTCGCCGGTCAGCACCCGGTGCACGTAGTTGCCCGCGTCCCTGTACTGCGGCGAGATGCCCCTGGTCGCGCCGTCGCCGCCCGAGCTGGCGCTGCCCGCCCCGCCGGCCAGCAGCATCCCGGACAGGATCGTCACGAGGATCCCGCCGAGCATGGTCAGCGACCACCGGGGCACCGACCTGAGCTTGGTCCACTCGGCCAGCATGAGCTGGACGAAACCGTCGCGCGGGTTCTGTACCGAGCTGCGGTACGGCGTCGTCATGACCATGACCGCACCTGCCCGGCGGTCGCGTGGAACTCCACGGCGTGCTGAGTGAGCTCCATGTACGCCTCCTCCAGCGACGGGCGGTGCTCGGAGATGCCCGAGAAGGACACCCCGCCCTCGGTGAGCAGGGTGACGATCCGCTCGACGGGCAGGCCCGAGACGGTGACGGAGTCGGGGCCGGTGGCGGCGACCGTCGCGCCGGCGATGCTCAGCACGGTCATCGCCTCGTGGCGCTGCGCGGTGCGCACCGCGACCCGGCCGTTGGCGGCGCGGTCCAGCAGCTCGCGCACGCTGGTGTCGGCGATGAGCTTCCCCCTGCCGATCACCACCAGGTGGTCGGCGCTGTCCTCGAGCTCGCTCATCAGGTGGCTGGACACCAGCACGGCGCGCCCCTGCCCGGCCAGCCACCGCAGCAGGTTGCGGATCCACATGATGCCTTCCGGATCCAGCCCGTTGACCGGCTCGTCGAAGATCAGCATGGGCGGGTCGCCCAGCAACGCTCCGGCGATGCCGAGGCGCTGGCGCATGCCGAGGGAGAAGCCGCCGACCTGCCGCCTGGCCACGCTCGTGAGCCCGACGAGGTCGAGCACCTCGTCCACCCGCTTGGCGGGCAGGCCGTTGGAATGCGCCATCCACAGCAGGTGGTCGCGGGCGCGCCGGCCCGGATGGAAGGCCGCGGCGTCCAGCATCGCCCCCACCTGGCACAGGGGGGCCCGCAGCTCCCGGTAGCGACGGCCGCCGACCAGCGCCTCGCCCTCGTCCGGTGTGTCCAGCCCCAGCAGCACCCGCATGGTGGTGGACTTGCCGGCGCCGTTGGGGCCGACGAAACCGGTGACCTGGCCCGGCTGGACCGAGAATGACAAGCCGTCGACTGCGACGGTGGGCCCGTAGCTCTTGCGCAGCCCGCGAACTTCGATGGTTGCCTCCATAGCAGGAGAGGGTACGAACGAGCAGGTCCCCAGGTCGTCACGCCGCGGAACTCTCTTGGCCGTCCCGGCCCCGGGGGAGAGGGGACACGCCCGTCCCTCCAGCGGGGGACCCAAGTGTGATCGTCACGGGGGATGTCAGGAGGTCGTCATGTTGGCGACAATGGTCCGGTGAAGCAGAGCAGCCGCGTCCTCATGGCCGGTCGGTGGCTCGCGGGCGAGTCCAACTGGCCGCTGGTGGCCGGAGTCACGCTCGGCCTGCTCGCGACGGTCGAGACCGTGATCCGCACCGACGGGTCATGGATGATCAGGCCCATCGCGTTGCTGCTCGGCCTGTTCGCCACCGTGCCGCTGGCGCTGGCGCCCCGCCATCCCCGCGTCGCCGCGCTCACGATCACGGCGTCGACGTTCCTCACCGCGCTCGTCTACCGGTGGGGGCCGACGGCCACCGGGGTGCTGGCCGTGCTCGCCATCTGGTTCATCGTCATCCGGGCGCGGACCCGGCGGCTGCGCGCCGAGGCCGACGAGCGGGAGTTCTCCCGGCGGGCACTTGAGGACACGCTGCTGGAGATGACCGCCCGCGGCGAGCGCGCCCGCATCGCCCGCGAGCTGCACGACGTGGTGGCCCACCACATCTCGATGATCTCGGTGCAGGCCGAGACCGCCCGGCTCACCTCTCCGGGCATGTCGGAGGACGGGGCCATGCGCCTGCGCGCGATCGGCGAGACGGCCAGGACCGCGCTCACCGAGATGCGCCGCCTGCTGGGGGTGCTGCGCGAGGAGCCGGCGGGCGAGCCCATGCGCCAGCCCCAGCCCGGCCTGCAGCAGCTCCTCGAACTCATCGACGAGACGCGGACGCTCACCGGCACCAGCACCCGGCTCATCGTCCGGGGCCCGATCACCACGCTCGACCCCGGCGTGGAACTAACGGCGTACCGCATCGTCCAGGAGGCGCTGACCAACGCCCGCAGGCACGCCCCGGGGGCCGCGGTGGACGTGGAGATCCATTACGTCGGCGACGCCCTGCACGTACGGGTGCGCGACAACGGCCCCGGCCCGCGGCACGCCCGCGGCGCCGCCGCCAACGCGGCGACCGGGGGACAGGCCGGTCAGGGGAGGCAGGGGGCCGGGGGACGTGACGGCCCCCAGGGC
>NZ_QNFZ01001007.1 GCF_003313395.1 Nonomuraea lactucae | reverse complement strand
GCGTCCCGGCGTCTCCACCCCCACGGTCAAGGCCGAGCCAGCGCCGCGCGCCGACCACCGGCCCGAGCCGCGCGCGGACCTCAGGCCGGAGCCCCGCCCGGAGCCCCGCTCCGACTTCAGGGCCGAGCATCGTCCCGAGCCCCGTCCCGAGCCGCTGCCCGAGCCCCGCGCGGAGGTGCGTCCCGAGCCGGTGCGTCCCGTGGAGAGCGTCCCCGAGGCCGCTCCCGCGGCGGTCGAGCCGATCGCGGACGAGCTGTCGAGCCCGGTGTCGATCCCCCGGCCCACGCCCGAGCCGGCCAACCCGCCCACGCCCATCAGCTCCCGCATGTCCGAGCCCGCCAAGCGCCGCCCGGTCGTCTTCGAGGACCAGGAGGAGGAGCTCGACGTTCCCGACTTCCTCAAGTGACCCCTCACGCCCCTCGCCGCTCCGTCCCCCGTCTCCAGGGGCATGACGGAGCGGCGTCGCCGTGTGCGGGGCCGGGAACCGTGCGCGGAGGCTCGGCGCTGCCGGGCCGGGAACCGAGACGGGGCGTGACACGCCGGGGCCGGGAACCGGGACGGCGGCTTGGCGCTGCGGGACGGAACCGGGAACCGGGACGGCGGCTTGGCGCTGCGGGACGGGGCCGGGCGCGAGGGCGGGGAAGCCTCGGTCGTGCCAGGATGAGTGGGCCGGTGGGCGCGGCGGGCGGGTGCCGTCGAGCGCCCTCACCGGGCGGCGGCCGGCGGCACAATGTGGACAGCGCGGGCTCCGAGCGGAGCGGACGCGCGCACCCGGACGAGAGGGGAGAGGCGCGATGAGGCGGGACGAGATCGCGGCCGGGCTGGCCGAGGTCGACGGGCGCATCGCCGAGGCGTGCCGGGCGGCGGGCCGCGACTGCGGCGAGGTCACGCTCATCGCGGTCACCAAGACCCGCCCCGCCGAGGACGTGCGGATCCTGTCCGAGCTGGGCGTGCGCGACATCGGCGAGAACCGCGACCAGGAGGCCGCCCCCAAGGCGCGCGAGCTCGCCGGACTCCCGCTGACCTGGCACTTCGTCGGCCAGTTGCAGAGCAACAAGGTGCGGTCCGTGGCCGGCTACGCCGACGTGATCCACTCCGTCGACCGGCTCAGGCTGGCGGCCGCGATCAGCAAGGAGGCCGGGCGGCTCGGGCGCGAGGTCGGCTGCCTGGTGCAGGTGGCGCTGGACGACGATCCCGGGCGGGGTGGCGCCGTCCCGGCCGACGTGCCGGCGCTCGCCGACGAGATCGCCGCCTTCGGCAACGTCTGGCTGGGCGGCGTCATGGCCGTGGCGCCGCTGGGGGAGGACCCGGGCAAGGCGTTCGCCCGGCTGCGCGAGGTGGCCCTCGCCGTACAGGAACGGCATCCCCGGGCCACCATGATCTCGGCCGGGATGAGCGACGATCTGGTGGAGGCCGTCGCGCACGGCGCGACACACGTGCGGGTCGGTACGGCGTTGCTCGGCCGCCGCAAGCCCTTCGTCAGGTAATGTCCCCTCAAGTGGGCCTTCAGGCCCGCGCATCCAGTAGAGGTCGATCAGCGGTGAGCTTCAAGGGGGGTACGGCTGCCGCCTCGGGCCCTCGCGACAGGCCCGAACGAGTGCGACCATGAGCGGGAGGACGACGTAGCGATGGCCGGCGCGATGCGCAAGATGGCGGTCTACCTCGGTCTCGTGGAGGACGACCGCTACGAGAGGTACGACCCCTACCAAGACGACTACGCCTACGAGGACGAGCCCGCGCGCACCGGCGAGGAACGGCCCGTGACGGCCCAGGAGCGCGACGAGGACTCCGACGCGGCCATGCCCGCCCCCAGGCCCACCACGACGGTCCTGGAGCGCCGCACGACCGATCTGGCCCGCATCACCACGCTCCACCCCCGCACCTACAACGAGGCCCGCACGATCGGCGAGCACTTCCGCGACGGCACCCCCGTCATCATGAATCTGACCGAAATGGTTGACAGCGACGCGAAGCGGCTTGTGGATTTCGCGGCAGGTCTGGTCTTTGGCCTACATGGCAGCATTGAACGTGTTACCAACAAGGTATTCCTGTTGTCCCCAGCCAATGTCGAGGTGACCGCCGAGGACAAGGCACGAATCGCGGAACGCGGGTTCTTCAACCAGAGTTAGAGTCTCTGTATGTCTATCGAACCCAACCAGGTCTCGCCGAGGCCGGGAGGGCACACCAGAAGTGGAGGCGCGGCCAGTCCGTGGAGATCGTAAGTCAGATCTTGGTCGTTGTCCTGTCGCTCTACCTGGTGTTGCTCATCGGCAGGATGATCTTTGAGACGGTGCAGGCATTCGCCAGGCAGTGGCGTCCCTCCGGGGTCGTGCTCGTGCTGGCCGAAGCCACATACACCGCAACAGACCCACCCCTCAAGTTCCTCCGCCGTTTCATTCCTCCGCTCCGGTTGGGTACGGTGGCCTTTGACCTAAGCTTCACAGTCCTCTTCATCGTGGTTCTGATCCTCATCCAGATCGTTGGATGGCTGGGCCGATGACGGGGGCGGCGGGGCACCGGTCGAGTGCCAACTCGTGTCCGCGCTGAAGTGATTCGGGTTCCCCCGTCCCTCCGGACAGACTCCACGCGCGCCAAGGAGACCAAAAGATGCCGCTGACGCCCGCTGACGTGCGGAACAAGCAGTTCAGTACCACCCGGTTGCGCCCGGGCTACGACGAGGAGGAGGTGGACGCGTTCCTCGACGAGGTCGAGGCCGAGCTTGACCGCCTGATCCAAGAGAACGAGGAGCTCCGCGCCAAGCTGGCCGAGTGCCTGCGCGGTAAGGTGCCGGGCGGCATGAACATGCCCATGGCCTCCGCGCCGGTGCAGGAGCAGCCCAAGCCTGAGATGATGATGCCGCCGCAGCCGGAGCCGATGAAGGCCCCCGAGCCCCAGCAGCAGCCCGTCCCCGTGGCGATGAACATGCCGCCCGCCGAGGACAACATGGACACCGCGGCGCGCGTCCTCGCCCTCGCGCAGCAGACCGCCGACCAGGCGATCGCCGACGCCCGCCGCGAGGCGGACGAGACCGTCACCCGCGCCCGCCGCGAGGCCGACGAGATCCTCACCAAGGCCCGCCGCCAGGCCGAGCAGGTCATCGGCGACGCCCGCGCCCGCGCCGAGACGCTCGAGCGCGACGCGCAGGAGCGCCACCGCCAGGCCATGGGATCCCTCGTCCAGACGCGCGACGAGCTCGAGCGCAAGGTCGAGGAGCTGCGCAGCTTCGAGCGCGAATACCGCAGCCGGCTCAAGCTCTACCTGGAGAACCAGCTCGCCGAGCTCAACGTCTCGGCCGAGGGCAGCGGCGCCTTCCCGGTGATGTCGGGCGGTCCCGCCGCGGCTCCGGCCATGTCGCACGCCGTCCCCCAGGGTGGCCAGCCGCCGCTCCCCGGCCCCAACCCCTTCGGCGGCGAGGCTCCACAGGGCGCTTTCCCCGGCGGTGACGGTCCTCACAACGACCGCCGGTAAAGTTACGGGTCAACAGGACCCGTCACTCGAAAGAGCCCTCTGTGATCCTTATCAGTGCTGGTCTGGTGCTCGCGGCGGTCGTACTCCTGATCGCGGGCTTCGTACTGGCCAAGGTCTACCTGATCATGTGGTCCATCGTGGCCAGCGTGCTGTCCGCGCTGTTCCTGGTGATCGGGGCGTTCCTGCGGCGTCACGAGCTGTTCCCCGGCGCTGGGCGGGCCGCTGAGCCGGCCACCCCTCCGGCCGGGCTCGTCCCACCAGGCGTCCCGCACGGTCAGACCGGCCCGCCAGGGCAGACCGGCCCGCACAGTCAGACCGGTCCGATGGGGCAGACCGGTCCGGTTGGAGCGCCGCCGTCCCAGCGTCCACGCACGCTGCCCGCGACGGCGACCGTCCCCGCGGCGCCCACCCCCCGCCGCCCGGCTGCCAGGGGTGTCTCCCCGGACGCGATCGTCCTGGTGATCCCGGGGCGCAAGCGCTACCACGTCGCCGGGTGCCGCCAGCTGATCGGCCGGGATCACGAGGAGCTCACGTACGAGGAGGCACGCGAGGAGGGCTTCACGCCCTGCACGGCGTGCCTGCCCGACGCCGCCCTCGGCGGCCGGCAACTGCCGCCCGTCGCCGATCCCGAGCCCGCCTCCTCCGGCTCCGCGCCCTCCTCCGGCTCCGCGGCCTCCGCGGCGAGCCTCGCCGAGCCCTCCGAGCCCACCCGCGACCTGCGCCTTCCGGTCTCCACCGGCTCGGCCGAGCCGGTCGCGCCGCCGAAGCCCGGCTCCAAGGCTCCCACCCCCGGCCCTGAGCCCTCTCCCGCCGACTCGAAGGCCTCCAACGCCTCGCCGGCCTCGAAGGACGAAGGGGCGGGAGGGTGGTTCGAGCGTTCCGCCGCCACCGGCTCCGGCAAGGGATCGCCCCCCGGCGGTAAGGCCGAGCGCCCCCCATCCGCCTCCGCCGGCAAGGGGTCGGCCTCCGGTGGCATGGCCGAGCGCCCCCGATCCGCCTTCTCTGCCTTCTCCGCGTCCCCCGCATCCCCTGCATCCTCCGCCGCCGAGCCCGGCGAGGACGAGACGACCCCCAGGATCTCGCCTCCGTCCACCGGCTCCCGCACTCCGCCCCGTCCCGCCTCAGAAGCCCGTCCGGCCTCAGACGCCCGTCCGGCCCCAGAGCCCCGTCCGGCCACCGAAGGCCGTAAGGCCCCTGGAAAGACGCGGGACGAGGCGGCCACGCCGGGGGGTCCCGCCACGCGCGCCGCCGCCGAGCCTGAGAGCCCTTCCGAGCGTCCTGAACGTCCTGAGCGTCCGGGGCCGGAGTCTCGCCGCCCCGAGCGGCCCACGCCCGGCTCCGGCGGCTCCGCGAGCCCGGCCGCGCGCCCCAGCGCCTCCGACGACTCGGACGATTCAGGGCCTGAGACGCAGCCCCAGCGCGCCGTGTCCGCCTCGGGGGAGCCGATCGAGCCGCCCGCCAAGCCGCACGCCCCACCGCCCAGCGGGTCCACCTCGGGCAGACCGTCCTCGGGGCCGCGCACGGCGGCGCAGGGTGGCAAGGGCGAGAAGGCCACTCGCCCGGCCAAGGGCGCGGAAGACGACCGGGCGGCCAAGGACGAGGACGCCGAGGCCCCGCCCAAGGACGAGAATCCGGAGGCCCCGCCCAAGGAGCGGCCCGGTACCGTCAGGGTGATCGTCGGCACCCGCCGCTACCACAGCACCGTCTGCCCGCTCATCCAGGGAGCCGGTGACAGCGGCGTCGAGACCATGACGCTCGCCCAGGCCGAGGACGCGGGCCTGACCAGCTGCTCGGTCTGCCAGCACGACCGCGAGACCGTCGGCTAGCCGACCGGCGCCGGCGCGCCGGCCGATGCCGACGCCATGACCCGGATGCGGCTAGTCCTTGAGGGTGGGGTGAGCCGCCAGGTAGTCCTGGACTTCGCGGTGGCGGAACTGGTAGGCGATCCCGGCTGTGCGGACCAGCCCGGCACCGTGGGCCCAGTGCAGGAACCGACCCAACCGCCAGGGCAACGGGTTGCGGCTCCACCGTCTGGTGCAGGCCAGCAACGTAACGTAGCGCACCCCTACCAGCCCGTTCACAAGGAGGGTCAGCGACCCCAGCACGAGCCAGGCCGCGACACTCGCCACGATTCCCTCCAGGAACCAGAACACCAGCCCGACAACGAGGGAGAACGCGAGGCTGCCGATGATCCGGAGGGTCAGATCGGCTCTCAACACGTCACGTGGGTCTGTTACGCCCACAGTGCCGTGAACCACGACCTCTCCGGAAAGCGCCATCAGGAACGCGCCCGGAAGCCCGATCGCCAGGGAGGGCGCGGCCCATGCCCAGAACCCGAGCACCACCACGATCGGGACTCCCGTCGCGGCCCCGAATCCGGTCCCTGCCGCGACCCCGGTCACCGTGGCGGCCAGGAGTCCTCTGACGAAACCGATCGTGACACCCACCCTCAGACCCACCACCAGCCAGACCGTGAGACCGGCCAGGAGGCCCGCGGCGACTCCGGACACCAGTCCGACGACGAGCCCGCCCCTGCTCTCCCCCTCAACCGGATTCAACAGCGTTATCACGCTGATGATGAGGACAGCGAGCACGGACAGACCACCAAAGTTCTTCGTCACGCTCCCCGCGAGCCGGAGCCGGCCCGCATCAGTGAAGAGCGGGCGTAAGGCGATCCGGCCAGGCTCGGGCCAGATGTCTCTCCGCAAGCACCACCACGCCAACGGGCCCGAGATCAAAGCCGCCGCACCGGCGCCGGCGAGAATCGTCAACGGTGATCTGATCGACGACTGCGCCATGTAGATGGCTGTGCCGGTCATCCAGATGGCCGTCATGCCGCCGATGAGGGCGCGGTGGAGGCGGCGGGCACCCGCCAGGGGCCACAGCTCGTGCAGGACCAGGTCGGTGCCGGACAGAGGTCGGCCGCCGACGGTGCGGCCGGTCTCGGTGTTGCGGTTCAAGTAGCCGGCCAGGGTCGCCAGCCAGCGCCGCGCTCGCTCGGGGGTGATCCCGTCCGGTGGCGGATGCAGACTGCTTAGGGCGGGGACGAGCAGGGCCAGCAGGTGGTCGCGCACCGCCTCGGGAGTGGCCCACCTGGTCAGCTCGGCGGGGTCGCGGACGAACGCCCCACCAGGATCGCGCTGGTCGTAGACGGTGGCGGCCAGAGTGAGCCGCCACGGAGTCGACAGGGCACGCGCGAGCGGCCCGCGCGGGGCGCGTCTGACCGCGGTCAACACCGGCTCCCAACGAGCCGGGTCGACCGCCCGGACCGTCAGGAATGCCCGGGCCTGCCGCGCGTCGACCGGGGTGATCCCGACCTGGGCGGCGTCCTGCGCCCAGATCCGCAGCTCCTGCAGCGCCTGATACTGGGCGGTGCGGCAGGTCAGCACCACCGCCCCCTTGACCCGCTGATCCTGGTAGTCGTTGACGGCGCGCAGGACGTGACCGGCGCGCGAGACATAGCCGGGGCGCTCGTCGGCGTCCATCTCGTCCAGGCCGTCGATGACCGGGATCACCAGGCGCGCGCTCACCAGCGCTCTGATCGTCGCCTCGCCGAGCTGGTAGACCTGGCTCAGGTGCCGGCGCAGCCACTCCTCCACCGCCTCCTTGACGGGCAGGCCGGAGTCCAGAGAGGCCGCCGAGACGCGCACCGGCACCGGATCGCCGGACCGCCGGGCCTCGATCAGGCCCAGGATCAACTCGACTGCCAGAACCGTCTTGCCACCCCCCGGCGCTCCGGTGATCACCAGACGGCGAGGTGACAACCGGCGGTAGTAGTCCACCACCTCTGTCAGGTGGCTGCGCCGCCTGGCCCCCGCCGCCGGGTGGGCGGGGGAGGCCAGGAAGTCGAAGGCCACGTCGATGGCCTTGTCATGACCGCCCAGAAGCTGGCGGCGCACGGTGGTCTCGCTCTCGGCCACCACGCGGGCCAACCGGTCGGCGGCCTCGGCCGGTGCGGGCTCGGGCGGCCGCCGAGCGCGTGCCGCCATCTGCAGCGAGAGGAGAGCGACGGCCAGCGCCACCAGTCCGATCACCGCGCCGGCCGGGTCGACCTGGCCCACCTTCAGACCGGGGAGCACCCGGACGCCGACCAGCACGGCCGCCGCCAGCGCCGTCAGGGCCAGCGCTCCCCACGCCCACCCGGCCTTCCGCCCCCTACCGCTCATGGCCCGATGATGACCTGTGGTGACCTCGCCCGCTCTCCGGGGAAGCCCGCTGCGGCCGAGCTGTGACCTCCCCTGCCCCACGCGGGCGCCTGCCCGGGAGCGGGGCGGGACACGGCGCGGAGCCGCGGTGTCCCGCCCCCGCGGCGGTCAGGCGCGGCGGAGCTGGAAGGTGAGGCCCAGATCCTCGTCCGCGTGCGTGGGCAGATCCGGCCGCGCGCCCTGCGTGAGCGACGTGGCGAGCACCTCGGCCGCCACCTGGGCGGTACCCGAGCCGAGTGCCCGCGCCAGGTCGGCGTCGGCCGACGTCCACCACAGGTCGATGCGGTCGGTGATGGACAGGCCGGTGGCCTTGCGGGCCTCCTGCACCAGGCGGATGACCTCGCGCAGCAGCCCGGCGCGGCGCAGGTCGTCGGTGAGCTCCAGGTCGAGCGCGACCGTCTCGCCCGTGCCCGTGTCGACGGCGCCCGTCTCCACCGCCCAGCCCGAGCGGGGCTGCTCGGTGACGATCACGTCGTCGGGGCCGAGCGGGACCGGCCCCAGCTCGGCCGCCTCCACCGTCACCGTGCCGCCGGAGCGGAGGGCGCGGGCCAGCGAGGCGGCGTCGGCGGCGGCGACCGCCGCGGCCACGAGCTTGGTCTGCGAGCCGAAGCGCTTGCCGAGGGCCCGGAAGTTCGGCTTGACCGTGTAGGACACGAGGTCGGCGCTGAAGCCGGACATGTCCTCCAGGGCCTGCACGTTCAGCTCGTCGGCGATGAGGTCGCGCAGCTCGGCGGGGAGCGACGGCCAGCCGTGCGCGCCGACGAGCGCCCGGCCGAGCGGCTGGCGGGTCTTGACACCGGACGAGGCGCGGGCCGAGCGGCCCAGCTCCACCAGGCGGCGGACGAGCGCCATCCGCTCCGACAGCTCCGGGTCGAGCAGGTCCTCGCGCGCCACCGGCCAGGAGGCCAGGTGCACCGACGAGGGCGCGCCGGGGGCGCGCAGCACGTCCCACAGGTAGTCGGTGACGAACGGCGTGACGGGCGCCATCAGCCGGGTGACCGTCTCCAGGCACTCGTACAGCGTGGCGAACGCCTCCCGCGACCCCTGCCAGAAGCGGCGGCGCGAGCGGCGCACGTACCAGTTGGACAGGTCGTCGAGGAACTCGGCGAGCCTGCGCCCCGCCCGCTGCGTGTCGTAGTCGTCCAGCGACGCCGTGACCTCGGCCACCGTCCGGTGCAGCTCGGCCAGCGCCCACCGGTCGAGCAGCGGCCGCTCGGCCGCCGGCGGCGCCTCGGCCAGCAGCTCGGGCGACCACGACTCGGCGCCCGCGTAGAGGGTGAAGAACGACGCGGTGTTCCAGTAGGTCAGCAGGACCTTGCGGACGATCTCCTCCAGCGCGTTGTGCCCGACGCGGCGGGCCGCCCACGGCGAGCCGGAGCAGGCCATGAACCAGCGCAGCGCGTCGGCCCCGTGCTCGTCCATCAGCGGGATGGGCTCCAGCACGTTGCCGAGGTGCTTGCTCATCTTGCGGCCGTCCTCGGCGAGGATGAGGCCGAGGCAGAGCACGTTCTCGTAGGAGGACCGGCCGAACACCAGCGTGCCGATCGCCATCAGCGAGTAGAACCAGCCGCGCGTCTGGTCGGTCGCCTCGCAGATGAACTGCGCCGGATAGAGCCCCTCGGGCTTGCCGCGCGTCCCCCACTGCGCGAAGGGCATGGAGCCGGAGTCGTACCAGGCGTCGATGACGTCCGGCACGCGCGCGGCCCGCTCGCCGCACTCGGGGCAGGGGAAGGTGACGTCGTCCACGTACGGGCGGTGCGGGTCGAGCGCCGACAGGTCCTGCCCGGCCAGCCGGCCCAGCTCCTCCAGCGACCCCACGCACGTCACGTGGGTCTCCTCGGCCGAGCACACCCACAGCGGCAGCGGCGTGCCCCAGTAGCGCGAGCGCGACAGCGACCAGTCGACGTTGTTGCGCAGCCACTCGCCGAACCGGCCCCACTTGATCGTCTCGGGGTACCAGTTGGTGCGGGCGTTCTCGGCCAGCATCTGGTCCTTGACCGCGGTGGTGCGGATGTACCAGGACGGGAGCGCGTAGTAGAGCAGCGGCGTGTGGCAGCGCCAGCAGTGCGGGTAGCTGTGCTCGAAGTGCTCGCCCCGGTACAGCAGCCCGCGCGCCCGCAGGTCCTCGGTCAGCACCTCGTCGGCGTCCTTGAAGAACATGCCGCCCACCATCGGCACGTCGTCGTGGAAGCGGCCGTCGGGTCCGATCGGGTTGACCACCGGCAGGCCGTAGAGCTTGATCACGGCAAGGTCGTCGGCGCCGAACGCGGGGGCCTGGTGGACCAGGCCGGTGCCGTCCTCGACCGTCACGTAGTCGCCGAGCACCACGTGGTGGGCGTCGGGGATGTCGACCAGCTCGAACGGGCGGGTGTAGGTGGTGTGCTCCAGCTCGCGGCCGGTGAACCGGGCCACCTCGGCGGCGCCCTCGCCCAGCACGGACTGCAGCGGCTCGGCCACGACGAGCACCTCGCCGCCGGCGGTGCGCGCCGCCACGTACGTCACGTCGGGGTGCACGGCGACGGCCGTGTTGGACACGAGCGTCCACGGCGTCGTCGTCCACACCAGCAGGGAGGCGCCCAGCTCCGACAGCGGTCCGGAGGTGGCGGGCATGCGGACGTAGACCGACGGGCTGGAGACGGTCTCGTAGCCGCCCGGCTGGCCCAGCTCGTGGTCGGACAGCCCGGTGCCGCACCGCGGGCAGTAGGGGGTGATGCGGAAGTCGCGGAACAGCAGGCCCTTGTCGAAGATGACCTTCAGCGACCACCAGACCGACTCGATGTAGGACGGGTCCATGGTCCGGTAGGCGGTGGAAAGGTCGATCCAGTAGCCCATCCGCTCGGTGAGCCGCTCGAACGCGTCGACGTGGCGCAGCACCGACTCACGGCACTTCGCGTTGAACTCGGCGATGCCGTACGCCTCGATGTCCTTCTTGCCGGTGAGGCCGAGCTCCTTCTCGATGCCCACCTCGACGGGCAGGCCGTGGCAGTCCCAGCCGGCCTTGCGCGGCACGCTGAAGCCCCGCATCGACTTGTAGCGGGGGAAGAGGTCCTTGAAGACGCGGGCCTCGACGTGGTGGACGCCGGGCAGGCCGTTGGCGGTGGGCGGGCCCTCGTAGAAGACCCAGGTGGGGTTTCCGTCGTTCTGCTCGATGGAACGCTCGAAGACCTTCCCGTCCCGCCACCGGTCGAGGACCTCGCGCTCGAGCGCGGGCAGGTCGACCTGCGCGGGGAGAGAGCGGAATGTAGGGGACGACATCTCGGGCGTGCCTCCACGCGGTCACTGGACTACAGGGCTGCGTGAAGGGACGAAGCCGTGGGGCCCCGCGGTACCACCCTTCTTGGCCTCGGTGACCGAGGCCCTCTTCGTTGCGCCTGCTGCCGGGTCTAGTGAGCTCCGAGAAGCCGTTCTTCCGGCGGCTCCGGGGTGATGTCCCTCACATTCGGGGCCCCATCATCGCCTTGCAGTGCTTCACACCTTAACGCAGAGCGGCCCGCGAGGCTTCCAGGTTTTCCTGGTGACGGCCATGGCTCCGGTAGGGAAGTCGTAAACGCCGACAAAGTTGGGGAATGGACTTGGCCTCGGAGGAGTTGAACGGGCGCGGCTGGATAGTACGGGAGAGGTAAATGACCCGGTGGGTCGTTTGCCGTTCTGTTATGGGGGCACCTAAGCTGCCCGCACCATTCACGGCCTTGATCAGCATGGAGGCAGCCATGGCGGCAGTCACGCAGACCGCTACACCCGCGATGTGGTCGGACCAGGAGCTGGCCGAGGTACGCGGCACACTGCAGACGGAGATCGACGAGCTCAACGCGGACATCCTCCGCCACGAGATGGAGATAGCCTCCGGCGACGTGACCCAGGGAGCGGGTGACGACCAGGCGGACGCCGGCGCCAAGACGTACGAGCGCGAACGCGAGATCGCCCTTACCCTGAATGCGCGCGACCTGGTCGCGCAGAACGAACGTGCGATCGCCAGGATCGACGCGGGTACCTATGGAGTGTGCGAATCGTGCCACAAGCCGATCGGCAAGGAACGCCTTCAGGCGTTCCCGAGGGCGACGCTGTGCGTGACCTGCAAGCAGAAGGAGGAGCGCCGGTAACGGCGCCGCGCGGGCGCCACATCGCCGTCCTCGTGACGCTGGCGGCCGTCATCTACGTGAGCGACCTGATCACGAAGACGGTGGCGCTCCGCGCCCTGGAAGGCCGCCCTGACCCCCTGGTGGTCGTCAAGGACGTGCTGCAGTTCAGGCTGATCTTCAACTCCGGGGCCGCGTTCAGCATCGGCACCGGGATGACGGTCGTCTTCACGTTCATCGCGGCCGGCGTGGTGATCGCCATCCTGCGCACGGCACGCAGGCTGCGGAGCCTGCCCTGGGCGATCACGCTGGGCCTGCTCCTCGGCGGTGCGTTCGGCAACCTGACCGACCGGCTGCTGCGCCACCCGTCGGGGTTCGGCAGGGACACGCAGTTCCAGGGGCACGTGGTCGACTTCATCGAGGTGCTGCCCGGCCACTTCCCCCTGATCGACTACTTCCCCGTCTTCAACATCGCCGACTCGGCGATCGTCTGCGGCGGCATCCTCGCGGTGGTGCTGGCCTGGCGCGGCTACCAGATCGACGGCACGAGGGAGCGCAAGGGTGAGCGAGCAGCGTAGCCTGCCCGTCCCCGACGGGCTGGAGGGCGAGCGGCTGGACGCCGCCCTGTCGCGGCTGTTCGGCTTCTCGCGCACCCGCGCGGCCGAGCTGATCGTCGCCGGCGAGGTGCTGGTCGACGGCAGGCAGCCGGCCAAGTCCGACCGGGTGCACGCGGGCGCCTGGCTCGACGTGACGCTCCCGCCCCCGGCGAGCGCCCCTGCGCCGGTGGCAGAGCCGGTGCCGGGCATGCGGGTGGTCTACGAGGACGACGACATCGTCGTGGTGGACAAGCCCATCGGCGTGGCCGCCCACCCGACCGTTGGCTGGACCGGCCCGACCGTGCTCGGCGGCCTGCTCGGCTCCGGCCACACGATCGCCACCAGCGGCGCCGCCGAACGCCAGGGGATCGTCCACCGGCTCGACGCCAACACGACCGGCGCGATGGTGGTGGCCAAGAGCGAGCACGCCTACTCCCGCCTCAAGCGCGCCTTCAAGGAGCGCACGGTCGACAAGCGCTACCACGCGCTGGTCCAGGGGCACCCCGACCCGTTCAGGGGCACGGTCGACGCGCCGATCGACCGCCACCCGTCCGGTGACGGCCGGTTCGCGGTCGTGGCGGGCGGCAAGCCGTCGGTCACCCACTACGACACGATCGAGGCGTTCCGGGCGGCGTCGCTGCTCGACATCAGGCTGGAGACCGGCCGCACCCACCAGATCCGGGTGCACATGGCGGCGCTGCGCCACCCGTGCGTGGGCGACCTGATGTACGGCGCCGACCCCACGATGGCGGCCCGGCTGGGCGTCGGGCGGCAGTGGCTGCACGCGGTGTCGCTCGGGTTCGAGCATCCGGGCACGGGGGAGTGGATGACGTTCGACACCGGCTACCCTGAGGACCTGCGCAAGGCCCTCGACATCGTCGGCGCCGAGTCCTGACGCCCCGCCACGGTCAGGCCCGCTGCTTGCCGCCCTCGCCGTTCTTACTGGCCTTCTTGGGCTTCTTGGCGAGCTTGCCGCTGTCCTGGGGCTCCACCTGGCCGGGCGCGCGCGAGCCGGGCTGGTCGTCCGACTGCACGGGGGTGGGCTTCCTGGTGGGCGCGCGGGTGGGCTCGCCCGTACGGTCGCGGGTGGGCTCGGTGCTCGGCCGGCGGGAGCCGGGAGTGCCGGACGGGGGGTCCTGCCGTACGCGCTGGTCTGCGGGGCCCGTCGCGGGGCCGGTGGGCCGCGTACCGGAGCCGGAGGGCAGCGTGGCCGGCTCCGAGGCGCTGGGAGCGGGCGTGGGCGCGTCCGTGGAGCTGACG
>NZ_QNFZ01001008.1 GCF_003313395.1 Nonomuraea lactucae | reverse complement strand
CGCCTCGGCGCGCTGGCGGGCGGCTGTGATCAACGGCAGCACGCGGTCGGCCCGGGCGGCGTCGTCCAGCACCGCCTGCAGGTCGGCGCGCTCGTCGGCGCGTTCGTCGAGGGTACGGCGCAGCGTCAGCGCCTCGGCGTGGCGGCGCTGCCGATCGGCCAGGGCGGACGCCCGCTCGAACCGGGAGCGCACCTGACGCAGCGCCTGCTCGGACTCGGCGTGGAGCGTGACCGTGCGGGCGACGACGGCGTGGGCGGCGTCGAGCAGGGCACCGGCCCAGCGCAGGGGATCTTCCTCGGGGCTCGGCTCCTCCCCCGCGACCGAGGGCCCGGCGCCGGCCGGAGAGGCGCTCTGGGATCCGGTCGCCGAGGCGGGGGGCGGCGAGTCGGCCGGAGAGGCGGCTGGAGAGGCAACCGGAGCGGCGCTGGGGTGGAGGTCGTCGCCGGCGGCCTCCTCCAGGCGCTGGACGGCGAAGTCCACCTGCTGCCGCAACTCAGACTGCTCCCGCCACATCCGCTTGCGGTGCTCGGCCAGCCAGGACTCGGCCTGGGTGAACACCTTGACGGTGAAGAGGCGTTCGAGCAGCTTGCGGCGGTCGTCGCCGTCGGCGCGCAGGAAGCGGGCGAAGTCGCCCTGCGGCAGCATGGCGACCTGGCAGAACTGGTCGGCGTTCATGCCGAGCAGCCCGCCGATCAGGTCGCCCGCCTCGTCGGATCTCGTGGTGAGAGCCTGCCAAGCGGCGCCGGCCCGTTCCTCGACGACGACCTTGGTCTTCTCCTCGGTGAACCCCGATCCGCGCAGCTTGGGCCGCAGCCAGGCGGGTGAGCGGCGGACGCGCAGGGTGCGCCCCCGGATCGACACCTCCAGCGCGACGGACGGGCCGGTGGACGGCGGGGCGTGGTCGCAGCGCAGGGCGCGGGCGCTGTTGCGCTGGCCGGGCACCTGGCCGTAGAGGGCGAAGCAGAGCGCGTCGAGGATCGTCGTCTTGCCCGCGCCCGTCGGCCCGTGGACCAGGAACAGGCCCGCCTCCGCCAGCGCGTCGAAGTCGACGGTCTCGGTGCCGGGGAAGGAGCCGAAGGCCGTGAGGGAGAGCCGGTGCGGCCGCATCTACGCCATCGTCTCCTTCGCCCTCGACTCCTCGATCGCCCGTCTTAGCAGTTCTTCCTCCTCGTGTGCGGCAGGCTCGCCGCGCACCTCGCGGACGAAGTCGAGCGCCACCTCCGCCTCGGGCCGCCCGCTCAGCCGCACCTGGTGGGCGGCCGGGGCCGCGCCGACGGGGGCGAAGGAGAGCGCGAGGGTGTGCGGGAAGCGGGCGCGCAGCCGGTCCATGGCCGACTTGGGGCGGACCGGGTCGGTGAGGACGACCTGCAGCCAGTGGTTCTCGTACGGCGTGTGGGAGGGCGAGGTGAGCAGGTCGTCGATCAGCCCGCGGAGCACGCCGACCGGGCGCGGCACCGGCGCGGGCACGAAGTCGGCGGACCCGACCCCGGCCGACGGCCCCCCGGGGTCGAGCGTCACCAGCCACGACCCCTTGACCTGGCCCGCCTCGGAGAAGGAGTAGGCCAGAGGGGAGCCCGAGTAGCGGACCGTCTCCGACATGCGCTGGCGGCCGTGCAAGTGGCCGAGGGCGACGTAGTCGACCCCCTCGAACGCCGCCAGCGGCACGTGGGCCACCCCGCCGACGCTGATGTCACGCTCGCTGTCGCTGGCCTGCCCGCCGGTGACGAAGGCGTGGGCGAGGACGACGGAGGCGCGGTGGCGCGCGGCGTCGGCGCGGACGCGCGCCATAGCGTGGGTGAGCGCGGCGGTGTGGCTCCGCTCGGACAGCTCCCAAGGGGCGCGGACCAGCTCGGGCTCCAGGTAGGGGATGCCGTAGAACGCCACGCCGTCGACGGTCACCGGATCCCAGGCGCGTGACGGGTCGGTGCGCAGGTGCACCCCCGCCGCGTCGAACAGGTCGGCCCCGAAGCCCAGGCGCCGCGCGGAGTCGTGGTTGCCGCTGATCAGCACGGCGCGGGCGCCAGCGGAGACCAGGCGGCGCAGCGCCTCGTTGCACAGGGCCACCGCGTCCACGGGGGGCAGCGCCCGGTCGTAGACGTCACCCGACACCGCGACGACGTCGACCCGCTCGGCCCGCACCGTCTCGACCAGGTGGTCGATGAACGCCGCCTGCCCCTCGATCAGGCTCTCGCGGTGGAACGAGCGCCCGAGGTGCCAGTCGGAGGTGTGCAGGATCCGCATGTCGCAGGAAGCTAACAGTTCCCGCCGACAAATGCGGTCCCCTCTGGAACACCGCCCGGGAGTAGGCTGGATGATCGAGGGGCAAACCAACGCACATGGGGAGGCCAATGCGCAGGGGCCGTGGCACCTTGAGCGTCGCCGCCGGCCTGGTGCTGGTGGCTCTGGCCTCCGTCGGCTACGTTCTGCCACCGGGGTTCGACCCTCCGCCGTTGCGGGCCGACGAGGAGTTCGTCACGCTCGCCGCGCAGCCGGCCGGCGAGCTGCGCCCCGTGATCGCGATCGACCCTATCAGCCGGCGGGAGATCTCCGTCCCGGCCCAGGGGCAGGCCCTGGAGGGCACGGTCCGCGCGCCGCTCAGGCCGGGGCGCCATCCGGCGATGGTGTTCGTGTCGGGTTCGGGCAACGGGTCGCGGGAGGAGTTCACGGAGCAGGCCGAGTTCCTGGCGAAGGCCGGCGTGGTGACGCTCGCCTACGACAAGCGGACGATCGGCTACAACTTCCGCGACCGCGACTTCGGGCTGCTGGCCGACGACACGCTGCGCATGGTCTCCTACCTGGCCGCGCGCCCCGACGTGGACCCCGCCCGGATCGGGCTGTGGGGCGTGAGCGAGGGCGGCTGGGTGGTGCCGATCGCGGCGGCCAGGAGCTCCGCGGTGGGGTTCGTGGTCCTCGTGTCGTCGCCGAACGTCTCGCCGCTCAGGCAGGTGGCGTGGGCGCTGAACGAGCAGCTGCTGCGCCTGCGCGCCCCGATCGGCGTGCGGGACCTGCTGACGCGGGCCATGGGAGCGGTCGGCTTCGACTTCCTGCGACATGACGCGATGCCGGCCATGCGCCAGGTCAGGCAGCCGGTGCTGGCCCTGTACGGGACGACCGACCCGTCGATACCGTTCGTGGAGTCGACCAGGGCGCTGACCACGGCGCTGGCGGAGGGCGGCAACGACCGCTACACGATCCGCTTCCTGGCCGGGGGCGACCACGCGATGCGGGTGAACGGCGGCCCGTTCACCCGGGGCTATCTGGAGACGCTGACCAACTGGATCGAGGGGCTGCCCGGCACGGCGGTCCCGAGCGTGCACCTGGCGGGCGCGACCCCGGTCCAGCGTTTCGAGGCGAGCGACGTGCCCGCGGCGCCGTGGTACGCGGGCGGCACGATGCTGGGGCTGACGATCTGCCTGGCCGCCGTCGGCTACGTGGCCGGCCCGGTCGCCGTCATGCTCGTACGGCTGCGTGGCCGCTACCAGGTGCCCGCGGAGACGAACGCGAGGCTGTGGCAGCCGATCAAGCGCAGGCTGAGCAGGATGGTGTGGACCGGGCTCGGGCTGCTGCTGTCGGTGGTGGCGTTCATCACGGTGCTGGTGCTGTTCTCGGTGAACCAGGCCGGGGCCTGGCCCGCCGTGCTGACCGGTTGGCTGATCGTGCGCGTGCTGGCCGTGCTGATGCTCGTGCAGGAGGTCACGGCGGTGGCGGCGGTCGTCGCGGGGCTGCGGGAGGGCATGCGGCCGAGCCGGTGGCAGCACGTGGCGATCGCCGGCGTGCTGGGCGGCACGGGGCTGCTGCTGGTGGCGGCGGCGTACTACGGGCTGTTCTCATTCCCCTGGTGACTCCCGACGTAGGCGGTCGTCCAGCGGTCGATCTCGGCGAAGACCTGCTTGCGCACGGGTTCGGCCGACAGCACCAGGTCGTGCAGGCCGTCGGGCACCCGTACGCAGGTGACGTGCGGCCCGAGCGCGGTGGACCAGCGGGCGATGTGGCGCGGGTCGAGCACGATGTCGGCCGACTGCGCCTCGGGGACGAAGTCGCGCACCCGCAGGCCCTTGGTGGAGGCGAGCACGAGCACGGGCACGTCGACCGCGAGCCCGGCGTGCAGCCGCCGCTGCGCCCGGCGGATGGCGGCGAGCCACATGGCGTGCACGGAGAAGCCGCCCAGGGGTTTGAGCTCCAGGTCGTAGTCCCACTCGCCCTGGTGGGAGCGGTGCAGGGTCTGGCCGTAGACCGTGCTGATGCCGAGCGGCAGCGGCCGGCGGCTGTAGGAGAGCGGCGTCCTGAGCAGGTCGGCGGCCAGGCGGAGCGGGGTGGGCACGTTGAGGTCGAAGAACGGGCTGTTGAGCACCATTCCCTGCACCAGGCCGCGTCCGCGGACCCGGTCCGCCCACAGCGCGGCTATCAGGCCGCCGGTGGAGTGGGCGTTGACGGTGACCTCGTCGTGATCCTGCCTGATCAGGCGGACGGCCTCGTCGATCTCGGGGAAGTAGTCGGTGACGCTCCTGATCAGGCCCCTGGTCTGGTGGGGCAGCAGCGACCTGCCGTACTTGCGCAGGTCGAGCGCGTAGAAGTCGACGCCGCGGCCGAGGTAGTGCTCGGCCAGGTGGTCCTGGAAGAAGTAGTCGGTGAAGCCGTGCAGGTAGAGGACCGCCCTGCGGGACCCGGCCCGCCTGGAGACGAGCGTCGCGACGACCTCGCCCTCGAAGTCGGGCGGCATGGGCAGAACGGTGATCTCGTACATGTTAGACACGATAAGGGCACCCTGCCCCGCGGACCCTTTACGATCAACATTCCGTGCATGGCAAAGGTGCGCGCGCGGGGCGGCCGGGGGCGGTTCAATGTGACGACGTCGCGGCGCTCGCCGTCAGGGGATCCGAGGGTGCCGCCAGATGTTCACTCACACATAACGACATATTTCGCATTGGGTGCGTAGGCTGCCGCCTCGATTCGGCCTACGGTGTGGCCAGCGGGGAACGGGGATGGCGTGACGCAGGCAACGAAACCGGTGGGCGCCTGGGCGGTCCTCGGCTGGCTGGCGCTCTCGGCGCTGGTCCCCGGGGCGGCGCACCTGCGCATGGGCTGGCGCAGGACGGGGCTGGCCCTGCTCGGCTGCTACCTGGCCGGGATCATCGCGCTGCTCGGGGTGGCGCTGACGACGGACAACCTGCTCGGCACGCTGACCGAGAACTCCTGGCTCACGGCGATCACCGTCGGCTCCGCCGCACTCGGGGTGGCCTGGTTCGTGCTGGTCGTCCACTCGTTCGTCGTGCTGCGGCCCGGCGGGCTCGCGCAGAGCGGGCAGATCCTGACGGGCACGCTGGCCGGGCTGATCGCCGTGGCGGTGGTGCTGCCGTTCGGGCTGACCGCGCAGTACGTGTGGGCCTCCCGGCAGATGCTCAACAGCATCTTCGACGACCCCGCGACCGGCACCCCGAGCGCCGGGGAGAGCGTGCGGCCGGAGGACCCGTGGGCCGGGCGGCAGCGGGTCAACATCCTGCTGATCGGCGGCGACGCCGACGACCACCGGACGGGCGTGCGCACCGACAGCATGAACGTGGCCAGCGTCGACCTCAGGACCGGCAACACGGTGCTGATCAGCCTGCCCCGCAACCTGGAGAACGTCCGGTTCCGTCCCGGCACGCCGATGGCCGCGCGCTTCCCGGGCGGGTTCCGGCTGCCCCCCGACCCCGGCGGCGGCCGCAGCGACCTGCTGAACAGCGTCTGGGAGTACGCCGACGCGCACCCGGAGATCTTCGGCGGGAAGCAGCGCCAGGGCCCCAAGGTGCTGATGGACACGATCGGCTACACCCTCGGCCTGAAGGTCGACTGGTACGCCCTGGTCAACATGTGGGGGTTCGCCCGGCTGATCGACGCGATCGGCGGGGTGCGGCTGCACGTCGAGCAGGACGTGGTGTTCGGCAGGTACAACGAGGGCCTGGTCAAGGCGGGCACGCGCAAGCTGAAGGGCGCCGACGCGATGTGGTACGCGCGCTCGCGCACCTTCAGCGACGACTTCACCAGGATGCGCCGCCAGCGCTGCGTCATCGGCGCGCTGCTGAAGCAGGCGGACCCGGCCACGGTGCTGACCCGGTTCAACCAGATCGCGCTGGCCACCAAGGAGCTGATCAGGACCGACATCCCGCGGCCGATGCTCAAGCACCTGGTGCCGCTCGCGCTGCGGGTCAAGAACGCCAAGGTGACGAGCGTCCAGTTCGTGCCGCCGCTGATCAACACCGGCTACCCCGACTGGGAGAAGATCCGCGAGATCACCAGGAAGGCGCTGCGCGACTCCAGCGTCTCCCGCCCGCTCGCGGCGAGCGCCTCGCCCTCCGCCGGCGCGCCCGTTTCGCCGACGGCGTCACCGACGCTGTCAACGACCGGCGCGCCCTCCTCCTCCCCGGCCGGCTCCCGCAAGCCGGTGACGAAGAAGACGCCCCGGCCGGGCTCGTCCCCGGGCACGGCGACGGACCTCACCGCGGGTTGCGGAGCGGTGTGACGATCCGTCCCACCGGCACCCCGCCGCCCAGCACCTCCACCGTCTCGAACGCCTCGGCCGGCGACACGTCGCAGCCCATGAGCCGCAGCACGGCCAGGGCGATCATCGTGGTGGCGCGCGGGCTGCCGTCGATCACCTTGACGGCGGCCGAGTGCCCCGCGTCCAGCACGACGACCAGCACGCCCTCCGCGCCGCCCTTCGCCACCGCGCCGGGCAGCGCCCGCATGAGTTCGGTGTTCTGGTGGCCGGTGCCGCCGACGTACTCGGGGTGCTCGCGCATGGCGTCGGCGACCTGGCGGGGCCCGCTGCCGGGCGGTGCGAGCACGAGCGCCTGCGCGGCCCGCGCGAGGCCGGTGAGCGACAGCCCGAACAGCGGCGTGCCGCAGCCGTCCACGGCCACGTGGACCGCTTTCTCGGCGGCGAGTTCCTCGGTGATCGAGCGCACCCGCCGCTGGAGGGGATGTCCCGGCGACAGGTAGGAGGGCACGTCCCAGCCGTTGGCCACGCAGGCGGCCAGCATGGCGGCGTGCTTGCCCGAGCAGTTCATGCGCTCGCGGGACGGGCCCAGGCCCTGCCTGATCAGCTCGCGCGCCGTCGCCTGGTCCTCGGGCCACGAAGGCGGGCAGGCCAGCGCCTCGAAGCCGAGCCCGTAGTCGGCGAGCAGCTCGGCCGTCAGCCGTACGTGGAAGTCCTCGCCGGTGTGGCTGCCGGCGGCGATGGCCAGGCGCGGCCCGGGCAGCGCGGCGCCCGCGGTGAGGCAGGCGAGCGCCTGGAACGGCTTGCCGGACGAGCGGGGCAGCACCGGCGCGTCCACCGGGCCGAGCGCCACCTCGGCCCGGCCCGACGGGTCCAGGCCGACGGCGCCGCCGTAGTGGACGCTCTCGGTGAACCCCGAGCGCACGACCTCGGCGAGTACGGCGTGCTCAGGCACGTGCGGAGCTCCTTCCCGGTGAGGCGAGGCCGGCCGAGCTCCGGCGCTGGCGGGCCTCCAGCGTGCGGGCCAGCTTGGACAGTGACAGGTTGACCGCGAGGTAGACCAGCGCGACGACGATGTACGTCTGGATGAGCAGCCCGTTGTAGTTGGCCAGGACCCTGCCGCTGTAGAGCAGCTCGCCGTAGCTGACGACGTAGCCGAGCGAGGTGTCCTTGAGCAGCCCGACCGACTGGCTGACGATCGAGGGCAGCACCCGGCGGGCCGCCTGCGGCAGCACGATGAGGCGCATGGTGCGCCAGCGCGTGAGGCCGATGGCGAGGCCGGCCTCGGTCTGGCCGCGTTCGACGGACAGGACGCCGGCGCGGAAGATCTCGGCGAAGGCCGCCGCGTTGGACAGCGTGAGCGGCACGACGAGCTTCCAGAACAGCGGCAGGTCCAGCCCGTAGCGCGGCAGGGCGAACAGCACCACGTAGACCAGCAGCAGCGCCGGGACGGTCCGGACCACCTCGACGTAGGAGGCGGCGGGGCCGCGCACCCAGCGCCGCGGCGACAGCCGTCCCAGCGCCAGCACGAGCCCCAGGGCCATGGAGAGCGCCGCGGAGACGACGGCGGCCAGCGCCGTGGACCACAGCCCTGTCAGGAGATATCGCCACATGGGCCAGGTGCCGTACGGCTGCCACCTCGCCTGGTCGAGCTGGCCGTTGGCGGCGAACTGCCGCACGGCGAGCACGGCGAGCGCGATGACGGCGAGCACGCCGAGGACGGTCGCGACGCGGATGCGGCGCCTCGCCCGTGGTCCCGGCTCGTCGAACAGGACGGTGCTGGTCACGCCGCTCATCGCAGGATCACCAGCCATCTCTCCAGCCGCCCGGTCACGAAGCCGACGCAGGCGGCGATGAGCGCGTAGGCCACCCCGGCCCCCACGAAGATCGGGATGGGCTGCGCCTCGACCAGGTTCACCCGCTGCGCGGCCGCGGTCAGGTCGACGATGCTGACGGCGCCCGCCAGGGCGGTGTTCATGGTGAGGGCGATGGCGATGTTGCCGAGCGGCTGCACGACCGTGCGCAGCGCCTGGGGCAGGATGACGTGCCGCAGCGACTGGGTGAACGTCAGCCCGATCGCGCGGGCCGCCTCGCCCTGCCCCTTCGACACCGAGTTCACCCCGGAGCGCAGGGCCTCCCCGATGTACGCCGCCTCGTACACCGAGATGACCGCGACGGCCGTCACCAGTGGCTCGGCCTTGAGCCCGATCGTCGGCAGGCCGAAGAACGCCAGCACGAGCAGCACCAGCAGCGGCAGGTTCTGGAACGTCTCGACGTACGCGGTGCCGATGGCGCGCAGCACCCGGACGGGGCTGACCCGCAGGGCGGTGACGAGCACGCCCAGCACCGCCGCGCCGAGGAACGACGCGGCGGTGAGCTGGATCGTCACGATCAGTCCCTGCCACAGTTCGGGCAGGTGATCGAGGAGTACGGACATCAGGACCCCGGTACGGAGCCGATCCTGGGCGGCTGGGGTGCGTCGCCCGTCACGACGGTGCCGATGGAGTCCTTCCAGATCCGCTGCCAGACGCCGGCCGCCTGGATCTTGCCGAGCCAGGCGTTGACGAACGTCTTGAACTGGTCGTCCCCATGCTTCAGGCCGATCCCGTACGGGTCGACGGTGAAGGGCTTGGTGACGATCGAGATGGACGGGTCCTTCTTGGCGGCGGCGATCAGCAGTGTCTCGTCCTGGACGTAGGCGACGCCGCGGTCCTGGGTGAGGGCCTGGAGGCACTCGGGGTCGCTGCCGAAGGTGATGATCTCGGCCTGCGGTGCCAGCTTCTTGATCGCGGGGATGGCCGGGGTGTTGGCGCCCGCGATCACCTTCTTGCCGTTCAGGTCCTCCGGCTTGGCGATGCCGGAGGTGCCCTTCTTCACCGCGATCGTCAGGCCGGAGGTGTAGTACGGCCCGGCGAACGCCACCTGCCTGGCCCGCTCCTCGGTGATCGTGTACGTCTGGAAGACGACGTCCACGGTGCCGTTGCTGAGCAGTGCCTCCCGGGTCTCCGACGCCGAGTTGACGATCTTCACCTTGGGCCGGCCGATGATGTACTTCGCCAGCGCCTTGCCCAGCGCCGCGTCGAAGCCCTCGACCTCGCCGGTGGCGGGGTTCTGCTGGGAGAGGAGCGGGGCGTCGAGGGAGCCGCCGACGATGAGCTCGCCGCGCTGCTTGATCTTCTCCATGGTGGAGCCGGGCAGGATGTCGGAGGCGGCGGCGACGGGCGCCTGGCCGATGACGTCCGTGCCGCTCTTCGACGGGCCTGGCACGGCGGGACTGCTCGCCTCACCGCAGGCCGCCAGGCCTAAGAACGAAACGGCGACGACAGCGATAATCTTCTTCATGAGCATCCACTTCCTTCGATGTCGAAGATAAAGCGGACCGTAGTGGTAGAATTCGTACTAAGTCAATACGTTGTTGGTCGAAGTAGATTGATGGTATTCATCTCACATGAAGCAGCGGCTGCCCGTGCAGGGTGCGCAGGGGGACCTGTTACGGCTCGTCGCCACAGGTAGGGCCGAGTCACGCGCCGACCTGGCCCGTCTGTCGGGGCTGGCCGCGTCCAGCGTCTCGCTCCGGGTGGAGGAGCTGATCGAGGCGGGCCTGCTCGCCGAGGAGGGCTCGGGCACCTCGCGCGGCGGGCGCAGGCCCAGACGCCTGTCCCTGTCGTCCGCGGCGGGGGTGCTCGCCGTGGCCGACCTCGGCGCGCACCACGTCCGCCTGGGCCTGCTCGACCTCAGCGGCGCGCCCCTGGTGGTCGAGGAACGTCCCTGCGAGATCGCCGACGGCCCGGAGGCCACGCTCGACCTGCTGTCCGACTCCTTCGAGCGGCTCCTCGACGAGCACGTGCCGCCCGGCGTGCCGCTGCGCGGCGTCGGCACCGGCATCCCGGGGCCGGTGGACCCGGCGACGCTCCGCGTGGTCACGCCGTCGCGCATGCCCGGCTGGAACGAGTTCCCCGTGGCCGAGCACCTGCGCGCCCGCTACGACCTGCCCGTGCTCGTGGAGAACGACGCCAACCTCATGGCCGCCGGCGAGGCCCGCTCGTGGCCCGGCCACGAGAACCTCATGGTGCTCAAGGTCGGCACCGGCATCGGCTGCGGCGTGATCGTCAACGGCCGGCTGCACCGGGGACGCGGCGCGGCCGGCGACATCAGCCACGTGCGCGTCCTGTCCGACTCCTCGGTGATCTGCGCCTGCGGCCACCACGACTGCCTGGAGGCCTACGCCAGCGGCGCCGCCCTGACCTCCGCCCTGGCCGACGCGGGCATCACCGTCGCCCACACCTCCGGCATCGTCGGCCTGGTCAACGACGCGGTCCCGGAGGCCACCAGCATGGTGCGCAACGCGGGCCGCCGCATCGGCGAGGTGCTCACGGTGCTGGTCAACTTCTTCAACCCGGACGTGGTGGCCGTGGGTGGCAGCCTCTCGGCGGCCGAGCCGCTCATCACCTCGATCCGGGCCGCGGTGTACGAGCGGTGCCTGCCGCTGGCGACCCGCGACCTGGAGATCGCCCCCGCCCGCGCGGGCCGGGACGCCGCCCTGCTCGGCGCCGGCGCCCTCCTCCTCGACGCGGCCCTGTCGCCCTCGGGCTGAGGACCCCGTCCACGCGCCTCCCTTGTCGCGATCAAGGCAGGGCCGGGGATCACGCGGGCGTCACGCGCGGAAGTGGTCCTTGGACAGGCGGCGGACCCGGGCCTCGTCGATGGTGTGGCCCAGGCCGGGCTGGGTGAGGGGCACCGCGACGACCCCGGCGTTCGCCCCCACGATGGGCGTGACGATCTGGTTCTGGCGGGGCGGCTGGGTGACGTCGCAGGGCAGTGTGCAGCCCGGCAGGCTGGCGACCGCCACCGTGGCCGCCCTGGCCAGGCCCGCTCCCTGGCCGCCCGCGCACTGGATGTCCCAGCCGGCCGCCGCCGCGCGGTCGTGGGCCCGGCGGGCCTCGGTGAGCGTGGGGAAGGCGGAGGGGCGCAGCAGCAGCACCCGGGCCGCCCGCAGCGTCAGGTAGTCGTCGAGGTCGGCCGCCGAGCGGACCTCGACCGCGACCGAGGCGGCCACCTGGTCCTGGAGCTCGGCGTGGGCGTGGACGTCGGCGACCGGGAAGGGACGCTCGATGACCTGGATGCCGTAGGAGTCGAGCGCCACGAGCTGCCCGCCGTCGGCGTAGGCGCCGCCGCCGTCGACGGCCAGCGTGAGCGCCGGGTACGCCTGCCGTACGGCGCGCACCGGCTCGACGTCCCAGCCGGGCCGGACGTCGAGCGTGACGTGGCCGTAGCCCGCGCAGACCTGCTGGTTGACCCGGGTGACGAGGTGCTCCACCGACTTGTCGGGCTCCAGGCGGACGGTGGCCATCAGCGAGGTGCGGGTGCCGCCGATCGCGTAGGCCAGCGGGACGCCGCGCATCCGGGTCCACAGGTCCCAGCAGGCCATGTCGACGGCCGAGTCGGTGGCGGGGACGGCGTCGGGGTGCTCCCAGTCGAGGCCGACCAGCAGGGCGCCGAGCGACTCCTCCAGCCTGGACCAGGTCTTGGGCTGTGGGGCGAGGGCCTCGCCCCACCCCGTCATGCCCGCGTAGTCGGTGAGCTTCACGAGGAGGCTCTCCGAGCGCCTGCCGGAGGGCAGGACCAGCCGGAAGACCTCAAGCTCCCGCACTCGCGGCATTCGTCCCCCTCTTATGACGCGGTTCCCTCCATAGTGCCCGCCGTCGCGGGCTGGGCAAAACGGGGCCCACGCGGCGCGCCCGGTATCCGGAGGAGGGCGCGGTCACGGTCATCAGGTGACCGGGGCGGCGGGGACCGATGCCCGGAAGCCCGACCCGTCGCCTTCGATCAGCAGCTCGTCGTCGCCGTCGTACGGCACGAACAGCGCCTCTCCGGGGCTCAGGCGTTCGACGGTGCGGCCTCGGGTGACGAGGATGGAGCCCGCGATGCAGAGGATCGCGCCGGGGCCGGGGCTCGGCACCTTGATGACGGGTCCCGGGCGCAGCCTGGTCAGCTGGAACTGTCGCGCGGGAGTGGGATACAGCTCCTCGCCTGTGGGCAGCGTCAGCGGCTCCACCACTTCAGGCCGCGAGGGGGTGAAGTCGGTGACGGCCGCGAGTTCGGCCTTGTCCACGTGCTTGGGGGTGAGGCCGCCGCGCAGCACGTTGTCGGACGACGCCATGATCTCGACAGCGGTCCCGCGCAGGTAGGCGTGGATGGTGCGCGGCCGGGCGTACAGGGCCTGTCCGGGCCGGAGCGTGATCAGGTTGAGCAGGAGCGAGGTGACGCACCCCGGATCGTCGGGGTAGTCCTCCGCGATCTTCGCTGCCGTGCGGTGCGCCGCTTCGGGACCGCCCCCGCGCACCTCGGCGACCAGGGCGGATCGATCGTCGTCGGGCCAGGAGTTGAGCAGGCCGAATGCTTCCTCAAGGCCACGCCGCTCGAGTACGTCCGCGACGCGATGCAGCCGCGTACCGTCGAGATCCCGCAGCAGGCGGACGGCGTCCCCCGGCTCACGGAAGCCGCAGAGCGCGTCGAAGGAGGTGAGGGCGTAGAGCAGTTCGGGCTTCGGCCAGTCGTCGCGGTAGTTGCGTCGCGGGGCGTCGCGCGGGATGCCGAGCGCCTCCTCACGAGCGAACCCGCGTGCGGCCTGCTCCGGGTCGGGGTGCACCTGAATCGACAGCGGCTTCGCCACCGCGAGGATCTTGAGCAGGAAGGGCAGGCGGTCGTGTCCGGGGCCCAGCAGGCCCGCACGGTCCGCCTCGATCGCGGCCAGCATGTCCGTTCCCGTGGCGATCCTGGACGGCGCCGCCGGGTGTGCCCCGATCCAGACCTCCGCTTCGGGCTCGGCACTGGGCACAGGTCTGCCCTGCAGTTCCGCGATGGTCGTCCGCGAGCCCCATGCGTAGTTGCGCACGGGGTTGTCCAGCCGGTGGAGCCGAATGTCGCCGGGCGTGGTTGCCAAAGTCAGCACTTCCTTAGGGACTCGAGCTCCTGGACTCCGACACCGCGGCGTCGCGTGTCCCGGGACGTCTCCCGGGACACG
>NZ_QNFZ01001005.1 GCF_003313395.1 Nonomuraea lactucae | reverse complement strand
CACCGAGCCGCCGGTCCGCGCCGCGATGGCGGCGGCCCGGTCGAGGATGACGGCGCCGGGCTGGTAGCCGGCGGGCGCGCCGACGCGCACGTGCATGCCCGCGGTGGCGCCGCCGAGCAGGTAGGAGTGGGCCATGTTGTTGGCGCCGTCGCCGAGGTAGGCCAGGGTCAGCCCGGCGGTGCGGCCGAACCTCTCGCGGACGGTCAGCAGGTCGGCCAGGATCTGGCAGGGGTGGAACTCGTCGGTCAGCGCGTTGACCACGGGCACGCGCGAGGCCGAGGCCATCGCCTCGACGCGTTCCTGGCCCGAGGTCCGCCAGACGATGGCGGCGCACTGGCGCTCCAGCACGCGGGCGGTGTCCTCGATCGGCTCGCCGCGGCCCAGCTGGGAGGAGCCGCCGTCGATGATCAGCGGCAGCCCGCCCAGCTCGCCGATGCCGACGGCGAACGACACGCGCGTCCTGGTCGACGGCTTGTCGAACAGCACGGCCACGGTCCTGGGCCCGGCGAAGGGGCGGTGGCCGAAGCGGTCCTTCTTCATCTCCTCGGCCAGGTCGAGCACCTCGGACTGCTCGTCGGGCGAGAGGTCGTCGTCCCTCAGGAAGTGTCTCATCGGGTCGCCTCCGTCAGGATCGTCGGGAACGCCGACACCAACGCGTCGATCTCCTCGGCCGTCACCACCAGCGGCGGCGCGAGCCGTACCGCGTCGGGCTGCAGGGCGTTGACCAGGAAGCCCGCCTGGGCGGCTGCCTCCTGGACGCGGGCGGCGGCCGGCTCTGCCAGCACGGCGGCGAGCCACAGGCCGCGCCCGCGCACGCCTTTCAGCAGCGGGTGGCCGATCTCCTCCAGGCCGGTGCGGAGCCGGCGCGCGGCCCGCTTGACGTGGTCGAGGTCGATGTTGTCGAGCACGGCCAGCGCGGCGGCGCAGGAGACCGGGTTGCCGCCGAACGTGGAGCCGTGGTCGCCCTTGGCGAACAGGGTGCCGGCCTCGCCGAAGCCGACGCACGCCCCGATCGGCAGGCCGCCGCCCAGGCCCTTGGCCAGGGTGAGGATGTCGGGGACGACGCCGTCGGCCTGGTGGGCGAACCAGTGGCCGGTGCGGCCGATGGCCGACTGGATCTCGTCTGCCACGAGCAGCGCGCCGGTGGCGTCGCAGATCTCGCGGGCCGCCACCAGGTAGCCGTCGGGCGGCGGGACCACGCCGGCCTCGCCCTGGGTGGGCTCCAGGAAGACGGCGATGCAGTCGCCGGTGACGGCCTCCTTGAGCGCGCCGGCGTCGCCGTAGGGGACGAAGCGGACGTCCACCGGGAACGGGCCGAACTCGTCGCGGATAGCCTTCTTGCCGGTCAGCGAGAGGGCGCCGATGGTGCGGCCGTGGAAGCCGTTCTCGGCGGCGACGAAGTGGCCGCGGCCGTGCCGCCTGCCGTACTTGAGCGCCAGCTTGTACGCGGCCTCGTTGGCCTCGGTGCCGGAGTTGGCGAAGAAGACGCGGCCGGGCGAGCCGAGCAGGCCGAGGAGCCGCTCGGCGAGCAGCACCTCGGGCTCGTGCAGGAACAGGTTGCTGGTGTGGGCCAGCGTGGCGACCTGCCTGGAGACGGCCTCGACCAGGGCCGGGTGGGCGTGGCCGAGCGAGGTGACCGCGATGCCGCCGATGAAGTCGAGGTATTCCCTGCCGTCGACGTCCCAGACGCGGGTGCCCTCGCCGCGGGCCAGCGCGACCGGGGGTACGCCGTAGTTGGGCATGAACGCCCGCTCGAACCTGTCGAACAGGCTCGGCTGCGTCGCCGGGGCGGCCTGCTCACTCATCGGGCATCACCATGGTTCCGATTCCTTCGTCGGTGAAGATCTCCAGCAGCAGCGCGTGGGGCACCCGGCCGTCGAGCACGTGGGCCTGCCGGACGCCGCCCCGCACGGCCGTGAGGCAGGCCTCCATCTTGGGGACCATGCCGCTGGACAGGGTGGGCATCAGGGCCTCCAACTCGGTGACGCCCAGCTGGTCGATCACCTCGCTGTCGTCGGGCCAGTTGGCGTACAGGCCCTCGACGTCGGTGAGGACGACGAGCTTGTGGGCCCGGAGCGCCACGGCCAGCGCGGCGGCGGCGGTGTCGGCGTTGACGTTGTAGATCTGCCCGTCGTCGCCGCGGGCGACGCTGGAGACGACGGGGATGCGCCCGTCGTCGATGAGGGCCTGCACCGCCGCGGGCTCGACCTTGACGATCTCGCCGACCTGGCCGATGTCGACCGGCTCGCCGTCGACCAGCGCGTGCTTGCGCGCGGCGGTGAACAGGTGGGCGTCCTCGCCGGACATGCCGATCGCGAACGGGCCGTGCCGGTTGATCAGGCCGACCACGTCGCGGTTGACCTGGCCGACGAGCACCATCCTGACGACCTGCATGGCCTCGGGAGTGGTGACCCGCAGCCCGGCGGTGAACGTGGACTCGATGCCCAGCCGGTCGAGGGCCTCGCTGATCTGCGGGCCGCCGCCGTGCACCACGACCGGGCGCAGGCCGGCGTAGCGCAGGAAGACGACGTCCTCGGCGAAGCCCTCCTTGAGCGCGTCCTCGGTCATGGCGTTGCCGCCGTACTTGATGACGACGGTCGCGCCGTGGAAGCGGGTCAGCCAGGGGAGCGCCTCGATGAGCGTGCCCGCCTTGGCGTGCGCGCCGTTCTCGGTGCCCGATCTGGCCTTCATGAGCTGTAGGCCGAGTTCTCGTGGACGTACGCGGCCGTGAGGTCGGTCGTGTGGACCGTGGCGGTCTGCGCGCCTGCCGACAGGTCGATGGTGATCGTCACGTCGCGGGGGCGCATGTCCACCTTCGACCGGTCGTCGCCGACCGCGCCGCCCCGGCACACCCAGATGCCGTTGATGGCGACGTTGAGGCGTTCGGGCTCGAACGCCGCGTCGGTGGTGCCGGCGGCGGAGAGCACGCGGCCCCAGTTGGGGTCCTCGCCGTGGATGGCGCACTTGAGGAGGTTGGAGCGGGCGACGGCGCGTCCGACCTTGACCGCGTCGTCCTCGGTGGCCGCGCCGACCACCTCGATCGCGATGGCCTTGCTGGCGCCCTCGGCGTCGACCAGCAGCTGCCTGGCCAGATCGGCGCAGACCTCGGTGACCTTCTGCTCGAACTCGGCGAGGTCGGGGGTCACGCCGGCCGCGCCGCTGGCGAGCAGCAGCACGGTGTCGTTGGTGGACATGCAGCCGTCGGTGTCGAGCCGGTCGAAGGTCCTGGCCGTGGCCGCGCGCAGCACGGTGCCGAGCTGCTCGGCGGTCACGTCGGCGTCGGTGGTGATCACGCAGAGCATGGTGGCCAGGGCCGGTGCGAGCATGCCGGCGCCCTTGGCCATGCCGCCGACCATGTAGCCGTCGGCCCGCTTGAAGGAGATCTTGGAGACGGTGTCGGTGGTGCGGATGGCGTCGGCCGCGGCCAGGCCGCCGTCGCGCGACAGCTGGCCGGCCGCGAGCTCCACGCCGGTCAGCAGGGCGTCCATCGGAAGCCGTTCGCCGATCAGGCCGGTGGAGCAGACGGCGACCTCTCCCGCGGAGTCCTCGATCGCCTCGGCGACCTTCTCGGCGGTCGCGTGGGTGTCCTGGAAGCCTTCGGGGCCGGTGCAGGCGTTGGCGCCGCCGGAGTTGAGCACGACCGCCCGGACCCGCCCGCCGCGCAGCACCTGCTGCGACCAGAGCACCGGGGCGGCCTTCACGCGGTTGGCGGTGAAGACGCCGGCCGCGGCGCGGCTCGGCCCGTCGTTGACGACGAGGGCCAGGTCGCGGGCGTCGCAGGACTTGATGCCGGCGGCGACGCCCGCGGCCCGGAAGCCGAGGGGGGCGGTGACACTCATGGGGCGACTCCTGTCGTGGGGAGACCGAGCTCTTCCGGCAGGCCGAGGGCTAGGTTGGCGCTCTGGATCGCGCCTCCGGCCGTGCCCTTGGTGAGGTTGTCGATGGCGATGACGGCGATCAGGCGGCCGGCGCGCTCGTCGAGCGCCACCTGCAGGGCGGCGGTGTTGGCGCCGTAGGTCATCGCGGTGGCCGGCCAGGTGCCCTCGGGGAGCAGCCGCACGAACGGCTCCTTGGCCAGGGCGCCCTCGTACGCCTCCCGCAGTGCGGCCCGGGTCAGGCCGGGGGCGGCGGGGGCGGTGCAGGTGGCGAGGATGCCGCGGCTCATCGGGGCCAGGGTCGGGGTGAACGACACCCGCACCGGCCGGCCCGCGACGCCCGCGAGGCCCTGCTCCATCTCCGGTGTGTGCCGGTGGACCCCGCCCACGCCGTACGCGCTGACCGAGCCCATGATCTCGCTGCCGAGGAGGTTGGGCTTGAGCGACTTGCCGGCGCCGCTGGTGCCGCTGGCCGCCACCACGACCACGTCGGGCTCGGCCAGGCCGGCGGCGAACGCGGGCAGCAGCGCGAGCAGGACCGAGGTGGGGTAGCAGCCGGGGACCGCGATGCGGCGGGCGCTCCTGAGCACCTCGCGCTGGCCGGGCAGCTCGGGCAGCCCGTACGGCCAGGCGCCGGCGTGCTCGCCGCCGTAGAACTCCTGCCAGGCGGCGGGGTCGGCGAGCCGGTGGTCGGCGCCGCAGTCGACCACCAGGGGGTCCTCGCCCAGCTCGGCGAGCCGGGCGGCTACGGCGGCGGAGTGGCCGTGCGGCAGGGCCAGGAAGACGACGTCGTGCCCGGCGAGCGTCTCGGGGGTGGTCTCCTCGATGACGCGCTCGGCGAGCGCGGGCAGGTGCGGCTGGTGGGCGCCGAGCGGGCTGCCGGCGCTGGAGGCCGCGGTCAGCGTGCCGATCTCGAACTCGGGGTGGCCGAGCAGGAGCCTGAGAAGCTCGCCTCCCGCGTAGCCGCTGGCTCCGGCGACCGCCGCCCTCATCCCGCCCCCTGTATGTTCATGCATAACCCCTCATGCCCTTACTGGTGAAGATGATGCACCGCGAGGGATGAATATGCAAGCCAGACTAGGCTTGCCCCCTGGAGGGGCGACGCATCGGGCCTGCACAACCACGCAACCGAATGATGCTCTGGCGCACATACTTACTGGTCGGTACTGTGACTTATCCGGATTAGCCGTTCACTGCGGGAGACTGCGCATGACGCTTACGCATGCCCAGGTAGAGCTCCAGCTCACCGGGCCCGGCCAGCTGTTCGAGATCGAGGAGATCGGCGACAGCGGCGTACGGACCTGGAAACACGCCCCCGGTCACTTCCGGGCGCTGCTGGAGATGAGCCGGTTCCACGGCGAGAAGGTCTTCCTCGTCTACGAGGACGAGCACATCACGTTCGAGGATCACTTCCGCCGGGCGGCGACGCTGGCCGGCCGCCTGGTGGAGGAGTACGGCGTCACCAAGGGCGACCGGGTGGTCGTGGCCATGCGCAACTACCCCGAGTGGGTGGTCGCCTTCTCCGCGGCCCTGGCCGCCGGCGCCGTCGCCGTACCGCTGAACGCGTGGTGGACCGAGCCGGAGCTGGCCTACGGCGTGGCCGACTCCGGCGCGAAGGTGCTGATCGCCGACGGCGAGCGGGCCGCGAGGCTGGCCTCCACCGGCGTGCCGATGATCGTCACCAGGGGCGAGCCGCCCGCGGGCGCGCGCGCGTTCGACGACGTGCTGGGCGAGGTCCGCGCCGACGTCGCGCTGCCGAAGGTGGAGCTCTCCCCCGAGGACCCGGCCACCATCTTCTACACCTCGGGCACGACGGGCCGCCCCAAGGGAGCCCTGGGCAGCCACCGCAACCTGGGGCAGTCGCCCATGACGGTCGCGTACGGGCTGATCAGGGCCGTGGCGCTGGCCGGGAAGGACGTCGCCGAGGCGGCCGGAGTGCGGCGGGTGACGCTGCTGACCGTGCCGCTGTTCCACGCGACGGGCTGCTTCTCCGGGCTGACCACGACGATGTTCACCGGCGGCGGGCTGGTGCTCATGTACAAGTGGGACCCCGGGCAGGCGCTGCGGCTGATCGAGCGCGAGAAGATCACCACGATGATCGGCGTGCCGACCAACGCCTGGCAGCTGATGTCGCACCCCGACTTCGGCAGGCACGACCTGTCGTCGCTGACCACGGTCGGCTACGGCGGCGCGCCGGCCCCGCCCAGACTGCTGGAGCGCATCTCCGAGAACCTGCCGAACCGGGCCCCGTCCAACGGCTACGGCATGACGGAGACGACCGCGCTGGCCATCGGCAACGGCGGCCCCGACTACACGGCCAGGCCGGACAGCATCGGCCGGCCCTCCGCCGTGGTGGACGCGCGGGTGGTCGATCCGATGGGCCGCGAGCTGCCGCCCGGCGAGGTGGGCGAGCTGTGCCTGCGCGGCCCCAACGTCATCCTCGGCTACTGGAACCAGCCGGAGGCCACGGCCCAGACGTTCGTGGACGGCTGGCTGCACACGGGCGACCTGGCCAGGATCGACGAGGACGGCTTCGTCTACATCGTCGACCGGGCCAAGGACATGGTGATCAGGGGCGGGGAGAACGTCTACTGCGCCGAGGTCGAGGCCGCTCTCTTCGAGCATCCGGCGGTGGACGACGCCGCGGTGATCGGCGTGCCGCACGAGGAGCTGGGCGAGGAGGTGGGGGCGGTCGTCTGCCTCGTCCCGGGGACCTCTGTCACGGCCGCGGAGTTGCGGGAGTTCCTCGTGGAGCGGATCGCCAAGTTCAAGATCCCGGCGCACGTGTGGTTCAGGGAGGAGGAGCTGCCGCGCAACCCGGGCGGCAAGATCCTCAAGACGCATCTGCGCAGGGAGATCCTCGGCACGTGACCTCCCTGCCAGGCAGGCGCGTGACCTCCTGATCGACGTCGGCGCCCCGCGCGCGCATCGGTGCCTGTGCGCACCTGGGCGCCGGCGTTCTGGTGAAGGCCGCCGGACTTCGGTCCGGCGGCCTTTTCTCTGCGGACGCCGCTGGCCGGGCCTGGCGGCCGTGCTCGCCGCGACGCTGATGAACCTGCTCGACTCGACCGTGGTGAGCGTCGGCGGCCCGGCCATCCAGGCCGACCTCGGCGGCGGCTACGCGAGCCTGCAGTGACGTTCTCGGCACGGGCTGGCGCATGATCTTCCTGATCAACCTGCCGCTCGGCGCCTTCGCGCTGGCCGTCGGCGCCCGGGTGCTGCCCGCCGTACCGGCCTCGGCTCCTTCCACCCGGCTCGACTCCGGCGGCAGCCTGCTGGCCGGGACGGCGATGACGCTGCTGATCCACCCGCTGGTGCGGGGCCGCGAGCTGGGCTGGCCCGTCTGGTCGCTGGTGATGGCCGCCGCCTCGGTGCCACTGTTCGCCGCCTTCGGCCTGCACCAGCTGCGCCGCAAGCGCCGCGGGGCAGCCACGCTGGTCGAGCCGAGCGTGTTCCGCAAGCGCTCCTACACCTCCGGCACCGTCTTCGTCGTCGTCTTCTTCGGCGCGGTCTGCGGACTGCGCGGCGTCGGGGCGGCGGCGAGGGTGGGCGCGGCGGTGGACGCCGCGCAGCTCGTCACGCTCATCACCGCCGCGCTGGTCGGGGTCGCGTTCGGGCTCGCGCCCGGCCCTTAACTGCGTTTCGCCATATCCATATGGCGACGTCTTCTGCCGAAGAAATTAAAACCCTTACCATTGACGACGATCCAGACAGGGCTGTCAAAATTGGTCATTGACACTGTGGACGGCCGTTATAGCATGCGGATGCCAGAGGCGACGTTCTCTGCCACAGGAAGGACAAACCATGTCGAGAACACTGACCGTGGGAGGCGCCCCCGCCCGACAAGACCACCATTGATGTCGTCACGGTGAACCGCTCGGGCTGAGTCCCGGCACCACCGGAGCGCCTGCTCTCGCCCGACGAACTACCAGGTGAGCCTGCTCGTCCACGTGCCCCACAGGCTTCACCTATGCCGTCGCCCAGACCGGCCGCCGCGGCTTCGCGCACCTCGAACGGGGGTGCCACCGGCTGCGCGGCCCGTATCACGGCGAATGGCGAAACACCGACACCACCGAAATGGTGGCGCCGGTCCATAAACCCTCCGGCGAGGATATCGGCTCTCACGTCAACACCGAATTTTCGGGGCAAGCGCCGAAACCTCGACCCTGGAGAAGACGACGAGTTTCATGACGATGGACTCCTCGTGCGCCAGTGTGTACACCGTCTGTCAATTCCGTTGGAAGCGCTGTCCGTGAATCGGCGACCACCCATCGGCATGAGAAGGGATCTCTATGCGCAGACTGCTGCTCATCGGCACGGCGATCATGGCGTTCGCGGCCATGACCGCCTTACCGGCAAGCGCCTCATCGAGGAACGGCTGGCCCACCGTGCCCCCGCCTGACAAGATCATCATCGATGTCGTCACGGTGAACGGCTCGGGCTGCCGGCCCGGCACGGCCGCCGTGTCGGTCTCCCCCGACAACACGGCCTTCACCGTCACCTACAGCAACTTCCTCGCTTCGGTGGGGGTCGGCGCCGGGCCGACCGACTTCCGCAAGAACTGCCAGCTGAACCTGCTCGTCCACGTGCCCCAGGGCTTCACCTACGCCGTCGCCCAGGCCGACTACCGCGGCTTCGCGCACCTCGAACGGGGCGCCACCGGCCAGGAGAAGGCGAACTACTACTTCCAGGGGCATTCCGAGACCGCGTCGGTCACCCACCCGATCAGAAGCCCGTACGACGACAACTGGCAGTTCACCGACAAGACTGACGTCGCTCAGCTGGTCTACCTGCCCTGTGGCGAGCAGCGGAACTTCAACATCAACACCGAACTGCGCGTCAACGCGGGCACCTCCGACCCGACACGCACCACGAGCTTCGTGACCATGGACTCGACGGACGGCAGCATCATGACCACCTACCATTTCGCCTGGAAGCGGTGCCCGTGAGCCCGTCAGTCCCTTGAGTCCGTCAGCCCCTGAGTCCGCCAGGCCCTGAACCCGAGGGTCCGGTCTCCTCCCCCGGTCGGGCAACTCGGCAGGCCCGGCCGGGGGTTCTCGCGGCTTCGGGGGCATTACCTGGCGCGTAATCGCGCGCCCTACGTGGTGGATGACACCGTTTGCGGTGTCGAACACCAGCGAAGGAGCCGAGATGACCGCCGTGACCGCCACCACCGACCGGACCAAGTTCCTGCGCCTCGCGCTGGCCGTTGACGCCGCCGTGACCGGCGTCAACGGCCTGGCCTACCTCGCGGGCGCGCCTCTCGCCGGCGACCTGCTCGGCCCGGGCACGGGCCTGCTGCGCGGGCTCGGGGCCTTCCTGCTCGTGTACGGTTCGGCGGTCGGGCTGCTGGCCGGCCGCCCCGCGATCAGCGCCGCCGGGACCAGGGCGGTGATCGGGCTGAACGCCGTGTGGGCCGTGGGTAGCGTCGTCGCCGTGGTCACCGGAGCCGTCGAGTTCACCACGGTGGGCGCGGTGTGGGCGATCCTCCAGGCGCTGGTGGTCGCGGTCTTCGCCGAACTGCAGGTCATGGGCCTGCGCAGGATGCGCTGACCGCCGTACCGGAACGAACCCGCCATCCCATCCGAAAGGTTGAAAAGTCATGACTGCTGAGCTGGTCGAGCGCTACCTCGCCGTCTGGAACGAGACCGACCCCACCACCCGCGCCAAGGCCGTGGCCGAGCTGTGGACCGAGGAGGCGACCTACACCGATCCGCTGGCCCAGGTGAGCGGGCACGCCGGTATCGCCGCCGTGATCGAGGGGGCGCGGGGCATGTTCCCCGGTCTCGTGTTCAGCCCAGGCGAGGTGTACGACGCCCATCACGGCGTCGCCCGCTTCACCTGGCACCTGGGGCCGGCGGGCGAGGAGCCCGTGGTGGTCGGGTTCGACGTGGTCGAACTGGCCGGGGACGGCAGGATCGCCCGCGTGCTCGGGTTCCTCGACCGGGTCCCCGCCGCCTGAGCAAGAATCCGCGCTGGCACGGTCATCCTCGACGCCGAGGGTGTCTCCCCCGCCTCCAGGACACGCGAACGAAACGGAAGGGGCCGGTACGGCGTACCGGCCCCTTCTCTCGCGTGTCAGGCGCCGCGCAGGTGCGCGCCGACCCGGTCGGCCGCCAGGGCGACGGCGGCGTCGCGGGCCGCGGTCGTCTCCTCGACCGTCAGGGTGCGGTCGGGGGCACGGAAGCGGAGCGTGTAGGCGAGCGACTTGTTGCCCTCGCCCACCTGCTCACCCGCGTAGACGTCGAACAGCCGGATCGACTCCAGCAGCTCGCCCGCGCCGTCGCGCAGCGCCGCCTCCACGTCGGCCACCGGCGTGAAGTCGGGCACGATCAGCGCCACGTCCTGCGTCGCCACCGGGTAGGCCGACACCTTGGGCGCGTCGACCGGGCCGGGCATGACCGACTCCAGGCACGACAGCTCCAGCTCCATCGCGGAGGTGCGCGGCGGCAGGCCGTAGGCCTCGACGACGCGCGGGTGCAGCTCGCCGGCGTGCCCGATGAGCTTGTCACCGGCGTAGAGAGCCGCGCACCTGCCCGGATGCCACGGCTCGTGCTGGTCGGCGACCACCGACAGCTCGACGCGGGCCTCGGCGGCGACCAGCCGCGCGGCCTGGACGGCGTCGGCCCAGCATTCCTGGCGGCCCGCGCCCCACCAGCCGGACCTGTCGAACTCACCGGCCAGCACGACCGCCACGCGGTGCGGCTGCTCGGGCAGTGCGGCCTCGATCGAGGCGAGCTCGTCGCCGGACGGCCTGCGCTCGACGCCGAGGACCGGAGCGGTGGCCGGCGCCCCCTCGCGAGGCCGGTAGACGGCACCGGCCTCGAACAGCGCCACGTCGGTGAAGCCGCGCCCCACGTTGCGGACCAGGGTCTTGAGCAGCCCCGGCAGCAGGGTGGTGCGCATCAGCGGCTCGTCCTCGGCCAGCGGGTTGGCCAGCCGGGCCGCGCGGCGGCGCGCGTCGTCGGCGGGCAACTGGAGGTGGTCGAAGTCGCTCTCGCTGACGAACGGGTAGGAGAGCACCTCGACATAGCCGGCCGCGGCCAGCGCCCTGCCGACCCGCCTGCGCAGCCGCTGCGCCTCGGTCAGCCCGGCCCCGGCGGGGGCCTTGGGCAGGATCGACGGCAGGTGCTCGTAACCCTCCAGCCGGATGACCTCTTCGGCCAGGTCGTTGGGGTCGGTGAGGTCGGGGCGCCACGACGGCGGCGTCACCGTGATCATGTCGTCTCCGGAGACGGCCAGCTTGGCGGCCAGCTCGCCGCCGGTCACGACGCCGGTCGGATCGACCCCGCCCGCGCGCACGGCCGGGTCGTCGCCGTCGGCCACCGCGCAGCCGATCTGCTCCAGCCGCCGCACGACGGTCTCCTTGGCGTACGGGACGCCGGCGACGTCGGAGGGGTGGCTCGCCGGCATGGCGATGCGCCCGGGTGTCACGTCGATCTGGGCATGGGTGACGCCGGGCCGCACGGTCGCGCCGCCCAGCTCGGCCAGCAGCCGCACGGCCCGCAAGGAGGCGACCAGCGGCAGCTCGCGGTCGACGCCGCGCTCGAACCGCTTGGACGCCTCGGAGACCAGCTTGTGCCGGCGCGACTCGCGGGAGATGCCGGTGGCCGAGAAGTGGGCCGCCTCGATGACGATGTCGGTCGAGGCGGCGGAGATCTCCGTCTCCAGACCGCCCATGGTGCCCGCCATGGAGATGGGGCCCGACTGGTCGGTGATGAGGATGTCGTCGGGGTCGAGGTCGCGCACGACGTGGTCGAGCGTCTCGAGCCGCTCGCCGGGCAGCGCCCTGCGCACCACGATCTCGCCGGTGAGCCTGCCGCGGTCGAAGGCGTGCAGCGGCTGGCCGAGCTCCAGCATGAGGTAGTTGGTGATGTCGACGGCCAGCGACACCGGCCGCATGCCGGCCCGCGCCAGCCGTACGCGCATCCACAGCGGGCTCTGCGCGGCCGGGTCGAAGCCGTGGACCTCGCGCAGCACGAACCTGTCGCACGCAGTGGCGTCGGCGATCGAGGCCGGCCACGCCCCCTCGGTCTCGGCGGGCAGCTCGACGTCGGCGGGGTCGCGGAACGGCACGCCGAACGCGGTGGCCGCCTCCCGGGCGACGCCCCGGACCGACAGGGCGTAGCCGACGTCGGGCGTGATCTCCAGCTCGATCACGTCGTCGCGGAGCCCGAGCAGCTCCACCACGTCGGCGCCGATCGGCGTGTCCGGCGGCAGCACCATGATGCCGCCGTGGTCGTCGGTCAGGCCCAGCTCGCTCTCGGAGCAGATCATGCCCTCCGACGTGCGGCCGTAGGTCTTGCGCGCGCCCACCTCGAACCCGCCGGGCAGCACGCCACCCGCCAGCACCACCGGCACGCGGTCGCCGACGGAGAAGTTGACGGCGCCACAGACGATCTCGCGCGGCGTGGCCTCACCCACCTCCACCTTGCAGTGCCGGATCGGCTTCTTGAAGCCGCTGAGCTCCTCGATCTCGAGGACCTCGCCGACGACGACGTTCTTGACGTCGTGGCCGTAGGAGGTGATGGACTCGAGCTTGAGCCCGGCGGCGGTGAGCCTGTCGGCCACCTCGTGGGCGGTGACCGCCGGGAGATCGACATACTCCCGCAGCCAGGAGAGCGGGACCCTCATCAGATCTCCATTCCGAACGGGAGCGTGAAGCGCACGTCACCCTCGACCATGTCGCGCATGTCCTCGGCGTTGTGGCGGAACATCAGCGTCCGCTCGATGCCCATGCCGAACGCGAACCCCGAGTATCTCGCCGGATCGACCCCGCAGGCGACGAGCACGCGCGGGTTGACCATGCCGCAGCCGCCCCACTCGATCCAGCCCTCGGACTTGCAGGTGCGGCAGGGCGGGTTGCCGGGGACCGCCGAGGCGCCGCGGCAGACGAAGCACTTGAGGTCCATCTCGGCCGACGGCTCGGTGAACGGGAAGTAGTTGGGCCGGAACCGGGTCGAGATGCCCTCGCCGAACATGACCTCGGCGAACCGGTCGAGCGTGCCCTTGAGGTGGGCCATCGTCAGGCCCTCGTCGACGGCGAGCCCCTCGACCTGATGGAAGACCGGGGTGTGGGTGGCGTCGAGCTCGTCGGTGCGGAACACCTTGCCCGGCGAGATGACGTAGCAGGGCACGCCACGCTGCAGCAGCGCGCGCACCTGCACGGGCGAGGTCTGGGTGCGCAGCACCATGCCCGACTCGCCTGACCCGACGAAGAACGTGTCGTGGTCGGAGCGGGCGGGGTGGTCGGTGGCGATGTTGAGCGCGTCGAAGTTGAACCACTCGCCCTCGAGCTCGGGGCCCTCGGCCACCTCGTAGCCCATGGCGACGAAGGTGTCGGCGATGCGCTCCTGCATGGTGGTCAGCGGGTGGCGGGCGCCGCGCGGGCGCCGGTCCCAGGGCAGGGTGACGTCGACGGCCTCCTCGACGAGCACGCGGGCGTCGCGCTCGGCCTCCAGCTCGGCCTGCCGGGCAGCGAGGGCGTCGTTGATCGCCTTGCGGGCGGCGCCGACGCGCTTGCCGGCCTCGGCGCGGGCGGCCGGG
>NZ_QNFZ01001006.1 GCF_003313395.1 Nonomuraea lactucae | reverse complement strand
GGCTCGTCGTGCCGCACGCCGCCGCGCTCGGTCACGACCCCGGCGACAACGCGCCGTTCCGCGCCACCGTCTTCGACCCCGCCGGCAACCGCGCCGTCGAGCTGCGCGGCACCCTCGACCGGCCTGAACGCGCCGAGGTCCGGCCCACCGCGTTCACCCCGCCGCCCAGCGCCGCCGAACTGACCGCGGCCGCCTCCGTCCTGCGCGCCGACCCGAACTTCCCCTCCGGCGACGACGTCGTCGTCTATCAGCCGATGCCGCCGCTGGCCGACCTGGAGAACCCCGACGGCACCACCGTGCGCCGCCCCACGCTCGGCATCTACACCCCGAGCGACCCGACCGGGTTACGCCACCGCGTCGTCGCCGTGGACGCCGCCCGCGGCGCCGTCGACTGGACCCCGGCCGGGGTCAACGTACGCATGCACCACGACTGCGAGGACAGCGTCCCGGTCGGCGTCGAGGCGCTCGCCGACCGCGGCGGGCCCGACCAGGTGCAGGTGAAGGTCGTGCGCGGCGCCACCGAGCTGTGGAGCCTGATCGTCGTGCGACCGCGCGCCTCCGCGCCGCAGAGCCCCGGCGTCGGCGGCGGCGTGGAACTGCGCAACGTGCGCTACCGCGGCCGGATCGTGCTGCGCCAGGCGCACCTGCCCGTCCTGAACGTCGAGTACGAGCAGGGCACCACCTTCCGCGACGACGTCAGCGCCGAGACCCGTTTCTCCGCCACCGGCACGGACCCGGTCGGCTGGGGCTGGCGGCTCTGCGACAGCGCGCCGCGTACCATCCTCGAACGGCCGAGCAGCGACGCGGGCAACTTCCAGGGCGTCGCCTTCCACCACGACGGCGAGCAGTTGCGCATCGTCAGCGAGCTGCAGGCCGGCTGGTACCGCTACGCCAGCGACTGGCGGCTCGGCGACAACGGGGTCATCCGGCCACGCTTCGGCTTCGCCGCCACCCGCAACCCGATGACCTGCATGGTGCACCGCCACCACGCCTACTGGCGGCTCGACTTCGACGTCGAGGGCGCCGCCAACGACGTCGTCGAACAGGTCGACCAGGGGCCGATCGCGCCGGAGCCGGTGCCGATCGTCCGAGAGACCTCGCGGCGGCGCGCGCCGGGCCGCTACTGGCAGGTACGCGACAAGTCCTCCGGCCGCGGCTGGCAGATCCACCCCGGTCAGCACGACGGCACCGCCGACGCCTATGGCGTGTCCGACCTGTGGTTCCTGCGCCACCACCCGGCCGAACTCGACGACGGCAACCCCGGCCCGCGCGACCGCGCGGCGATCAACCGGTTCCTCAACGGCGAGAGCATCAACGGCGCCAACGTCGTGGTCTGGTACGCCGGGCACTACTACCACGACCAGTCCAACCCGCACCCGCACCAGGGCGAGCTGATCGGCCCGGAGCTGATCCCGATCGGCTGACGCGGCCCCGCCTCCGCCGCCCCGCACGCCGACGGTGGCCTGGCCTGGCCCGTCTTCCATCCCCTGGCGGGGGGTTGCATCCCGTACCCATGGCCGTACCGGCCGCGGTCGCCTTTGGACAAGCGTTACCGATCAGGCAAGGAGTCCACGCGCGTCGTTCCCCAGCCAGCCCGTGCCACCGGGATAGAACGAGGACGAGGCCGTGACCTGGGGATTTACTCTGCTGAGCCCCTGGCGGCTGAAATCCGTCCGCACACACGGGGGACATGCATGCGCCCATTCCGATGGAGACCGCGAAGAGTCAGGACAGCCGCCCTGGGGGCGCTCCTGCCGCTCCTGCTCACACTGGGGGTGCAGGCGTCGCCGGCGTCCGCAGCCGGATACACCCTCAACCGGGTCAAGTCCTGGGGAGGCAACAACGTCGGGCAGCTCGGCGACACCACGTTGACCGATCGGCACACGGCGGTGACCGTCGCGGGGCTGAACCACGCCGGTGTCGTCGCGATCTCCGCGGGCGGCGGGCACAGCCTGGCCCTGCTGGTCAACGGCCAGGTCGAGGCCTGGGGCAGCAACGGGAGCGGAGCGCTCGGCGACGGCACCCTAGTGGACCACCCCACAGCCGGCGCCGTCGCGAACCTGAGCGGGGTGGTGAGGGTCGCCGCGGGCAGCGGGTTCAGCCTGGCCCTGCTCGGCAGCGGGCACGTCAGATCATGGGGGGCCAACACGGAAGGCCAGCTCGGCATCGGCAACACAGGTGGGCTGCGCGCCAACCCGGTGGACATCCCTGGTCTGTCGGGCGCCGTGGCCATCACCGCCGGGGGCGGGCACAGCCTGGCACTGCTGGCGGACGGCCGGGTCAAGGCCTGGGGCTCGAACTCCGCCGGCCAGCTCGGCATCGGCAGCATCGGCGGTGTCCAGGACGAGCCGGTCGACGTCGTCGGCCTGGGCGGAGTCAGGGTCGTCGCCATCGCCGCGGGCAACGGCCACAGCCTGGCACTGCTGGCGGACGGCCGCGTCAAGGCCTGGGGAGCGAACTTCTTCGGCCAGCTCGGCAACGGCGGCACGGAAAACAGCGGCACGCCGGTCGACGTGGTGAACCTCGTCGGTGTCCGGGCGCTCTCAGGGGGCCTCGGGCACAGCCTGGCCCTGCTGGGCAACGGCCGGGTCAAGTCCTGGGGGGACAATGGATCCGGCCAGCTCGGCATCGGATCCATCGGCGGCCAGAGCGAAACGCCGGTGGACGTGCCGAACCTGTCCGGCGTGCGGGCGATCGACGCGGGCGGCCTGCACAGCCTGGCCCTGGTGAGCGACAACACCATCTCGACATGGGGGTCCAATTTCGCCGGTCAGCTCGGCAACGGGAGCACCGAATCGAGAAGCGGCACTCCGGCCACCATCCGTACCGGGCTGGGCGTCCCGCGTCTCATCTCCGGCGGCACCATCTTCAGCCTGGCGGCGTGACGACAGACACCGTGACCAGGGTCCCGCCCCGCCTGGCGGGGCTCTCACGCGGCACTGACAGCGGCACTGAAAGCGGCACTGCCAGCGGCACTGACGGGGGCACTGACAGGGGTCACCGTAGTGGCGCGGTGGCGAAGTCCTTCATCCCGGCCTCGAAGCCGACGGTCGCGCGGAAGCCGAGCTCGGCGCGCGCCCGGTCGGGTGAGGCGATGATGTGCCGCACATCGCCCAGGCGGTACTCGCCCGTCACGAGCGGCTCGGGCCCGCCGCGTTCGGCCGCGAGGGCGGCGGCCAGCTCGCCCACGGTGTGCGGGACGCCGCTGGCCACGTTGTAGGCGGCCAGCCGTCCGGGCGATCCCGCGTGCGCTCCCGCCAGGTTGGCGGCGGCGACGTCGCGTACGTGCACGAAGTCACGCAACTGCCCGCCGTCCTCGAACACCCTCGGCGCCCGGCCCGCCTCCAGAGCGGACCGGAAGATCGCCGCCACCCCGGAGTAAGGGGTGTCCCTGGGCATGCGCGGGCCGTAGACGTTGTGGTAGCGCAGCGCCACCGCGGTGCCCCCGGTCTCCCGCGCCCAGCAGGCGGCCAGGTGCTCCTGGGCGAGCTTGGTCGTCGCGTAGGCGTTGCGCGGGTCGGGCCCGGCGTCCTCGCCGATGACGGCCGGGCGGACCGCCGCCTCGCAGTGCGGGCATCGGGGCTCGAACAGCCCTCGTTCGAGGTCTTCGGCGGCGCGCGGGCCCGGCCGGACCCGGCCGTGCTCGGCGCAGTCGTAGGCGCCCTCGCCGTAGACCACCATCGAGGAGGCCAGCACGAGCCGCCCCACGCCGTGCCGTGCCATCGCCGCGAGGAGCACCGCCGTGCCGTAGACGTTGACCGAGGCGTAGCCGGGCAGGTCGGCCAGGTCGACGCCGAGCCCCACCTTGGCCGCCTGGTGAACGACCAGCTCCACACCCGGCAGCAACCGGTCCAGGGCCGCGTCGTCCCGCACGTCCGCCGCCGCCCGGCGTCCCGCGCCGTGCCCGGCCGTGTCGAGCCCTTTGACGTCATGTCCGGCCCGCTCGAACGCCTCCACCACATGGCTTCCGATGAATCCGGCGGAACCGGTGACCATCACCCTCACCTGAACGACGTTAGCGCGGCAGCCGCGGCCTAGGGTGGGGGGCGGCAGAACATGATCGTCACTTGAAAGGAAACGCAATGATGACCGCTGCGCGGACCCGCTTATCCGGCTTGTACGGCGCCTGCCTCGGCATGGCGATGACGGCGACACTCGTGCCGGCATCCCCGGCGCTCGCCCAACCAGCCCACCCGGCCCACTCAGCCCGTACGGCCTCGGTCGGCGACGGCTGCTCCGCGGCCGACGCCCCCAAGACGGTCGAGGAGCAGCGGCTCTCCTCCGAGGTGCCGAAGAAGATCCTCGCCAGGAGCGGCTTCGACCGCTTCGCCACCCAGTTGGGCAGCTCACTCTGCGGTGTCACGCGTCTCGCCGACGCCGAGCGCCTGGTCACCGACCACGGCCGGGCCCTGTGGAAAGCCGCCGTCGATCGCGCCCAGGGCCGCGGCCCGGACGGCGGCGACCTGCCCCGCGGCGACGACCGGCCGCTCTACTGGGCACGGCTGGGCATGACCAAGGCGTTGCGCGCCTGGACCCCCGGCTTCCCCCTCGGCGACGCCGATCGCGCCGCGCTGCTCGGCCGGCTCGAACGCGCGTCGAGAGGGCAGGACAGCATCAGCTTCCCCGGCGGCACCGGGATCAAGCGCGTCGTCGTCACCGGCTTCGATCCGTTCCAGCTGGACTTCGAGATCCGGCGCGGCAACCCGGCCGGCGCGAACGCCCTGGCGCTCGACGGCACGACCGTCAACACCGCGGCCGGGCCCGCCCGCATCGAGACGGCGATGTTCCCGGTGCGATGGGCGGACTTCACGGCCGGGACGGTGGAGACCACGTTGCTTCCGCATCTGACCGCTGGGCCCGCCAAGGCCGATCTGCTCGTCACCGTGAGTCAGGGCCGCCCCGGCCAGTTCGACCTCGAACGGTGGAACGGCGCCTGGCGCGGCGGCAGCCCCGACAATCTGTGGGTCGGCGAGACGGGTACGATCCCCGTACCACCGAACGTCCCGACGATCGTGCCGCAGCCGCAGTTCGTGCCCACGACCCTGCCGTACAAGGCGATCCTGGCCGCCGGCGTCGGCCCCTTCCCCGTCCTGGACCGGACCACGGTCACCGAGATCCCCGCTGGTGGCGGCACGCCGGTCGAGCGGACGGACGGCCCGACACCGGGCTCGACCGCCAGGGCGGGCGGCGGCGGCGACTACCTGTCCAACGAGATCGCCTACCGCGCGACGCTGCTGCGCGACGCGGTGCGCGCCCGCATCCCGGCCGGGCACGTGCACACGCCCGTCCTCCTGTTCGGACCGGACAACACGGCCGAGATCACGGACCCCACGTTCGAACGGAACCGGCGGGAGATCGTCGACCAGACCCGGCGCATCGTCATCGTCGCGGCGGGTGCCCCGGCTGAACACCGGTAACCCCCGTCGCGCTCCCGCGGCGCCGTCGATCGACGGCCGAGCGGGGCGTCCCGCCTAGGACAGGAGCCTGGCCAGCCGCCGCAGCGAGTGGCGGGCCAGCGCTCCGGCGATCGGGCGGGCCAGGGGCCACAGTGCCCGGCCGAGCGGGCCGAACGGCAGCTCCAGCCGTTCGGCCCAGATGACCCGGCTGCCTCCCTGGTGCGGTTCGACGCGGAAGACGCCCTCGCCGCGGACGAGCCTGCCCGTGTGGCGCACCCGCACCAGCCGGGGCGGCTCCCAGCGGGTGATCGTCATCGTGTCGAGGAAGCTGAACGGCCCGACACCGGTGAACGCCTCCACCCGGCCCTCCCCGGCGAGCCTGGCGCTGGTCAGCACCATCCACTCGCGGTGCCGTGGCCAGTCGGTGAGCAGCCCGAACACCCGCTCCGGCGGCGCGCCCACCCACGTGGCGGCGCCCATGTACGCGCTCGGATCCCCGGCCCTCGCCGGGCCGCCATGTCGCCTCTCCGCGCGGTCCAGAGCCCTGCGAGTGATCACACTCTCACCCTAGCCCGCGGGCGCTCGCCGTGGCGGCGGGGTTCAGCGGCCGGGTTCAGCGGCCGTTCGCCGTGAGGTGGGCGAGCAGGAGCAGGGCCGCCTCCGACGGCGAGCCGGCCTCGGTGGTGACGACCACGAGGGAGTGGTCGGGGTTGAGGGTCCAGCCGAGCGTCTGCTGGGTGACGGTCAGCGTGCCCACCAGCGGGTGCCTCAGCTCGAAAACGGCCAGCTCGCAGGGGTGGACGCGGTGCTCGGTCCACAGGGCGGCGAACTCCGGGCTCTTCATGGACAGCTCGCCGATCAGGGCCGCGAGGGCCTTGTCCTCGGGATGGCGGCCGGCGACGAGGCGCAGGTGCTCGGTCATGGCTCTGGCCTTGCTCTTCCAGTCCACGAACAGGTCGCGGTTGTGCTGGTCGAGGAAGACGAGCTTGGCCGTGTTGGGCCGGTCGGCGGGGCGGTCGGGGCTGGTGAAGTCGAGGTGCCCGGCGAAGAGGGCGTGTCCCATGCGGTTCCACGCCAGCACGTCGCAGCGGCGGCCGGTGATGATGGCCGGCACGTCGCCCATGGCCCGCAGCAGGTCGCGGCTCGCGGGTGAGACCCGCTCCGCGGCCGGGCGCTGCGCGGCCTTCCGCTTCTTGGTCGTGCGGGCCAGATCGTGCAGGTGGGTGCGCTCGTACTGGTCCAGGAGGAGCGCGCGGGCGAGCGCGTCGAGCACCTCGGCGGAGGCGTTGAGCGACTGGCCCTGCTCCAGGCGGGTGTAGTACGAGGCGCTGACGCCGGCGAGCTGGGCGATCTCCTCACGCCGCAGGCCCGGGACGCGCCGGCGGTCGTCATACCTGGTCAGCCCCACGTCCTCCGGGCTCAGGCGGGCACGGCGCGACTGGAGGTACGCGCCCAGCGCGGCTTGTTCCTGCATGTCGCCATTATGCGACACCGTCCAACCGGCCGGCCTGCCCCTGCCAGGGATAGGCAGGCCGCCGAACAGGGAGACCATCCGGCCGAAGAACCACCCGTCCGTACCGTACACTGTACGGCCGTGAGCTCCTCAACCGATCTGACGCGGCGGGCGGTCGTCTTCGAGCCGGGCGACCCGCCCAGGGCCGGCCGGATGGCCTTCCTCGACCCCGGCGGCGACACCACGGTCACCGTGGTCGAGCGGCACGACGGAGGGCTCCGTGCCTGCGAGGTCCCGGCCAGGCGGATCCCCGTCCCCGAGGCCGTGGCCGCCCTGGTCAGAGCCCGTCGCGACGACGGCGCGCACCCCGCCGCCCGGTTCTGGGGCGCGGTGGCGCTGGTCGCCCTCCAGCTGGTCGCCCGGGGGCGCCTCGTTCCCGGCGTGTCTGCGGGCGGGCTCGACTCCTGGCGGGCGGGGCCGTTCGACGCCGCCGACGTCCAGCGCGTCAAGGAACTGGCCGGCGCCATGCCCGCCACGGCGCGCGCCGTACCCCTCGACGGCACGCCGCATGACGGCACGCCGCATGACGGCGCTGATGCGGCAGGGGCGCTGCTGCCCGAGGCGGAGAGTCACGTGCGTGCGTTCCTCGACGCGGTGGCCGACGCGATGCCGCGCTCCCCCGGCGCCGTGCGCGCCACCGGAACGCACGCGTTCGCGGCGGTCAAGCCCGTGAAGGTGCCCCACCTGCGCGGCTGGGCCGACGAGGTCTCGGCCGGGCTCGACTCCGGGGTACGGGTGTCGCTCCGCCTGGAGGCCGACGACCCGGCGGCCTCGGAGTTCCGCGCGGTCGTCCAGGTGCACAGCCTGGCCGACCCGTCACTCGTCGTGGACGCGACACAGCTGTGGGAGGGACGGCCTGAAGGGTTCGGCCCGCGTGCCAGGATCGAGGCCCCCATCGCGGTCCGCCGCGCCGCCCGCGCCTGGCCGGTGCTGGAACGGCTGCTCGACAGCGCCGTACCCGACGAGCTCACACTGTCCGACGGCGACGTCGAGCACCTGCTGGCCGGAGCCGCCGAACAGCTGGCCGCCGCCGGGGTGGAGGTCCACTGGCCCCGCTCGATGGTGCGCGGCCTGAGCGCCCGGCTGGCCGTCGGCGCGCGTGACGCCGCACCCTCCGACCTGCCGTCCTTCCTCGGCGGCCACCACCTGACCAGCTTCAACTGGGAGCTGGCCCTCGGCGGCGAGCGGCTGACCGCCGCCGAGATGGACCGCCTCGCCGAGGCGCACCGGCCCGTCGTACGGCTGCGCGACCAGTGGGTGCTCGTCGACCCGGCTCTCGCCCGCAAGGCCCGCCGGCGCGAGCTCACGCCGATGACCGGCCTGGCGGCGCTCGGCGCCGCGCTGACCGGCACCGTCGAGGTAGGGGGCGAGCAGGTGCCGGTGGAGCCGGGTGACTGGCTGCGCGAGCTGCGCGACCGGCTCGCCGCGCCGGAGGAGATCCCCCCGCCGCGGGGGCTGGCCGCGACCCTGCGCGACTACCAGCTACGGGGACTGCGCTGGCTGGCCGGGATGACCTCGCTCGGGCTCGGCGCCTGCCTGGCCGACGACATGGGCCTGGGCAAGACGATCACCCTCATCGCCCTCCACCTGCACCGGAACGCGGACGGGCACGGGGGCGGGGGCGGCCCGACGCTCGTCGTCTGCCCGGCGTCGCTGCTGGGCAACTGGGAGCGGGAGATCACCAGGTTCGCCCCCGGCGTCCCCGTGCGCCGTTACCACGGAGCCGCCCGCGAGCCGGCCGGAGAGGGGTTCGTGCTCACGACGTACGGCACGATGCGGCTCGACGCGGCCCGGCTCGGGGCGCACCCGTGGGGCCTGCTCGTGGCCGACGAGGCGCAGCACGTCAAGAACCCCGCCTCCGGTACGGCCAGGGCGCTGCGCGACATCCCCGCCGCCGCCCGCGTCGCGCTGACGGGCACCCCGGTCGAGAACAACCTGTCGGAGCTGTGGGCCATCCTCGACTGGACCACGCCCGGCCTGCTGGGGCCGGTGGGGAGGTTCAGGTCGCGCTGGGCCAGGCCGGTCGAGTCGGGCGACACCGCGGCGGCCGAGCGGCTCGCCCGGCTGGTGGGGCCGTTCCTGCTGCGCCGCCGCAAGTCCGACCCGGGCATCGCCCCCGAGCTGCCGCCCAAGACCGAGACCGACCGGCCCGTACCGCTCACCACCGAGCAGGCGGCGCTGTACGAGGCCGTCGTCCGGGAGATCATGACCCGGATCGAGAGCACGCGCGGCATGGCCAGGCGCGGCCTGATCGTCAAGCTGTTGACCGGGCTCAAGCAGGTCTGCAACCACCCGGCGCACTACCTGCACGAGGCCGCGCCGCGGCTGGCCGGCCGTTCGGGCAAGCTGGAGCTGCTGGACGAGCTGGTCGACACCATCGTCGCCGAGGAGGGCGCGGTGCTGGTGTTCACCCAGTACGTCGCCATGGCCAGGCTGCTCGAACGGCACCTGACCGGCCGGGGCGTCGCCACGCAGCTGCTGCACGGCGGCACGCCGGTGGCCCGGCGCGAGGAGATGGTCCAGCGGTTCCAGGACGGGCGCGTGCCGGTCTTCCTGCTGTCGCTGAAGGCCGCGGGCACCGGGCTGAACCTCACCAGGGCCGACCACGTCATCCACTACGACCGCTGGTGGAACCCCGCCGTCGAGGACCAGGCCACCGACCGCGCCCACCGCATCGGGCAGACCAGGCCCGTCCAGGTCCACCGGCTGATCGCGGAGGGCACGATCGAGGACCGCATCGCCGAGATGCTCGCCGCCAAACGCTCACTGGCCGAGGCCGTGCTCGCCTCCGGCGAGGCCGCCTTCACCGAACTGACCGACGCGGAGCTCGCCGACCTCGTGGAGCTGAGATGACCGGCCGGACCGCCGCCCGCGGATTCCCCGCCTTCCCCCGGCAGCGGGCGGGCGCCCGCTTCGCCACCTCCTGGTGGGGCCGCGCCTGGATCAAGGCCATGGAGGACACCTCCCTCGACCGGCACCTGCTGAGCGGTGGCCGCGCCTACGCCAAGACCGGGCAGGTCGGCCCCATCACGGTCAGCCCCGGCCGGATCGCCGCGGTCACCGAGAGCGAGTTCGACACCGTCGTGCGCGTGGAGCAGCTCGCCGACGCCGACTGGGACCGCTTCCTGGACCAGGTCGCCGCCAAGTCCGGCCACATCGCCGCCCTGCTCGACGGGGACATGCCGCACGACCTGGTGCGGGCGGCCGAGGACGCCGGCGTGCCGCTGCTGCCCGCCGTCGGCGACCTCGAACCCGAATGCTCCTGCCCCGACTGGGGACACCCCTGCCGGCACGCCGCCGCCCTGTGCTACCAGGCGTCATGGCTGCTCGACGGCGACCCGTTCGTGCTGCTGCTCCTGCGTGGACGCGACCAGCGGGACCTCGTCGAGGCGCTGCAGCGGCGCCACCCGCCCGCCCGAACGCCTGGAACGCCTGGAACGCCTACCGGAGGGCCTGGAACGGTTGCCGGGATGCCCGCCGCGGAGGCGTTCGCCATCGGCGCGCCGCCGCTGCCCGGCCCGCCGCCGCTGGACGTGGCGTTCATCCCACCGCGCCTGGAGCCCGCTCCGGGCGTGGACGTGATCGCGCTGGAGGTGCTCGCCGCCTCGGCCGCCTCCCGGGCGCGCGAGCTGCTGGCCACGGGGCGCCAGGCCGTACTGACCGAATACCAGGACCGCGTCCGGCTGGCCGCCGACCACGGCCTCGATCTGGGCCTGGCGCCCGCCGTCCGGGCGTGGCGGTACGGCGGCGCGGCCGGGCTGGACGCCCTGGAGTCGGCGTGGACGCCGCCCAGGCAGGACCTGGCCAGAGCGCGGACGATGCTGGAAGCCGGCTGGGAGGGCGAGCGCCCACCCCAGGTGGAGGAGTGGCGCAACCGCTGGACGGTGGGCCGGACGCAGCTCCGCTACGGGCGGGACGGCAACTGGTACCCGTTCACCGAACATGACGGCGACTGGTGGCCGTCGGGGCCGCCCGAGCGCGACCCCTCGGCACTGCTGGACTGATCGGCACCGTCCGGCCCGCTTTGCGTGGCCGCGACCGGCTCGGGTAGTGTTGCCGTCCCCAGAAGGGACGACCGAGGAGGTGAGACCCATTACCGCCAGATCAGGCCGGGTGTTCTCGCCTCGTGGTCGTGCCGTTCCCCGGCACAGGTGATCGAGAGAGCGCCCCAGGGCATCCCGAAAGGCGCTCCATGTCATCGTCACCATCACCATCACCGTCACCGTCGTCGCTGTCACGTTCCGTCATCGTGACCATGCTCAGGACCGCGGGCTGCGTGTTCGCCGAGGACGAGGCGCGGCTGCTGCTGTCCGCGGCACGCACCCCCGCCGACCTCGCCGACATGGTGGAGCGGCGGGCCGCGGGACTTCCGCTGGAGCACGTCCTCGGCTGGGCCGAGTTCTGCGGCCTGCGGATCGCCGTCGAACCCGGGGTCTTCGTGCCTCGCCGCCGCACCGAGTTCCTCGTCGCCCACGCGACCGCGCTCGCGAGGCAGACGGCGGGGCGGCGGGCCGTCGTGGTGGACCTGTGCTGCGGGTCGGGCGCGCTCGGCGTCGCACTCGCCGCGGCGCTCGACCAGGTCGAGGTCCACGCCGTCGACATCGACCCCGCCGCCGTGAGGTGCGCCCGCCGCAACCTCGCCGCCACCGGCGGCCGGGTGTACGAGGGCGACCTGTACGAACCGCTGCCCGCGACACTGCGAGGACAGGTGGACGTCCTGGTGGCCAGCCCGCCCTACGTGCCCACCGAGGCGATCGGCCTGCTCCCTCCGGAGGCCCGCGAACACGAGCCGCTGGTGGCGCTCGACGGCGGCGCGGACGGCCTCGACATCGTCCGCCGCGTGGTCGCCGGCGCGTCACGCTGGCTCGCGCCGGGCGGCCATCTGCTCGTCGAGACCAGCGAACGCCAGGCGCCACGGGCCGTCCGGATCATGGCCCGTGCCGGGCTCGCCCCGCGTACGGCCCACTCGGAGGACCTGATGGCCACCGCCGTCATCGGCGTCCTACGCTCCGGCGTCGATTGACATCAACCGAACTTGAGGTTGCAAGCTCGAACGGTCGCACAGACCACGACCTCAGGGAGTTACGAGCATGCGAGCCGTCGTCCTGCACGCCTTCGGGCCCGCGGAGAACCTCCGCTACGAGACCGTCCCCGATCCCATGCCCGGCCCCGGGCAGGTGCGGATCGCCGTCAGGGCGGCCGGGGTGCACCTGGTCGAGACCATGATGCGGGCGGCCCTGGAGGGAGTGGCCATGCCGCCGCTGCCCGACCTGCCCGCGATCTTCGGCGGCGAGGTGGCCGGCACCGTGGACCTGGTGGGCGAGGGGGTGGACCCCTCCTGGGCCGGGCGCGACGTCGTGACGTCGGCGGGCAGGCCGGGCGGGTACGCGGAGCTGGCGGTGGCCGACCTGGGCTCCGTGCACCGCGTGCCCAGCGGGCTCGGGTACGAGGCGGCCGTCGCCATGGTCGTCACCGGGAGCACGACCCTGCAGTTGCTGGACGTGGCCCGGCCGGTCGCCGGCGACGTCGTCCTGGTGACCTCCGCGGCCGGCGGGATTGGCCGCCTGGCCGTGCAGTACCTGCGCGACCTCGGCGCGACGGTGGTCGGAGCCGCGGGCGGCCCGGCCAAGGTGGCTGCGGTGCGCGACCTCGGCGCGGACCTGGCCGTGGACTACGACGAACCGTCCTGGCACAAGGCCGTCGCCGAGGAGCTGGGCGGCCGGGCGGTCACGCTCGTCCTCGACGGCGTCGGAGGCGACAAGGCGCGGGCCGCGTTCGAGCTGATCGCCGACGGCGGCCGGTACGTCACCATCGGAGCCGCCTCGAAGCAGGACTTCCAGCCGGACCCCGAGACGCTCCGGGCGCGCGGCATCACCGCGACCAACGCCCTGCTCATCCTGATCGGCCGCCCCGAGGACCGGCCCCGGTTCGAGGCGCGGGCGCTGGCGGAGACGGCCGAGGGCAGGCTGGTCCCGGCCGTGCAGTCCTTCCCGCTGGAGCAGGCCGCTGCCGCGCACGCCGCCCTGGAGTCCAGGGCGACGACGGGCAAGGTCCTGCTCATCCCGTGACGGCACCTGGCGGACCGGTGATGCGGTAGCCCACCCCAGGCGTGGTGGTGATGATCGGGGGGCCGCCGAGCTTGCGGCGCAGGCGGCCGATGGTGACGGTGACCGTGTTGGTGAACGGGTCGGCGTGCTCGTCCCAGACCTGTTCGAGGAGGTCCTCGGTGCTGAGGAAGCCCGGCGCGGCACGGAGGAGTGCCTCCAGGAGGGCGAACTCCTTGACCGACAGGTCCAGCGGGCGGCCGTCACGGGTCGCGGTGCGGCGCAGGGGGTCGAGCTCGACACCGGCGGCGCGCAGGGTGCGGGCGCGGGCGGCGGGCCG
>NZ_QNFZ01001004.1 GCF_003313395.1 Nonomuraea lactucae | reverse complement strand
GGCCGGCCGGGCTGATCGTCATCGGGGTGCGGGGCGACGCGTGGGACCGCTGCGCGGCCCTGCCGCCGCTGGTGGACGCGTTGCGGGCCGGGCCGTTCACCGTGGCGGCGATGAGCGAGACCGAACTGCGCCGCGCCATCGTCGGCCCGGCCGCACGCGCCGGCCTGCCCCTGGAAGAGGGCCTGCCCGATCAGGTACTGGGAGACCTGCGCGCCTTCGCCGCCTCCACCCGCGGCCGGGGCGACGACGTCATCGCCGGGATCGGGCTGTCGCCCGGGGCGGGGGCGCTGCCGCTGCTGTCACAGGCGATGCTGCTGACCTGGGAACGACGCGACAAGGAGGACGACCGGCTCACCCTGGACGGCTACTACGCCACCGGCGGCATCGCGGACGCGGTGCGCACCAGCGCCGAATCCGCCTACGCGGGACTCACCCCGGCGCAACAGGAGGCGACCCAGCAGATCATCCAGCAGCTGACCGTGATCACCGCGGACGGGCACATCGCCCGCCGCCGCCTCACCCGTGACGAGGTGCGCGCGCACCGCGACCCCGCCGGCGTCCTCCAGGCCGACGCGGTGCTGCGGGCGTTCATCGACCGGCGTCTCATGGTCGCCGACGGCGACAGCGTCGAGGTGGCGCACGATCTGTTGCTGGTGACCTGGCCCCGGCTGTCCGGCTGGCTCAAGGAGGACCAGGAGCACCGGATCCTGTACGGGCAGGTGCGCCAGGACGCCGAGGAATGGCATCGCTGCGGGCGTGACCCGTCCTTCCTCTACCAGGGGAGCCGGCTGGCGAGCCTGCGGCAGGCGCGTGCCCACTGGCAGGCTCACCCGTCGCGGTATCCACCATTGTCCGGCACCACCCGGCAGTTCCTCGTCGCCTGCGATCGGGCCGCCACCCGGCGCAGGCGCCTGGCAAGTGCCGCCGTGGCGACGCTGGTCGTGCTCACCGTGATCGCCTCGATCGCCGCCGTCATCGCCCGTCAGCAGGGTGGGAGAGCCGAGGCCCAGCGGAGGGAGACGCTCTCGCGCCTGCTGAGCGTCACCAGCGAACGGCTCAGGGATGCCGATCCCATCGTGTCGGGCCTGCTGGCCGCGACGGCTCTGCGCTTCGCCGGCACCGACGCGTCCCGGGCCGAGGCCCGGTACAACATGATGGCCGTACTGGCCGCCGGCGTCCGAGCCGTCCTCGACGGCCACACCGACCGCGTCCTGGGTGCGGCGTTCAGCCCCGACGGCAAGGTCCTCGCCAGCGCGGGGGACGACGGGAACCTGCGGCTGTGGGACGTGGCGACGAGGCGGCAGATCGCGGACCCCCTGGACGGCCACGGTCCTGTCCGGAGTGCGGTGTTCAGCCCGGACGGCAGGACCCTGGCCGGTGCGGGGGACGACGGGATGGTACGGCTGTGGGACGTGGCCACCCGGCGGCCGATCGGCGGCCCGCTCAAAGGCCATATCGCCCTCGTCATGGGTCTCGCGTTCAGCCCTGATGGCAGGATCCTGGCCAGCGCCAGCAGCGACGGGACGGTGCGGCTGTGGGACGTGGCCACCCGGAGGCCGGTGACAGGCCCGCTGGAAGGCCACGCCGACAGCGTCTGGGGTGTGGCGTTCAGCCCGGACGGCAAGGTCCTCGCCAGCGGGGGGGACGACGGGACCGTGCGGCTGTGGAATGTGGCCACCCGGCGGCCGATCGGCGACCCGCTTCACAGCCACGCCGAGAGAGTCTTCGGCGTGGCGTTCAGCCCGGACGGCAGGACGCTGGCAGGCGCGGGCAGTGACGGGACGGTGCGGCTGTGGAAGGTGGCCACCGGGCGGCCCATCGCGGATCCGCTGCGGGCCGGCAGCGGCGCCTTCTGGGGTGTGGCGTTCAGCCCGGACGGCAGGACGCTGGCCGCCGCCGGCGGCGACGGGACCGTACGGCTGTGGGACATGGCGACGAGGCGGCAGATCGCGGAGCCGTTGAGAGGCCACAGCGGCATCGTCCGGACCGTGGCGTTCAGCCCGGACGGCGACACCTTGGCCAGCGCCAGTGACGACGCGACGGTGCGGCTGTGGAATGTGGTCACCCGGCGGCCCACCACGGAACCGATTCACGGTGTCGCAGACGTGGTCATGGGCGTGGCGTTCAGCCCGGACGGCAGGACCCTGGCCAGTGGGGGCGACGACGGGACCGTGCGGTTGTGGAATGTGGCCACCAGGCGGCCGATCGGCGACCCGCTTCACGGCCACGACCGCAGCGTCTTGGGTGCCGCGTTCAGCCCGGACGGCAGGATCCTGGCCAGCGCCGGTGGCGACGGGATTCTCCGGTTCTGGGACATCGCCACCCGCCGGCTGATCGCAGGCTCGATCCACCGTCCCAGCGGCGCCTTCTGGGGGGTGGCGTTCAGCCCGGACGGGAGGAGCCTGGCCACCACCGGCGGAGATGCGACGGTGCGGCTGTGGGAGCCGGCCACCCGGCGGCCTATCGCGAACCCGATCCACCACACCGGCGGCGGCCTCTTCGGCGTGGCGTTCAGCCCGGACGGCAGGACCCTGGCCACCACCGGTGGCGACGGGATGGTGTGGTTGTGGGACGTGGCCACCAGGCGGCAGATCGCGGACCCGTTCCAGGGCCACACCGGCCTCGTGGTGGGCGTGGCCTTCAGCCCGGACGGCAGGACCCTGGCCAGCGCCGGGGCCGAGGACGGGACCGTACGGCTGTGGGACGTGGCGACGAGGCAGCAGATCGCGGACCCGATTCACGCCCACACCGACGGCGCCTGGGGAGTGGCCTTCAGCCCGGACGGCAGGAGCATGGCCAGCGCCGGAGAGGACGGGACGGTGCGGCTGTGGGAGATCAGGCTGCCGTCAGATCCGCTCAAGGAGGTCTGTGCCCGCGCGGGCCGCTCCCTCACCCCGCAGGAATGGCGTCACCATCTGCCCGACGAGCCGTTCCAGGAGATCTGCCCCCGCCGGGCTCGCTGACGGTCTCGCTCATCCGCCCAGCGAGGTGGTGGCGAGCTTGGCTCCGAAGCCCATGAAGACGGCGCCCACGCCCGAGGTGAGGCCGGCGCTCAGGCGGCGGCGCACCCGGAACTGGTGCGCCAGGAACGTGCCCCCGAAGATCAGCGCGGTCAGGTAGAGGACGCTGAACACCTGGATGATCGCCCCCAGGATGAGGAACGACAGGGCGGGCGTGCCGTACCCCGGGTCCACGAACTGGACGAAGAACGAGACGAAGAACAGGATCGCCTTCGGATTGAGGAGGCTGATCACCAGAGCCTTCCGGAAGGGCCGCGGCACGTCGGCCTGCCCGGAGCCGGCAGCGGCCACGGCGTCGCCGCCGGCATGGGCTACGGGCACGCCGGCCGGGCCGACCCCCTCGGCGTCCGAGGCGCGCCAGGCCCGCCACGCGGTCCTGATCATCTGGAACCCGATCCACGCCAGGTAGCCCGCACCCGCGTACTTCACGATCGTGAACAGCGCCGGGTTGGAGCGCAGCAGCGAGGCCGCCCCGGCCGCGGAGAGGATCATGAGGACCGTGTCGCCCACGAAGACGCCCGCCGCCGCCCGATGCCCCTGCCGGACGCCGTGCCGGGCGGCCAGGCTGAGGACGTACAGGGAGTTCGGGCCGGGCAGCAGGATGATGAGGAAGGCGCCGATGACGTACGTCCAGAGGTCCGTGATGCCGAAGAACATGCCCGTCGCTCCCGAGGAAGTTGTGCCACTTCACGGTAACGCCTGACCGGTCCCCGGGCGCAAACCATATTCCTCTGCTCACCCTGGTCTCGGAAGCCCCTATTCGGCTCAGCGGTCTGGCCGTTTTGACCGTTCCAGTCAGATTGGGTCTTGTCTCCGAATGGACATCCGATCTACGCTCCCAGTTGCTCGTTAGTTAAGTTTCCTAATAAACGAGTAGGAGCACCCCCCATGCACCGATTCACCCGGATCGCCGCCCTCGCGGCGATCGCCGTGGCCTGCCTGCAGGCGCCGCCGGCCCTGGCGGCCGGCACCGGGCAGAGCGCCCGGCCCGCACAGGCCCGAGCAGCCGCCACCACGTACGAGGCGGAGAACGCGACGATCTCCCAGGGCCTGGTCGAGTCCAACCACGCCGGCTACAGCGGCACCGGCTTCGTCAACTACAACAACGTGACCGGCTCCTACGTCCAGTTCACGGTGAACGCCGCCTCGGCCGGCACGGCGTCGCTGGTCTTCCGGTACGCCAACGGCACCACCACCAACCGTCCGATGACCATCGCCGTCAACGGCACCACGGTCACGAAGGACTTCCCCGGCACCGGCGCGTGGACGACCTGGCGGGAGGTCACGCTGGACACGGCGCTGAACGCCGGGGCCAACACCGTCCGCGCCACCGCCACCACGGCCAACGGCGGCCCGAACCTCGACAGGCTGACCGTCTCGGACCCCGGCGGACCGCCCGGCGCGGGGACCCCGGTCGAGGCCAACGGCCAGTTGCGGGTCTGCGGCGTCAGGCTGTGCAACAAGAACGGCAAGGAGATCCAGCTGCGCGGCATGAGCTCGCACGGCCTGCAGTGGTACTACCAGTGCCTCAACACGGCCTCCCTGGACGCCCTGGCCAACGACTGGAAGGCCGACGTCCTCCGCATCTCCATGTACATCCAGGAGGGCGGGTACGAGACGAACCCCCGCCTGTTCACCGACCGGGTGCACAACCTGATCGAGCAGGCGACCGCGCGCGGCATGTACGCCATCGTCGACTGGCACATGCTCACCCCCGGTGACCCCAACCACAACCTGTCACGGGCGAGGACGTTCTTCACCGAGATCGCCCAGCGGCACAACGGCAAGAACAACATCCTCTACGAGATCGCGAACGAGCCCAACGGCGTCTCCTGGTCCACGATCAGGAACTACGCCCACCAGATCATCCCGACCATCCGTCAGAACGACCCCGACGCGCCCATCCTGGTCGGCACCCGCGCCTGGTCGTCGCTGGGCGTGTCCGACGGGGCCAGCGAGACCGAGGTGATCAACAATCCGGTCAACGCCACCAACATCATGTACACGTTCCACTTCTACGCGGCCTCGCACGGCAGCGAGTACCTCAACTCCCTGAGCCGGGCCGCCGACCGCATCCCGATGTTCGTCACCGAGTTCGGCACGCAGACCGCCTCCGGCGACGGGTCGAACAACTTCACCCGGTCGCAGCAGTACCTGGACCTCATGGCCCAGAAGAAGATCAGCTGGGTGAACTGGAACTACTCCGACGACTCCCGCTCCGGCGCCGTCTTCACCGGCGGCACCTGCCCGGGCGGTCCGTTCGCCGGCACCTCCCGGCTGAAGCCGGCAGGAGTGTGGGTCCGCGACCGGATCCGGACGCCTGACGACTTCTGAGCCCCTCCCGGCGCTCCCGCCTGCCGTGCCGCCCCTGGTACGGCAGGCGGGCGCCACTCCCGGAAAAAATTGGGTCTTGCTCCACGCCGGGCAACGTCTTAACTCTCGGTTCAGGCGCGTGTCAAACCCAACCCGCGCGCTCTAGGAGGACCAGGTTGAAACGCCGATTAGTCATCCTGATGGCCGTCCTGGGACTGGTCTGCCTGACCGGCGCGACCGGCGCCGGGGCCGCTGCCGAGCCACCCCCGAACCGGCAGTATCGCGTGCAGGGGCCGGTCAACGCGCAGCAGCGCAGCGCAGTGGCGGCGACCGGCGCCGCGATCGACGAGGTGGCGAAGGACTCGGTCCTGGTCACCGCCACGGAAGCCGAGGTCGCCGCGATCGCGAAGCTCGGCTACCGGGTCACGGAGGCGCCGCGCCCGTTACCCCCGTCCGGTGTCGGGACAGCTGACTTCCCGCCGTCGGACTCCGGCTATCACAACTACGCGGAGATGAACGCGAACATCAACGCGCTGGTCGCCGCCCGTCCGAGCATCGCCAGCAAGTTCGTCTACGGCACGTCGTACGAGGGCAGGCAGCTGGTCGGCGTCAAGATCAGTGACAACGTCGGGACGGACGAGGCCGAGCCCGAGGTGCTCTTCACCGCTCACCAGCACGCCCGCGAGCACCTCACGGTCGAGATGGCGCTCTACATGATGCACCTGCTCGCCGACAACTACGGCAGCGACCCCCGGATCACCAACCTGGTCAACTCCAGGGAGATCTGGATCATGCCGGACCTGAACCCGGACGGCGGCGAGTACGACATCGCCACCGGCTCCTACCGCTCCTGGCGGAAGAACCGGCAGCCCAACAGCGGCTCGTCCGCGGTCGGCACCGACATGAACCGCAACTGGGCCTACCAGTGGGGCTGCTGCGGCGGCTCCTCGGGCTCGCCCTCCAGCGACACCTACCGAGGCCCGTCGTCCGAGTCCGCGCCCGAGGTCAAGGCGGTGGCCAACTGGGTCCGCGGGCGCGTCGTCGGCGGCGTGCAGCAACTCAAGGCGCACCTCGACTGGCACACCTACAGCGAGCTGATCCTGTGGCCGTACGGCTACACGTTCGACGACACCGCCCCCGGGCTGACCCAGGACGACCGGGACGCCCACGCCACGCTGGGCCAGAACATGGCCACGACCAACAACTACACGCCCCAGCAGTCCAGCGACCTCTACATCGCCGACGGCACCATCAACGACTGGATGTGGGGGGCGTACAAGATATTCAGCTACACGTTCGAGATGTATCCGACGGGCTCCAGCCCGGGCTTCTACCCGCCGGACGAGCAGATCGTCCCGCAGACCACCCGCAACAGGGAGGCCGTGCTGCGCTTCCTCGAGTACTCGGACTGCGTCTACCGGATCATCGGCAAGGAGCCGCAGTACTGCGGCTCCGGCAACCCGCCTGAGACCGTCTACTCCGACAACTTCGAGTCGGACACCGGATGGACCGCCAACCCGAGCGGCGCCGACACCGCCACCAGCGGGCGGTGGGAGCGCGGTGACCCCGAGGCGACCACCTCGTCAGGGGCCAAGCAGCTCGGCACGACGGTCAGCGGCGCCAACGATCTGGTGACCGGCCGCCTCGCGGGCGCCTCCGCCGGCGAGCACGACGTCGACGGCGGTGTCACCTCGATCCAGTCGCCGCCGATCACGCTGCCCGCGGGTGGCACGCTGAGCGTGTCACTGTCGTGGTACCTCGCGCACGGGTCCAACGCCTCCAGCGCGGACTACGTCCGGGTCAGGGTGGTGGGAAGCACCACGACCACCGTCCTGCAGCAGGCCGGCGCGGCCTCCAACCGCAACGGCGCGTGGAGCGTGGCCACGGCCGACCTGACCGCCCACGCGGGCCAGACGGTCCGCATCGTGGTGGACGCCGCGGACGCGTCCACCGCCTCCCTGGTGGAGGCGGGCATCGACGACGTCCGCATCACCCGCCGCCCCTGATCCCACCCGCAACTCGATCCCGACCGCCCGATCCGCCCCGCCGTGCGCGATCCCGCACGGCGGGGCGTCCCATACCACCGTCCCCGCCCTACGCGGCTCGTGCGACAGGTGACATTCCCGTTGCTTTGGGTCTTGTAAGGACCCGATGTCAAGGCTACGATCGCGACAACTCTTAGGAAACTTTCCTAAAAGTAATCATGAATCGGGGAACCATGTCCCGGTCGCCGCCTCCCTCCCATGCCGCCTCCCGAGCGCCCGCGTCTCCTGCGCGCGGGCGGTGCCGTACGGCTTGCGCTCTCACCCCCCGGCGCGAGCCGTACGGCACGCCATCCGAACACTGATCACCCCCCAGGGAAACGCCATGAAATTGCGTCGCGTGTTCGTCGCGCTACTAGCCGCCCTAACCATGATCGGCGCCGGGGCGGCCACCACCGTCCCGGCAGCCGCGCGCAGCGCGGTCACGGTCGCCGCCCCGCAGTGGCAGCCCGGCACCTTCTACGCCGTGGGCGCCCGCGTCACCTACAACGGCGTCGACTACGAGTGCAGGCAGGCCCACACCTCCCAGGTGGGCTGGGAGCCGTCCAACGTGCCCGCCCTGTGGAAGGTCGTCGACGGCGGCGGCAACCCCGGTGCGCCCTCCGCCCCGGGCGCGCCCAGAGTGACCGCCACCACCAACAGCTCGATCTCCCTGGCGTGGGGCGCCTCGACCGGCACGGTCACCGGCTACCGCGTCTACGAGGGCTCCTCGGTCAGGGCCACGGTCACCGGCACCTCGGCCACGATCGGCTCGCTCGGCACCTGCACCACCCACACCTACACGATCAGGGCCTACAACTCGGCCGGCGAGTCGGCGGCCAGCGCGGCCGTGACCAGCACCACCAGCGGCTGCACGGGCGGCGGCGGCAAGATGCCCGGCGCGCCCTACCTCTACATGGGCTGGGGCGACCCGCCCTCGCCCGCCTCGGTGATGAGCTCGACCGGCGTCAGGTCCTTCACGATGGCGTTCATCCTGTCGAGCGGCGGCTGCACCCCGGCCTGGGACGGCCAGCGCCCGCTGACCGGCGGCGCTGACGCGCAGGCGATCTCGGCCATCAAGGGCGCGGGCGGCAGCGTGCAGATCTCGTTCGGCGGCTGGCAGGGCAACAAGCTGGGCCCGAACTGCTCCACCCCGCAGGCCTTCGCCGGCGCGGTGCAGCAGGTCATCAACGCCGTCGGCCCGGCGGTGGTCGACTTCGACATCGAGAACACCGACGAGTTCGAGAACTACGTCGTCCAGGACCGCATCCTGAACGCACTCAAGATCGTCAAGCAGAACAACCCGAACGTCAAGGTCGTCGTCACCTTCGGCACCACGCGGACCGGCCCTAACGCGCACGGCATCCGGCTCATCAACCAGTCGCGCGCGCTCGGCGTCCCGATCGACAACTACACGATCATGCCGTTCGACTTCGGCAGCTCCAACATCTACCAGGACACCGTCAACGCCTCCGAGGGCCTGAAGAACGCGCTGAAGAGCGCCTTCGGCTGGACTGACGCCCAGGCGTACGCCCGGATGGGCATCTCCGGCATGAACGGCCTGTCCGACCAGCAGGAGCTGACCACCCCCGCCACCTGGACCCAGATCAGGGACTGGGCCAAGGCGAGGGGCCTGACCAGGCTGGCCTACTGGTCCGTCAACCGTGACCGCCCCTGCCCCGGTGGCGGCGTGGTCTCCAACTGCAGCGGCATCTCCCAGTCCAACTGGGAGTTCACCAGGATCACCGCGGGCTTCTAGACGACCCGCGAGGGGAGGGCGGCGGCCCGCCCTCCCCGGCCGCCCCATCGCACGCCCGTGCGGTGGGGCGCTCTCACGAAAGGACACCCCCCATGAAGCTCCGGGGACTCGCGGCGTCCGCCGCGATCGCCTTAGGCCTCACCGCCCTCCACACCGCACCGGCCTCCGCCGCGAACATCCTGGTCAACCCCGGCTTCGAGTCCGGTCTCAGCGGCTGGACCTGCTCGGGAACGGCGTCAGCCGTGTCGTCTCCGGTGCACGGCGGCACCAAGGCGTTGCAGGCCACTCCGGCCGGCGCCGACCACGCCCGCTGCCAGCAGACCGTCACCGTCCAGCCGAACACCACCTACCAGCTCTCCGCATGGGCGCAGGGCAGCTACGTCTTCCTTGGCGCGACCGGCGCCGGCGTGGACGCCAGCACCTGGGGCGGCCCCGGCTCGCAGTGGGGCCAGATGAAGACGTCGTTCACCACCCCGGCGAACACCCGGTCCGTCACCGTCTACGTCAACGGCTGGTACGGCCAGCCCCCGTACCTGGCCGACGACGTCGTCCTGGACGGCCCCGGCGGCACGCCGGACACGCAGCCGCCCACCGTGCCGGCCAACCTGACGGTCGGCGGGCCCACCAGCTCCAGCCTCACCCTCAACTGGAGCGCCTCCACGGACGACTCCGGCAGCGTCGCCCGCTACGAGATCTCCCGCGACAACGGCGCGCCCGTCTCCGTGACCTCCACCTCCCACACGGCCACCGGCCTGGCCGCCAGCACCACGTACCGGTTCAAGGTCAGGGCGTGCGACGCGGCGGGCAACTGCTCGGCGTACACCAGCGAGGTGAGCGGCACCACGACAGCCGGGGGCGGAGGGGGCGACCTGCCCAAGCGGGTGATGGTCGGATACCTGCACGCCTCGTTCGCCAACGGGTCCGGCTACATCCGCATGCGCGACGTGCCCGACGCGTGGGACGTCATCCAGCTGGCCTTCGGCGAGCCCACCTCTGTCACCTCCGGCGACATCAGGTTCAGGCAGTGCCCGGCCGCCGAGTGCCCGAACGTCGAGCCCGAGGCCGACTTCATCGCGGCCATCAAGGCCAAGCAGGCCCAGGGCAAGAAGGTGCTCATCTCGATCGGCGGGCAGAACGGCCAGGTCCAGCTCACCAACACGGCGGCCCGCGACAAGTTCGTTCAGTCGGTCTCCGCCATCATCGACCGCTACGGCCTCGACGGCCTCGACATCGACTTCGAGGGCCACTCGCTCTACCTCGACCCGGGCGACACCAACCTCGCCAGCCCCACCACCCCGGTCATCGTCAACCTCATCTCGGCGCTCAGGACGCTCAAGAGCCGCTACGGCGCGAAGTTCGTGCTGACCATGGCGCCCGAGACGTTCTTCGTCCAGCTCGGCTACCAGTTCTACGGCCCGGGCCCGAACGGCTCGGCCGACCGCAGGAGCGGCTCCTACCTGCCGGTCATCCACGCCCTGCGCAATGACCTGACGCTGCTCCACGTGCAGGACTACAACTCCGGACCGATCACCGGCCTCGACGGCCGCTACCACACGATGGGAGACCACGACTTCCACGTCGCCATGACCGACATGGTCGTGGCCGGCTTCCCGATCATGGGGAACGCGAACAACTTCTTCCCCGGCCTGCGCCCCGAGCAGGTCGCCATCGGCCTGCCCGGCTCACCCGGCGCGGGCAACGGCTTCACCACGGTGGCCGAGGTGCAGAAGGCCTTCGACTGCCTGGCCAAGGGCTCCAACTGCGGGCCGTACCGGCCGCGCGGGGTCTATCCCGGGCTGCGCGGGCTGATGGCCTGGTCGATCAACTGGGACAGGTTCAACGGCCTGGAGTTCTCCCGCGAGCACCGGGCCTACCTCAACAGGATCAACTGAGTCGGCTTCACGGGCAGGCCCGGCCCCGGCGGCCGGTACGTCGGCAGGGCCTCCCCGTACTCGTGCATCCACGGGTGGTCCAGCAGCAGCCGCATGCGCTCCCCGGCGGACGGCGCCTCCGCCTCCGCCGGGGCCGGCTCCACCCTGTCCAGCGCCAGCTTGGCCACCGCGTCCGCCACCAGGTGCGCGTCCGGCGGGGCCAGGTCGCACCGGTCGTCCGGCCCGATGAGCAGCTCCACGTCCGGCGGCAGCGGGTAGATCGGCCGCGGGATGGCCAGCACCCGCGGCGAAGGGGCCATCGGCAGCCCGTCGCTGACCGCCTCCAGCAGCATCGACCGTGACGAGCGCCCGCTCAGCACCCCGTCGGCGAGCGGCCAGCACAGTCTCCCCACGTTCGTCCCGTCCTCGCCGCAGGCGTGCAGGCACAGGTACGGCACCAGCGGCACCCCGTCGGCCGGCCCCTGCCGCACCCACCCCCGACCGCAGCCGACCAGCACCAGCAGCGCCAGCATGGCCCGGTAGGCGGTGTCGGCGTGCGACGTCTCCAGCCGCCCCGGCACGATCACGCAGCGCCCGCCGGTCCGCCCGGCCGTCGTCCCCAGCTCCCGCGCGATCTTGATCGTGCGCGCCGCCGGGACCCCGGTGAACGCCTCCTGCCAGGCGGGCGTGTACGGCTCGCACCGGTCGTCGTAGCCGCCGGGCCAGCAGCCCGGCAGCCCGTCGCGGGCCACGCCGTACACGGCCAGCAGCAGGTCGAACACCGTCGTCGCCAGGTGCTCGCCGTCACGCACCACCGGCACCCCGCGGCGCAGCAGCCCCGGCCCGTCGTCGAAGCGCGGCAGCAGCACCTCGACCGCGTCGCCGCCGTACACGCTCAGCCCGCCCGCCGACTGGCCGAGCCCGCCGCCCGTGACGAACGCGCCGCCGCGCTCGCGCAGCCGCACCAGCAACGGCAGGTCGGTGCGCTCCATGGCGTGCCCGGCGAACACCGCCCGGTCCAGGTAGAACTCCTTGAGCAGCACGTGCCCCATGGCCATCGCCAGCGCCCCGTCCGTGCCCGGCCGCACCACCAGCGTCTCGTCCGACAGCCGCGTCGGGTGCGGCCCGATCGCCACCACCTTCTGGCCCTTGTACCGTCCGGCGATCACCCACGGCGTGTCCGCCGGGCGCGCGAGCCGGTTGTTCTCGCCCCACAGCATCACGTGCGCGGCCCGCGTCCAGTCGTCGCCCTCGGGGGCGTGGAAACCCGGGCCCAGCATCTGCGCGGAAGCGCTCGGCTGCTCGGTCAGCACCGCACCGCCCAGCTCGCCCACCAGCGCCGCCAGCGGCGAGGTGGACAGGGCCGCGACCCGGTCGGCGCCGTGCTCCGCCACCGTGTGCACGATCGCGGCCGCGGTCAGCTCGGCCGCGGTGCCGTCGTCGAGCGGCACCCGCCGCCCGCCCCGCGCCCGGCGATACACCTCAGAGTTTCCTGTGAGTTTCGCCCAGGCCGCGACCGGGTCCCGAAGCCCGTCTTTCACCTCAAAGTAGAGTCTGACCAGTGCCTGGTTGACCTGCGATCCCCCCATGGAAAGAGTTCAGCACAGACAGTCATGGTCTATCGCGTTACGACCCACCATGTCGGGGATAAGAATCGCACGCGGTACGACAGGCCAAGTGGCAGTAGCCGGACGAGTACGGCAGGCTAGATGCCGCCATGGAATACGCAGTTCTCACGGGGTTCGTCCTCGTCGCCGGAGTCGTGCTCGCCCTCGTCGCCCAGTGGCGCGACTGGCGGCCATCCCTCCTCGTCGCCGTCCTCGTGGGCGTGGCCGTCCGCGTCCTTCTCATGTTCACCGCGGCGCACGACTCGTGGCAGCCCGTCGACTTCGTCGAGAGCTTCAAGCCGGCAGGCGACGCCATCGTCAACGGCCAGGACCCGGTGCTGGCCAGCGAGGGCGGCTGGCACTTCCTGCCGATGATCCCCTACTTCTACGGGATCCTGCTGTGGGCCGGCCTCCCGTGGGAGTACGCCGGCCGCCTGGTCACGGTGGTCGCCGACATAGCGCTGATCCCGCTGGTGGCCAAGCTGGCGGGCGGGCCCAGGGCGTCGCTGCGGGCCCTGCAGTACGCGCTCAACCCGCTCGCCCTCCTCGTCGCCTCGATCCACGGCCAGGTCGAGCCGGTGGCCCTGGTCTTCGGGGTGGCGGCGTTCGTGGTGGCGCGCGGCCCCGGCTCGCCCGAGCGCGCGGGCGTCCGCACCCGGGTCGTCGCCAGGGTGCGGCGGGGCGTGGCCG
>NZ_QNFZ01001003.1 GCF_003313395.1 Nonomuraea lactucae | reverse complement strand
GGCGGACCGCCCGCCCCGGGCGTGACCGCGCGCGGCGGCGCCGTCGCGGACCTGGCCGATCACGCGCCGCTGCCAGGGGTGTCGTACGTGGAGGTGGCGTGCGGGTCGGAGGACGCCTGGGAGGACGAGGGGCGCGACGCGGTCATCACCGCGATCCGCGAGATGGACCGGCCGCACGCCGTGGGCATCGCAGCCCGGACGCCCGACCCGCTGGTTCTGGAGGACGTCGCCGTGCTGGCCAGGACGTTCGGCCTGCGCCTGCTGGTGGACCTCGGCCTGCACTCCCCCGCCGTGCTCGACGAGGCCGGCATCCTCGGGCCGCACTGCCACGCGACCTGCGCGAGGCCGCTGGATCCGGGCGAACGCAAGCTGCTCAGGCTGCGCAGGACGTCGGTGGCCGTGTGCCCGTCCCCGTCGCGGCCCGACGACCTGCTCGCCCTGCTGGACGAGGGCAACGACGTCGCCCTCTGCACCCGCTGCCCCACCCCGGACGCCGACCTGCTGCGGCAGGCGCGCGACATCCGGGAACGGGCGCGGGCGGTCGGCCTGCGCACCCGTGGGCTGGACCGCAAGCTCGTCGAGGCGGCCACGCTCGGCGGGGCCCAGGCGCTCGGCATGCGCAGAGGCACCGGCCGGATCGGCTCCCTGGGCCCGGGCAGCCGCGCCGACTTCGCGGTGTTCGACGCACGCGGCCGCTACCCGTACAGCGCCCTGCTCGCCCGCCCGTCGTGCCTCGCCACGGTCGTCGGCGGTCGCGTCCGGCCTCAGCTCCCCACCTGACTCCAGCGGACCTCATTGTGCACAACACCAGGTACGCGCCCACGGGCATGGTGTGCTCGGGGCGAGCCGGGTCCGGCGCGGATCCAGCGCTCGGCCACCCCCTGGCCGCGCAGCCATACGGGAGCGCGTTCGGCCACGCACGCCTGATCGACGTGCTGCCGGACGGGATGCTCGCCGGTGCCGCGGATCCGCGCTCGCTCGTCGGCGCGGCGGTCGGACGCCGGCGCCGAGGTTTCGGACGGGCTGCCGGGTAAGGGGTCGCGTATGACCGAACAATCTCCGGACAGGCACGGCCTGGCCGACGAGCAGCAGATCGAGGTCGACGCGGCCACCGACGACCGCGGCCTGAGCCACCGCATCGAGGAGGACGATCCGCGGCACCAGGACACGCTGGACGAGCGGCTCCGGCGGGAGAAGCCCGATCGCGGGGAACGGGCCCGGCGGCCCGAGCACCGGATCACCCAGCCCGACGAGGGTCTGGCCCCGGATCTCGAGAAGGACGAGGTCGGGGAGGACTGGGGGGAGGACGGCGGCGACTTCTCGGCCGAGGAGCGCGCCATCCGCGTCGAGCCGGAAGACCCGACGAGGTGACCCTGCCCGGCAGCGGGAAGCCGGGTCAGACGACAGGAGGGCGGGTCAGGTCATCCGTTCCAGGGCGGGCAGCAGGGCGTGAAGGTCGGCGGCGACCACGTCGGCCGCCTTCGCCTGCGGCCGTTCGGCGTGCAGGTAGCCCCATGGCCCGCGCCGCAGCAGCGCCGTGCGCATGCCCGCCCGGGCGGCCGGCAGCACGTCGTTGTCGAGCCGGTCGCCGACGTAGAGGATCTCGCCGGGCTCCCTGCCCGCCACCGAGGCCACCTTGGCGAAGAACTCGGGTGCGGGCTTGGCGACCCCCCAGCCGTCTGAGGTGTGCACCGAATCGACCGGCAGGTCCATGGCGACCAGGGCGTCGTAGGCCCTGGCCGGTTGGTTGCCCGCGATGATCACCTGGTATCCGCCCGCGCGCAGCCCGGCGAGCGCCTCGCGGACGTCGGGGTAGAGGTCGGCGGCATCGAAGTGGTTGCGCAGGCTGTGGGGCTCGTCCCGCTCCCAGGCCGCCAGCTCGGCCGTGAGGTCCAGGCCGGGCCGTACGAGCTCGAAGGCCTCGCGGTGCGAACGGTCGAGCGCGGCCATCCCGCCGAGCGCGCCCATCATCACGAACCTGCTCACGCCCAGCCTGTCGGCCCAGCGTGACCAGATGCGCGTCTCGTCGATGAGCGTCTCACCGACGTCGAGCACCACTGCCTTGATCATCAGACCCCCTTCTCGTCCGCCCCCAACTGTACGGAGGTTCGCCTGGTGCGGCGGAAAAGGGGTGCGACGGCAACTTGTCGATGCGATACTTAGCGTGCCCGTTCGATTACGAAGGGATATCTCATGATCGCGGTCATGATCGAAAAGCAGCGTGAGTGTGCCAGGCTGGAGTTCACCGGCGAGGGGCATCTGCCCGAGACGGCTCGCGATCTGTTCGACGCGCTCCCGGAGCTCCCCGGTTTCCGGGCCGAAGTGATACAAGGAGATCTGATAGTGAGCCCCCTGGGCACCCCCGAACACAGTTGGATCGCCGCAGACCTGCACGATGCGCTCCTTCCCCTCCGCCAGCAGCACGGATGGCGGGGATCGGTGGGCGGCGTCAGCATCTGCATCGAAGGCTCGCGTGAGCCGGCGGCACCCGACTACGTCCTCTCTCCGGCCGACTGTCCCCGCTGGGGGAATCTGGAGTTGCTCTCCTCGGGCGTCATCCTGGTGGCCGAGGTGGTCTCGCCGAGCAGCGTCCGGCGCGACCACGAAGACAAGCCCTTCATCTACGCGCAAGGCTCCGTGCCGATCTACCTGCTGATCGATCCTGTCGACAAGCGGCCCACGGTCACCGTGTTCAGCAACGTCGACGACGGCGCCTACCGCACCGTCCACACGGCCCCGCTGGGCGCCCCGCTGCTCCTGCCCAAGCCGATCGACCTCGAGCTCGACACCTCGGTCTTCAAGGGCTGAGCTTCTCCATCGCCTTGGCGATGCGCTTCTCCGAGACCGGGGTGGGCGTGCCGAGCGTCTGGGCGAAGAAGCTGACCCGCAACTCCTCGATCATCCATCGGATCTCCACCACATCCGGATCCGAGCGCCTGGTGGGATGCAGGCGCTCCAACAGGTCGTGATAGTCGTCCTCGACCTTGTGCACCCGGTCCATCCACTCCTCGTCGCGCCACGGCTCCTCCGGCAGCTTGGTCAGCCTCCGCTCGGCGGCCCGCAGATAGCGCAGCACGTCCGGCAGGCGGCGGTGACCGGTCGCGGTGACGAATCCCGCGTACACGAGCTTGCCGAGCTGGTCACGGACGTCGTCCGTCGAGGCGCTGGACCGCAGCGACTCCAGGCGGGTGCCCGCCGCGTGCCATACGCTCAGGATCTGCTCCACCTTGCCCAGCACGTCGGCCGCAGTGTCGTGGAGCTCCGCCCTGACGTGCTGGTAGAGCCGGTCGAACGAGACCGGATCCCAGGCCGGGCCGCCCAGGTCGCGCACGAGCTTGTCGACCGCCGCGTCCACCACGTCGCCGAAGAGCGCCACCGCGCCGCCGTGCGGGCTGCGCGACAGGGCCAGCTTGGCGTTGTTGGGCAGGCCGCCGAGCAGTGACCTGGCCGGGTTGACGACGTTGAGCAGCAGCAGCCGGCGGGTGCCCGGCCAGTGGGAGCGGCGCTGCTCGGCCTCGGTTTCGAAGATCTTGATGGAGACCGAGTCGCCGTCGTCGACCAGGGCCGGATAGCCCTTCATGCGCCCCTGCTCGAACACCTTGGGCAGCGTGCCGAAGCTCCACGTGTGCAGGCCCGACTGCTCCAGGTCGTCCGCCGCCGCTGACAGCGTCCGGCGCAGGTGCGGGGCCAGGCGGCGCTTGAGTCCGTCGAGGTCCTTGTCCTCGGCGACCGTGCGCTTGCGCTCGTCGATCACGCGGTAGGTGATGCGCAGATGATCGGGAACCTGGTCGAGCTGCCAGGCGTCGCGCGGCACGCGGACGCCGGTCAGCCGCAGCAGCTCGCGCTCGACGGCCTCCAGCAGCGGCTCGCCGCCCTGGCGGACGTTCTCGAGCACCTGCCTGGCGTAGTTGGGCGCGGGAACGAAGTTGCGGCGCAACTGCTTGGGCAGCGACCTGATCAGCTCGGTGATCAGCTCCTCGCGCAGGCCGGGGATCTGCCAGTCGAACCCGTCGGAGCTGACCTGGTTGAGCACCTGGAGGGGCACGTGGACGGTCACGCCGTCGGCGTCGGTGCCGGGCTCGAACTGGTAGGTGAGCCTCATCCGCTGGCCGAGCTGCCGCCACGTGTCGGGGTAGTCGCGGGCGCTGACGTCGGCGCCCTCGTTGACGAGCATCTCCGGCGAGTACGTGAGCAGGCCGGGATCGCCCGCCTGCGCCTTCTTCCACCAGGAGTCGAAGTGGCGCGCCGAGACCACGTCAGCCGGGACCCGCTGGTCGTAGAAGTCGAACAGGGCCTCGTCGTCGACCATGATGTCGCGGCGGCGCGCCCTGTTCTCCAGCTCCTCGACCTCTTCAAGCAGCCTGCGGTTCTCGCGCAGGAACCTGTGGTGGCTGTCCCACTCGCCCTGGACGAGGGCGTGTCTGATGAACAGCTCACGCGACAGCTCGGGGTCGATGCGGCCGTAGTTGACCTTGCGGCCGACGACGAGCGGCACGCCGTACAGCGTGACCTTCTCCAGCGCGATCACCGCGCCCTGGTCCTTCTCCCAGTGGGGCTCGGAGTAGGAGCGCTTGACCAGGTGCTGGGCGAGCGGCTCGACCCAGGCCGGCTCGATCTTGGCGTTGACCCGGGCCCAGAGCCGGGAGGTCTCGACCAGCTCGGCGGACATCACCCACTGCGGCTGTTTCCTGGCCAGCGCGGAGCCGGGGAAGACGGCGAAGCGGGCGTTGCGGGCGCCGAGGTATTCCTGGATCGGGCGCCGCCCGTCGGAGGCGCGCTGCTGTTTGTCCACGACGTCCTTGACGCCGATGTGCGACAGCAGCCCGGCCAGCAGCGACACGTGGATGCCGTGGGCGTCGGCGGGCGCGCTGTTGGGCTGGACGCCGAGCGACTGGCGCAGCTGGCTGTAGATGTCCTGCCACTCGCGTACGCGCAGGTAGTTGAGGAACTCGGCCTTGCACAGCCGCCTGAAGGCGCTGGAGGACAGCTCCTTCTGCTTGTCCTGCAAGTAGTGCCACAGGTTGACGTAGGTCAGGAAGTCGGACTCGGGGTCGGCGAAGCGGCGGTGCTTCTCGTCGGCCTGCTGCTGCTTGTCGGAGGGGCGCTCGCGCGGGTCCTGGATGGACAGCGCGGCGGCGATCACCATGACCTCGCGCAGGCAGCCGTTCTTCTCCGACTCCAGCACCATGCGGCCCAGGCGCGGGTCGACCGGCAGGCCGGCCAGCTTGCGGCCGATGGGGGTGAGCTCGCCCTGCGCGTCGAACGCGCCCAGCTCGTGGAGGAGGTTGACGCCGTCGCGCACCTGGCGGCGGTCGGGCGGCTCGACGAACGGGAACGCCTCGATGTCGCCCAGCCCGATCGAGGTCATCTGCAGGATGACCGACGCGAGGTTGGTGCGCAGGATCTCGGGGTCGGTGAACTCGGGCCGGCCGAGGAAGTCGTCCTCCTCGTAGAGCCGGACGCAGACGCCGTCGGAGGTGCGGCCCGAGCGGCCCTTGCGCTGGTTGGCGCTCGCCTGTGAGACGGCCTCGATGGGCAGGCGCTGCACCTTGGTGCGGTGGCTGTAGCGCGAGATGCGGGCGTAGCCGGGGTCGACGACGTATTTGATGCCTGGCACCGTGAGCGACGTCTCGGCCACGTTGGTGGCGAGCACGATGCGGCGGCCCGTGTGGCGCTGGAACACCCGGTGCTGCTCGGCGGCGCTCAGCCGGGCGTAGAGCGGCAGCACCTCGGTGTTGCGGAAGTCGGCCTTGACCAGCGCGTCGGCCGCGTCGCGGATCTCGCGCTCGCCGCTGAGGAAGACGAGCACGTCGCCGGGGCCCTCCGCGGTGAGCTCCCGGCAGGCGTCGACGATGCCCTGAGTCTGGTCGTCGTCGTCGCCGAGCGGCCGGTAGCGGACCTCGACGGGGTAGGTGCGGCCGGAGACCTCGATGATCGGGGCGTCGCCGAAGTGGCGGGAGAACCGCTCGGGGTCGATGGTGGCGCTGGTGATGACGACCTTGAGGTCGGGGCGCCTGGGCAGGAGCTGCTTGAGGTAGCCGAGGATGAAGTCGATGTTGAGGCTGCGCTCGTGCGCCTCGTCGATGATGAGGGTGTCGTACTGCTCCAGCAGCCGGTCGTGCTGCAGCTCGGCGAGCAGGATGCCGTCGGTCATGAGCTTGACCAGCGTGCGGTCGCTCGCCTGGTCGGTGAAGCGCACCTTGTAGCCGACGACCTCGCCCAGCTCGGTGCCGAGTTCCTCGGCGATGCGCTCGGCGACCGTGCGGGCGGCGATGCGGCGCGGCTGCGTGTGGCCGATCAGGCCGCGGACGCCGCGGCCGAGCTCCAGGCAGATCTTGGGGATCTGCGTGGTCTTGCCGGACCCGGTCTCACCGGCGATGATCACGACCTGGTGGTCGCGGATGGCCTCCAGGATGTCGTCCTTGCGCTGGGAGACCGGCAGCTGCTCCGGATATTTGACCGGCGGCACGGCTTCGCGGCGCCGCAGCAGCCGTTGCTCGGCCCGCTCCACGTCGGCGAGGATCTCCGCCGCGATCTTGTCGCGCGCCTCGCGGGAGCGCACCCGGCGCACGCCGTCGAGCCTGCGCCGCAGCCGCCGCTGGTCACGCGGCATGAGCTCGGGCAGGCGGGACTGGAGCTCGGTGAGTGGAGAGGACAACGCAGAGGTTCCCATACTGCTTTCAGGATATTTGAGCGCCGCGCGCGCGGAGCCAACAGACCATGCTGCCCGACGGCGGCGGCCCTCCGCATCCCGATAACGGGTCGCGACGGCGACGGTCCTCCCCGGCCCCATGCCGGGCCGCGACCGCCCACGGCTGGCCCACTCTCCCCAGAGTCGTCGTCGTGGACGGTCACGGTCACTTCATTTGACTCCCGAGAGGACCCAACGGTTGCGCCCGCGGACCGACTTTTTCGATCTTGCAGGTCAGCGGCCGTGGAGAGAGACGATCCCACGGTCAGGGCCGGCGAGAAAGGCCATCTGGGCGGCGCCGATGATGCCTGCCTCGTTCTGCAGGGCCGCCGGCACCACCGGCGTGTCGATGTGAACGTACGGGAGCCACTTGTCGGCCTTCCTGCTGGCGCCGCCGCCGACGACGATCAGCGACGGGGAAAGCAGCATCTCCACGTGGCGCAGGTACTCCTCCACCCGCCCGGCCCACTTGTCCCAGCTCAGGCCGTTCTCCTCGCGTACGCGGTCGGAGGCGCGGTGCTCGGCCTCCTTGCCGCGGATCTCCAGGTGGCCGAACTCGGTGTTGGGCACCAGTACGCCGTCGGCGAACAGGGCGCTGCCGATGCCCGTGCCGAACGTCAGCATCAGAACGGTGCCACGCCGGTTCCGGCCCTCGCCGAACGTCATTTCGGCGATGCCCGCCGCGTCGGCGTCGTTCAGCACCGCCGCCCCGTCGAACAGCTCCGCCGCGTCGACGCCGATCCACGAGTGGTGGACGTTCGCGGCGGTCATCACCACGCCGTCCCTCACCACTCCGGGAAACGTCACCCCCACCGGTCCCGACCAGGAGAAACGCTCGACGACCTGCCTCACCACGGCGGCGACGGGGCCGGGCCTGGCCGGTTGCGGGGTGGGAATGCGCACACGGTCCTCGACCAGCTTTCCCGCCGTTATATCGACGGGAGCGCCTTTGATCCCGGAGCCGCCGATATCAATGCCCAGAACGTCCATATTCCTTCCTCTCCCGCGTGTACCCGTCGGGAAACGTCTCGGGGGATATTTCCGGACCCTACTGAACCCTGCCCGCGGGCTCCCACGTATCTCGCGTCACAAGCGCTAACAAGGAGGCAAGGATGCGGCTACGCATCATCACACTCAGCGCTGTTGCGGTCGTTCTGGGCGCCACTCTCCCCACTCCCGCACAGGCCACCCCCCGGACGCGGTTCGACGTCGTCAACCTCGTGTCAGATGTCAGAGGCAAGGCCCCGGTCACCGATCCCAAGCTGGTCAACCCATGGGGGCTGGCCATGGGCAAGACCCTGTGGGTCTCCGGCACGGGCACCGGCACCGCCACGGTCTACGCCGGCCAGGGCCGGAAGGAGCAGACCGAGGTCGCCATTCCCGGTGGCGCCCCGACCGGGCAGGTGCACAACCCCACGGACGGGTTCACCGTCAAGGGCAAGCCCGCCACCTTCATCTTCTCCAGCCCCAGCGGCGCGATCACCGGCTGGAACGCCGAGGCCGACCCCAAGAACGCGATCATCGGGGCGTTCACGCGCGGCGCCGACTACAAGGGCCTCGCGCTCGCGGAGACCGACGACGGCGACTATCTGCTGGCCGCCGACTTCGCGGGCCGCCGCATCCACGCCTTCAACTCGGACTTCGAACGCATCCGGCTGAGGCGCTGGCAGTTCAGGGACCCGGCGATCCCCTCCAACTACTCGCCGTTCAACGTGGCCGTCGCCAACGGGAACATCTGGGTGGCGTACGCGCTGCGCGACCCGGCGACCGGCAAGTCCGTGGCGGGCGCCGGCAAGGGCTTCGTCAGCCGGTTCAACGGCGCGGGCCGCCTGACCGGGCGCATCGCGCGCACCGGCCTCAACGCCCCGTGGGCGATCACCGCGGCGCCGCGCGGCGCGTACGCCGGGTCGCTGCTGGTCGGCAACTTCGGCGACGGCACCATCCACGCCTACCGCCAGGGCCGCCACCTGGGCGCGATGCGCGGCTCCGACGGCCGCCCGATCTCGCTGCCCGGCCTGTGGGACCTCGAAGTGGGCACCGCTGAGAACGGCGGCGACGACGCCCTGTGGTTCGCGGCCGGCATCGACGGCGGCCAGCACGGTCTTCTCGGGCTGATCCGGCCGGCGGGCTCGGGCGGCTCGCGCTCGACCACGCCGTCGTCCGCGCCGTCCCCGTCGCACACGGGACACTCCTCGCCCACGAAGTCATCAAACGGGTCGCCGTACGGCGGGTACTGACGGCCCGGACCGCTGACGTTTCCGGCACGGTTGGCGCGGCCGTGCCGGAAACAAGGCCCGCCGCTAGCGCGGCGGGCGGCCGGTGACCTGCTCCCCCGAGCCCGCGGCCATGTCGAAGAACCCGCGCTCCAGCTCGACGGCCCGCGCGAACACGCCGAGCACCTCCTGCCTCCGCCGCTCGTCCAGGTTGTCGCCCAGCCGGTCGAGTTCGCCCCGCAGGAACCGCACCCAGCCGCGGAACTCCACGCCGTCGTGCAGCTCGATCCACTCACGGTGCACGAAGCTCTCGGGCAGCGGCTCCACGGCCCGCGACGCCCAGCCCAGGTAGGTCCACTCGGCCACGCACAGCACCGCCACGATCAGCGGGTAGTCCTGCGAGGCCCGCACCTCGTCCATGAGCCTCCGGAAGTCCTCCGTGACCGGCTCCGGCGCCACGTCCGTGCGCCCGCCGAGCGCCGCGAGCGCCCGGTGGAAGTAGGTCTTCTCCTCGGCCGTCGCCACCTGCCCGAGGAAGCGCCCGTACGGCACCCGCGCCTCGAACGAGCCGGCGCAGGCCACGGCCGCTCCGAGCAGGGCGGTGAAGGAGTCGACGAACTGGAAGTCCTGCTCCAGGTAGCGCCGCATGTCGTCGTCGGCCACCTCGCCGGTCGTGATCGCCGTGGCGAACGGGTGACCCACCACCGCTGACCACTCGGGCTCGCACCGCTCGCGCAGCCAGGCGCTGAAGGATTGCTCGCTCACGCCCCGACTGTAGTCGACCACTCCTCTCGCCTATCGCAGCGTGCCCAGCGCGGCGGCGAGGTCGTCGGCGATGCGGAAGTGGACGCCGGTCATGCCGAGGGCGCGGGCCGCCTCGACGTTCTCCAGGCGGTCGTCGACGAACAGGCAGCGCTCGGCCGGGACTCCGGCCCGCTCCGCGGCGATCTCGTAGATGCGCCTGTCGGGCTTGGCGACGCCGACCCGCGCGCTGCTGACCACGTCGTCGGCGAAGTAGGTGAGCCCGAGCAGGTCGAGGTGCTCCTCGAGCGAGTCCATGGCGTTGGTGACCAGCACCACCGGCATGCGCTCCCGCGCCCGGGCCAGCAACGCCCTGACCTCCTCGTCCACCCGGAACGGCACCGCCACGAACTCGGCCACCGCCTGCCTGGCCCGCTCGTCGCCGCCCAGCGCGACGGCCACCGACTCGGCCCACTCGAGCGTGGTGGCCAGGCCGAGGGTGGGCGGCCCGATCAGGGCGGGGTCGAAGGCGGTGCGCATGAGCGGCAGGCCGTAGCGGGCCTCGATGTCGGCCTGGACGGCGTGGTCGAACTGGCGCAGCACGCCGTCGAGATCGCAGAGCACCGCGTCGAAGGTTGTCACGGCCATCCATTGTGCCGGGCGGGGCGCCCGTGACGCACGATTGCGTAGCGGATGGCATGGAATGGGCGATATGTTCCGGTCGCGGTGTCCCGCACCGTCCCCGTACCAGTCCTGACGGCCGCGGGGTCCGATCCGCCGGTCCTGGTGTCCAGGCCACCCCGCCGGAGGTACGTCCACCCGGGATCGCGCGGGACAAAAATCCCGGCCCCCGGGGGCGTGTCGGTGCTCGGCACTACCATCTCCCCGACGGGTCCAGATCGGAACGGTAGGGCATGAACGATCACCGGCTGCCGCAGGAGCTCTGCCAGCTGTTCGCCGACGGCGGCAGGGGGCGGACGCTCAGGGCCGTCCTGCCCCCGGGCGAGGTCGTCTGGCCCGACCCCGGCTACACCGGGCAGGGAGAGCCCGCGCGTCCCGCGTTCTGGATGAGCCAGGACCCGGCGCCCGGCGGGGCCTGGGCGTGCCTGCGCGCCGAGCACGCCGCCAGCGGCCTGTGGCCCGTGCTGCTCGACGAGTCGGCCCAGCCCTGGTCGATCGGGCAGGTCGTGCCCGACGAGCCGGCGCAGATCGACCACTTCACGGCCGAGGGGTTCATGGCCGAGGTGTGGCAGGAGTGGGTCGCCTCGATGCCGTCCGACGCGCTCGACGAGCTCGACCCCTACGGAGCGTTCTGCCCTGGTCTGGCGGTGCCGGGGGTGCCGAAGGCCGACCCCGGCGAGGTGGCCGACTGGCACGCGGACCAGCTGGCGGCGAGGGGGCTGCCGCTGGGGCTGGTCGCGGCCGGCCGCGGCGCCGACGCGCTGGCCGTGATGGGCTGGCAGGGGGCGATGCACCACAACGAGTGGATGGTGCCGCTGGCGGCGGTGGTGCGCAGCTGGGAGGACCGGTTCGGCGCGCGGGTGGTGTGCGTCGGTTTCAACACCCTGGAGCTGAGCGTGGCAGCGCCTCCGGTGGACGCCGAGCACGCGCTGCACGTGGCCGCCGAGCACTGGGCGTTCTGCCCCGACAACGTGGTGCAGGGGCCCGGCGACCTGCGAGGCTACGCCGAGCAGATCATCGGCCGGCACTCCTGGTCGTTCTGGTGGGACTGACGCCGAGGCGGGCGCGGAGGCCGGGCGGTCGCGGGGGGCGGGTGCGGGTGCGGGGCGGGTGCGGGGTCAGAGGAGGCGGGCCACCGCGCCGTAGTTGCCCGACGTGCTGGCCCGAGCCTCCCAGGCGGGGTCCTGGCCGTCCGGCCGCCACTGGGTGACCCACACCAGGCCGGGCTCCACCAGGTCCAGCCCCTCCAGCAGCGCCGCCACCTCTTCACGGCTGCGGATCACGTGGCCGGGCAGGGTCATCGCGAGGAGTTCCTGGATGGCGGGCAGCAGCTCCGGCGGGATGCCGTCGAACGTCGTCTGCAGCAGCCCGAGGTAGCTGCCCCGTGCGGCCGCGTGGCACAGGCACTTGATCACGTGGCTCGCCTCCTCGTCGTCGACGCCGTACGTCGCGACGAGCAGCATGCCCACGGGCCGGTCCCAGTCGATGAACGTCCTGACGACCCGGTCGGCGAGCAGGTCCTCGACCTGCGCCGCGTCGCCCTCGACCACGCGCACCAGGTCGGTCACCGGCTCGATGGTGGCCTGGGCGTTGGCCAGCACCATCGGATCGCTCTCCACGTACAGGACCCGCGCGCCGGGGCGGCCGGGCGCCTGGCGGGCGATGTCGTGCAGCTGGTGACCGGCGGGCAGCCCGCTGGGCACGCCGCTGCCGATGATCAGGAACTGCTCGATCCCGCAGGCGGCGAGGTGCCTCACCACGCGCGCGAGGAAGTCGAGCACGGCCCTGGCCGCGGCGGTGGTGACGGGACCTGCCTCGTCGTAACGGCGCACGGCCTCCCTGTCGGCCACGAAGTTGTTCTTGCCTCCCGCGGCGGCGTCCAGCATGCGGGTGATACGCGCCTGGCCCGTGTTGAGCTTCGCCAAGTTTCGGATGGCACGTTGACGCATTTGCGTATCGCCCCTTCCCTCGACATACCTCTATCGGGAAAGTTCCGCCAGCGCCCCCTGCTTGGAAGGCCAAGTTAAAAATGAGCCAAATGTCCCAACAAAACAACCCATTGGCGCGAAATGGAATCAGGAAATATCCGTTTCCCGGTTATTGTCGATCATCAACGGGCGACGCGGTCACGGTACGTATTCAGCAGGTCGAGGGTTTCGTCGCGCCTGGTCGTGGTGACCGAGAGCTTGGCGAACGCCTGGTGAAACGCCTCGACGGCGGCCGGATCGGTGATCAATTCGTCGGCTTCGACGGAGTGCGCGCACGCGATGTCGGGCTCGAATGCCTCGCCGAAACGCCATAGCGTGAACGGCCCGGTGCGTGGCAGGTAGGCCGGGTCCCGGATGGGGACGATGTGCAAGGAGACATTGGGCCGCTTGGCGTGACCGATGAGAGCGTCGAGCTGCGCGAGGTGCACCCGGGGCTCGGCGATCGAGCGCAGCAGCACGCCCTCGTCCATGATGACCCACACGACCGGCCCGCGGCCGTCGGCCACCATCTCCTGGCGGGCCAGGACGAGGCCCACGGCGGCGTCAAGAGAGTCCTGGCCGAGCGTCTCCAGACCGGCCACGGTGATCGCGGCGCGCGCGTAGTCCTCGGTCTGCAGCAGCGGGGGCACCAGCTGCGGATGGTAGGTGCGGATCACCGAGGCCCGCTGCTCCAGGGCGTAGGTGGTGGCCAGCCAGACGGGCACCGAGCTCGCGTCCCACCACGCGGGTTCGCGCTCACCTCGGGCGAGGGAGAGCACGTGCTCGCGGACGGGCAGCGCGGCGACGCCGTACAGGTCCAGCAGGCGTTCCACGGTGGCCGGCGGAGGGACCGCGCGGCCGTCCTCGATCGCCCCGATCCGGGCGGCGCCCCGGCCGAGGGCGGCCTCGGCCCGCTCGGGCGACATGCCCGCCACGAGGCGCAGGCCG
>NZ_QNFZ01001002.1 GCF_003313395.1 Nonomuraea lactucae | reverse complement strand
CGCCCACTGCCGCGCCCGCGGCCTGCGCGCCGAGTCCGTCTGCGAGCGACCCGTCCCCGGCGAGTCCTCCGAGCCGGGCGCCGCCCTGAGGGCCGTGGCCCGCGCCGACCTCATCGCGTGCTGCACCACCGCAAGGGAGCCGCTGTTCCCCGGACGGCTGCCCCGCGACGGCTCGGCCGTCGTCGCCGTCGGCTCCCACGAGCCCGGCGCCCGCGAGCTCGACGGCGACCTGGTCGCGCGGGCCACGCTTGTGGTGGAGGCGCGGTCGGCCGCGCTGGCCGAGGCCGGAGATGTGATCATCCCCATCCGGGACGGTACGATCACCACTGGTCATCTCGCCGGGAACCTCGCCGAGCTGATCTCCGGCCGCCTGGTCCCGGGCCCCGGCCCCCGCGTCTTCAAGAGCACGGGCATGGCCTGGGAGGACCTGGTGGTCGCGGCGGCCGCCTACGAGGCCTGGCACGCGGGGAGGGGATGAGCGGATGGAGCACCGGCTCGACCTGCCGGCGGTGGGCGAGCGGCAGAGCCTGCGCGAGCAGGTCGCGCACGCGCTGCGCGCCGCGCTGATCACCGGGGAGATGCGTCCCGGGGTGGTCTACTCGGCGCCGACGCTGGCCCAGCAGTTCGGCGTATCGGCCACGCCCGTCCGCGAGGCTATGCTCGACCTGGCCAAGGAGGGCCTGGTCGAGGCGGTGCGCAACAAGGGCTTCCGGGTCACCGAGCTGTCCGACCGCGACCTGGACGAGCTGACCGAGCTCAGGCGGCTCATCGAGGTGCCCACCGTGACCCGCCTGGCAGGCGCCGCGCCCGCCGCCGACCTCGAGCGGCTCCGGCCCGTCGCCGAGGAGATCGTCTCCGCCGCCGAACGCGCCGACCTGCTCGCGTACGTGGACGCCGACCTGCGCTTCCACGTGGAGCTGCTCTCCCTGTCGGGCAACGCCCACCTGGTCGCCGTGGTCAAGGACCTGCGCAACCGGGCCCGCCTCTACGGCCTGTCACGGCTGCCGGTGCCGACACTGACCGACTCGGCCCGCGAGCACCTGGCCCTCCTCGACGCGCTCGAACGCGGCGACCCCGAGGCCGTGGGCCGCATCATGGGCGAGCACATCCAGCACGTGAGAGGCATCTGGGCCCACCCCGCCGGCCCCTGACCGGGGCTCCGGTCGCGGCTCAGCCGGATCCGGCGGCGCGGGTGGAGCCGAGGCTGGCGGCCACGATGCAGACGATCGCCGCCCACTGCCGCACCTGCAGGATCTCGCCCAGCAGCAGCACCCCGATCAGGGCGGCCGCCGCGGGCTCCAGGCTCATCAGGACGCCGAACACCCGCTTCGGCATCTGCCGCAGCGCCTGCAGTTCCAGCGAGTACGGGATCACCGACGACAGCAGACCCACGCCCAGCCCGATCAGCAGCAGCTCCGGCCGCAGCAGGTCCGCACCGCCCGTCGTGATGCCCACCGGGGCGATCACCACGGCCGACGCCACCATCGCGAAAGACAGCCCCGACGTCCCCGGGAAGCGCTGCCCCGCGGCGGCGGCCAGCAGGATGTACCCCGCCCAGCAGGCGCCCGCCACCAGGGCGAACCCGATGCCGGCCCAGCTCACCGCCTCCGTCCCGCCCCACGGCGCGAGCAGCGCGATGCCGAGCCCGGCCAGCCCGACCCACACCAGGTCGAGCCGCCGCCGCGACGCGGCCACCGCCACGCCCAGCGGCCCCAGGAACTCGATCGCCACCGCGATCCCCATCGGCAGCCGGGACAGCGCCTCGTAGAACGACAGGTTCATCAGCGCCAGCGTCGCGCCGAAGCCCAGCCCCACCGCCCAGTCGCGCCACGACAAGCCCTTCAGCCGTGGCCGGGCGACGGCTCCCATGATCAGCGCGCCCGCCATGATGCGCAGGAACACCACCGCGCTCGGGGGCAGCGCCGCGAACAGCTCCTTGGCGAACGCCGCCCCCAGCTGAACGGAGAAGATGCCCAGCAGCACCAGCCCGGACGGCGGGATGGAGTCGGCCGCCGCGCGCAGCAGGCCGCCCGGTCTCGGCAGGCGCGAACGGCGGTCGAAGGGGTCGTCAAGGGCGAAGTCGGTCACAGGACTCCTCGTGCGACAAAAGGAACCCGACAATTACCCACTTAAGGTAGTAGTGCCGGCAGCCGGATCACCGTACGGCCCCAGCCGGAGGGCTCACTCCCAGCGGAAGGTGCGCGAGGCCAGCGCGAGTGACACGACCGCCCACCCGGTGAGCACGGCCAGCGCCCCCAGCGGGAGCACCGCGCCCCCCGCCAGCACGGCCCGGAGCCCGCCGGCGAGCGCGGAGATCGGCAGCAGCTCCAGCACCGGCCGCACGCCGGCGGGGAACTTCGACAGCGGGAAGATCACCCCGCCCGCGCCCAGCAGCACCAAGTAGACCAGGTTGGCGGCGGCCAGCGTCGCCTCGGCCCGCAGCGTGCCCGCCATGAGCAGCCCCAGCCCGCTGAAGGCGGCGGTGCCCGCCAGGATCAGCAGGGCCGCCGCCGGGAACGACCCGTGTGGCCGCCACCCGAGCGCCAGCGCGACCGCCACGATCACCACGACCTGGATGAGCTCCACCGCGATCACGGCGGCCGTCTTGCCCAGCAGCAGCCCCGCCCGGGAGAGCGGCGTCGCGCCGAGCCGCTTGAGCACGCCGTAGCGTCGCTCGAAGCCGGTCGCGATGGCCTGTCCCGTGAACGCCGTCGACATCACGGCGAGCGCCAGCACCCCCGGCGTCAGGAAGGCCACCCGGCTGCCCCCGCCGATGTCGACCAGCGGAGCCAGGGAGAACCCGGCCAGCAGCAGCACCGGGATGATCATCGTGAGCAGCAACTGCTCGCCGTTGCGCAGCGTCGCGCGGACCTCCGCGCCCGCCTGGGCGAGCACCATGCGGGGGAACGGCGCCGCGCCCGGCGCGGGAGTCAGGTCGAGCGCGGTCATCGCAGCTCCCTGCCGGTCAGCTCCAGGAAGACGTCCTCCAAGGTGCGGCGCTCGATGCGCAGGTCGTCGGCCGTGACGCCCTCGGAGGCGCACCACGCCGTCACCGTGGCGAGCAGCTCGGGCCCGACCAGGCCCTCGATGATGTAGTGGCCGGCGGGCGACTCCTTGGCCGCGCTGCCCGCCGGCAGCGCGTTGAGCAGCTCCTCCAGCGTCAGGCCCGGCCGGGCGCGGAAGCGGAGCTGCCGCTCCGCGCCGGTCAGCGTGGCCGGGCTGCCCTCGGCCACCACCTTGCCCCTGTCGATGATCACCACGTGGTCGGCCAGCCGCTCGGCCTCGTCCATGTGGTGGGTGGTCAGCACCACCGACACGCCCGCGCCGCGCAGCTCGCCCACCAGCTCCCAGCAGGCGTGCCTGGCCTGCGGGTCGAGCCCGGCCGTCGGCTCGTCGAGGAAGACCAGCTCCGGCCGCCCGATGACGGCCGCGGCCAGCGACAGCCGCTGCTGCTGCCCGCCGGAGAGCCGGCGGTAGGGCGTGCGGCCGTGCTCGGCGAGCCCCAGCCGCAGGAGGAGCGCCCCCGAGTCGAGGGGACGGGCGTAGAAGCGGGAGACCAGGCGCAGCCACTCGGCGCAGCGCGTCGCGGGCGGAACGCCGCCCGACTGCAGCATGACCCCCACCCGCGGCCGCAGCGCCGGGTCGGCGGGCGGCTCGCCCAGCACGCGGACGGTGCCGGCGTCGGCCTTGCGGAACCCCTCGCAGATCTCGATCGTGGAGGTCTTGCCGGCGCCGTTGGGACCCAGCACGGCGGTCACGGCCCCGCGCTCGGCACGCAGGGACAGGCCGTCCACCGCTGTGGTGCCGCCGTAGCGCTTGACCAGGCCGATGATCTCGACGGCTGGGAGGTCCATGGCCACGAGTCTAGGGACTGCGGGGACCGGTCAGGCTCGCAGCCCGTGGTGGCCGGATATGGACACGGGTTTGCCGCGACATTTGCCGACGGGGGGCACATGGGGGTGAAAGTCTGAGAACGAGATCCACGCACCAGGAGGTTCCCATGTCACAGCGCAGCGGGTACGAGCCGGGCGTTCCGTGCTGGGTTGATCTGTCGAGCACCGACGTCGACGCATCCGTACGTTTCTACGGCGAGGTCTTCGGCTGGAGCGCCGAGATGATCGACGACCCCGAGGCCGGAGGCTACGGGCAGTTCGTCCACGACGGCAAGAAGGTCGCGGGCGTGGGACCTGTGTTCAACGAAGGCATGCCCTCCGTCTGGAACACCTACGTCGCCACCGAGGACGCCGCCGCCACCGCCGACCGCGCCAAGAACGCGGGCGGCACCGTCGTCATGGAGCCCATGCAGATCTTCGAGGAAGGCCGGATGGCCATCTTCCAGGGGCCGGACGGGGCGTTCGTCTCGGTCTGGGAGGCGGGCCGGCACAAGGGAGCCGAACTGGTCAACGAACCGGTCTCGTTCTGCTGGAACGAGCTGGTCACCCGCGACGTGGCCGCCGCCGAGCGGTTCTACCAGACCGTCTTCGGCTGGACCCCCAACCCGCAGGAGATGGACGGCGTCACCTACACGGAGTGGCAGGCGGGCGGCAGGAGCATCGCGGGCATGATGGAGATGTCCCCGAACTACCCGCCCGAGACGCCCTCCCACTGGATGGTCTACTTCGCGGTCGCCGACCTCGACGACACCATCGCCAACGCGACCCGCCTCGGCGCGAACGTCCTCATCGACTCGATGGAGGCGCCTCCCGGCAGGTTCGGGATGTTCATCGACCCGCAGGGCGCGGCCGTCTCGGTCATCCAGCTCACCGAGACCCAGTAACGGTCAGTAAAAATTCGGCAAAATCCCCTGGGCCCTCGCGTGCCTCGCCGCCGCCCGCGAAGGGCCGAGGTGTACGCGCATGTCCAACGCGCGTGCGGCTGTTCGCCGCGCGGGCGGGCGCCGCGACGTCCGCCATGCCGTTCCATGCCGTCCGCCATGCCGCCCGCCATGCCGTCCGCCGCGACGTTCGCCGGGCGAGGCAGGGCAGCGAATCCGCAGGTTAGGTAAGCCTTGCCTGCGTGAGAAATTGCATTGACCGCCTTCCCCGAACCGTTTGTGAACCGGGAAGGAATTACGGCACACTGATGTTGTCAAATACAGGGAGCCAGCCCGACGCGGTCAGCGGGGCGGGGCGCCAGAGCAAGCCCCCGCGACGCGAACGAGGAGTGGTGAGCGACCGATGAAGCACGTGCCCACGATCGAGCCAGGCAGCGAGCGCAGCACCCGCGCCCGTGTCGCCCGGCTGATCCTTGAGCACGGTCCCGTAGCGGCGGCCGCGCTGGGCGAGCGGCTCGGGCTCACGCCCGCCGCCGTCCGCCGTCACCTCGACGCGCTGCTGGCCGACGGGATGATCGAGCCTCGGACGGTGGGACCGCGCGGCCAGCGCGGGCGAGGGCGACCGGCCAAGCTGTTCGCCATCACCGACGCGGGGCGCAGTGCTTTCGAGCACGCCTATGACGATCTGGCCGGGAGCGCGCTGCGCTTCCTGGCCGAGCGCATGGGCGAGGAAGCCGTGGCCGACTTCGCCCGCGCGCAGGTCTCCGGCCTGCTGCGGCGGCTGGAGCCGGTCATGCGGACGGTGCCGGCCGACCAGCGCGTGGAGGTGCTGGCGCAGGCGCTGTCGGCGGAGGGTTACGCTGCCTCGGCCAGCAAGGCCAAGTCCGGCGGTGACCAGCTCTGCCAGCACCACTGCCCGGTGGCGCACGCGGCTGCGGAGTTCCCGCAGCTGTGCGAGGCCGAGACGGAGGCGTTCGCGCGGCTGCTCGGCACCCCGGTGCAGCGCCTGGCCACGATCGCCCACGGCGACGGGGTCTGCACCACGCACGTGAGCCCGCAATCGCTGGGTGAAACCGCACATAGAGACACAAGCAAGGAGACCGGAAGGTGACTGTCACCGACCGCCCGGAGCTGGAAGGCCTCGGGAATTACAAGTTCGGCTGGGCCGACCCGGATGCCGCCGGCGCGGCGGCCAAGCGTGGCCTGTCCGAAGAAGTCGTGCGCAACATCTCCGCGCTCAAGAACGAGCCGGAGTGGATGCTCGACCTTCGCCTGAAGGGCCTCCGCCTGTTCGACAAGAAGCCGCTGCCCACCTGGGGCTCCGACCTCAGCGCCATCGACTTCGACAACATCAAGTACTTCGTGCGCTCGACCGAGAAGCAGGCCACGTCCTGGGACGAGCTGCCCGCCGACATCAAGAACACCTACGACAAGCTCGGCATCCCCGAGGCGGAGAAGCAGCGCCTCATCGCCGGTGTCGCCGCCCAGTACGAGTCCGAGGTCGTCTACCACAAGATCCGTGAGGACCTCGAGGAGAAGGGCGTCATCTTCGTCGACACCGACACGGGCCTGAAGGAGCACGAGGACCTCTTCAAGGAATACTTCGGCTCCGTCATCCCCGTGGGCGACAACAAGTTCGCCGCGCTCAACACCTCCGTGTGGTCCGGCGGCTCGTTCATCTACGTGCCGCCGAACGTCGAGGTCGAGATCCCGCTGCAGGCCTACTTCCGGATCAACACCGAGAACATGGGCCAGTTCGAGCGGACCCTGATCATCGTGGACGAGAACAGCTACGTCCACTACGTCGAGGGCTGCACCGCGCCGATCTACTCCTCCGACTCGCTGCACTCCGCGGTCGTCGAGATCATCGTGAAGAAGAACGCCCGCTGCCGCTACACGACCATCCAGAACTGGTCCAACAACGTCTACAACCTGGTCACCAAGCGCGCCGTCGCCTACGAGGGCGCCACCATGGAGTGGATCGACGGCAACATCGGCTCCAAGGTCACGATGAAATACCCTGCCGTCTACCTGATGGGCCGGCACGCCAAGGGCGAGACGCTGAGCGTCGCGTTCGCCGGCGAGGGCCAGCACCAGGACGCCGGGTCCAAGATGGTGCACCTGGCGCCCGACACCAGCTCCAGCGTCATCTCCAAGTCGGTGGCGCGCGGCGGCGGCCGCACCTCCTACCGCGGCCTCGTGCAGATCGAGGAGGGCGCGCACGGCAGCGCCAGCACGGTCAAGTGCGACGCGCTCCTGGTCGACCAGATCAGCCGCTCCGACACCTACCCCTACGTCGACGTCCGCGAGGACGACGTGTCGATGGGCCACGAGGCCACGGTCTCCAAGGTCAGCGAGGACCAGCTGTTCTACCTCATGAGCCGCGGGCTCGACGAGGACGAGGCGATGGCGATGATCGTGCGCGGCTTCGTGGAGCCGATCGCGCGCGAGCTGCCCATGGAGTACGCGCTCGAGCTCAACCGGCTGATCGAGCTGCAGATGGAAGGAGCCGTCGGCTGATGGGCCTGAACGAGAAGCCCCACGAGCCCATTGCGCGCCTCCAGCACGAGACCCTGCAGGGGAAGGCGTCGTACGACCTGGCCGACTTCGAGGTGCCGACCGGGCGCGAGGAGGCGTGGCGCTTCACGCCGCTCTCCCGCCTGAAGGGCCTGCACAACGGCACGGCCCAGGTCACCGGCCAGGTGGTCACCCAGGCCTACACCCCGGCCGGCGTGAGCGCCGAGTGGGTCGGGCGCGAGGACGCGCGCATCGGACGGGCGTACGTGCCGGCCGACCGGGTCAGCGCGCAGGCCTACAGCGCCTTCGAGAAGGCGCTGGTCGTCACCGTGCCCAAGGAGGCCGTGCCCGGCGAGCCCATCCGCATCGAGGTGCGGGGCGGCGGCGCCGAGGGCGCGTCCTACGGCCACATCGTCGTCAGGGTCGAGCCGCTGGCCGAGGCCGTGGTGATCATCGAGCACCAGGGGCGCGCGGTCTACGCCGACAACGTCGAGTTCGTCGTCGGCGACGGCGCGTCCCTGAAGGTCGTCAGCCTGCAGGAGTGGGACGACGACGCCGTGCACGTCTCCCACCACCACGCCCAGCTCGCCAAGGACGCCACCTTCCGCAGCTTCGTGGTGACCCTGGGCGGCGACCTGGTGCGCCTGTCGCCCAGCGTCTCCTACACCGCCCCCGGCGGCGACGCCGACCTGGCCGGCGTCTACTTCGTCGACGCCGGCCAGCACCTGGAGCACCGCCTGCTGGTCGACCACTCCCAGCGGAGCTGCCGCAGCCACGTCGACTACCGCGGCGCCCTGCAGGGCCAGGACGCCCACGCGGTCTGGATCGGCGACGTGATCATCAGGGTCGAGGCCGAGGGCACCGACACCTACGAGCTCAACCGCAACCTGATCCTGACCGACGGCGCCCGCGCCGACTCGGTGCCCAACCTGGAGATCCTCACCGGCGAGGTCGCCGGCGCGGGTCACGCCTCGGCGTCGGGCCGCCTCGACGACGAGCACATCTTCTACCTCCAGGCCCGCGGCATCCCGTTCGACGAGGCCCGCCGCCTGGTCATCCGGGGCTTCCTCGGCCAGCTCATCGAGCGGATCGAGGTCGACGAGATCCGCGAGCGCGTCATGGACGCGGTGGAGGCGGAGCTCGCCCGATGAGCAACGAGTACATCAACGACGGCGCGGACGAGCACGTGAAGGTCTGCCGCGTCGACGACATCCCCGACGGCGGGGTCCTCGGCGTCGAGGTGGGGCAGACCCCGGTCGCGCTCGTCCGCAAGGGCTCTGAAGTGTTCGCCCTGCACGACGTCTGCTCCCACGCCGAGGTCAAGCTCAGCGAGGGAGAGGTCTACGACGGCACGCTGGAGTGCTGGCTGCACGGCTCGTGCTTCGACATCCGCACCGGCAAGCCCACCGGGCCACCCGCGACCCGCCCCGTGCCCACCTACACAGTGAAGATCGACGGCGATGACGTCCTCGTCTCGCTCTCGAAGGAGTCATAAGCACATGTCCACCCTTGAGATCCGTGACCTGCACGTCGCCGTCGAGGACAAGGAGATCCTGCGCGGCGTCAACCTCACCGTGAGGTCGGGCGAGACCCACGCCATCATGGGCCCCAACGGCTCCGGCAAGTCCACCCTGGCCTACGCCATCGCCGGGCACCCCAAGTACACGATCACCGCCGGCCAGGTCCTCCTCGACGGCGTCGACCTGCTCGAGCTGTCCGTCGACGAGCGCGCCCGGGCCGGCCTGTTCCTCGCCATGCAGTACCCGGTCGAGGTCCCCGGCGTGTCGGTGTCCAACTTCCTGCGCTCCGCCGTCACCTCGATCCGCGGCGAGGCCCCCAAGCTGCGCGAGTTCGCCAAGGACCTCAAGAACGGCATGGACGCCCTGTCCATCGACGCCTCCTTCGCCCAGCGCAACCTCAACGAGGGCTTCTCCGGCGGCGAGAAGAAGCGCCACGAGATCCTCCAGCTCGAGCTGCTCAAGCCGAAGATCGCGGTGCTCGACGAGACCGACTCCGGCCTCGACGTCGACGCGCTGCGCGTGGTGTCCGAGGGCATCAACCGCTTCCGCGCCACGGGTGACACGGGCGTCCTGCTCATCACCCACTACACCCGCATCCTGCGGTATGTGAAGCCCGACTTCGTCCACGTCTTCGCCGGCGGCAGGATCGTCGAGGAGGGCGGGCCGGAGCTGGCCGAGAAGCTCGAGGCCGAGGGCTACGAGCAGTACACGAAGGCGACTGCATGACTTCCACCAGCTTGGACGTGGAGAGGATCCGGAAGGACTTCCCGGTCCTCTCCCGCGAGCTGCCCGGCGGGCGCCGGCTCGTCTACCTCGACTCCGGAAACTCCTCCCAGAAGCCCGCCCCGGTCGTCGAGACCGTGCGCGAGCACCTGTCGATGCACTACAGCAACGTCGGGCGCGCGATGCACGTGCTCGGCGCGGAGTCGACCGAGGCGTACGAGAGCGCGCGCGACAAGGTGGCCGCGTTCATCGGCGCGCCCTCGCGCGACGAGGTGATCTTCACCAAGAACGCCTCCGAGGCCCTCAACCTGGTCGCCTACTCCTTCGGGCAGCACCTGTGGGGCCCCGGCGGCACGGGTGACGCCGGGGCCGATCCCCGTTTCGCGCTCGGACCCGGGGACGAGGTCGTCATCTCCGAGATGGAGCACCACTCCAACATCGTGCCGTGGCAGCTGCTCGTCCAGCGCACCGGCGCGACGCTGAAGTGGTTCGGCGTCACCGACGACGGCAGGCTCGACCTCTCCGACCTCCCCCAGCTGATCACCGAGCGGACGAAGATCGTCTCGATCGCGCACCAGTCCAACGTGCTCGGCACCGTCAACCCGGTCGCCGACGTGCTGCGGCGCGCTCGCGAGGTGGGCGCGCTGGTCATGCTCGACGCCTCCCAGTCGGTGCCCCATCACCCCGTGAACGTCGCCGAGCTGGGCGTCGACTTCGTCGCCTGCACCGGCCACAAGATGCTCGGCCCCTCGGGCATCGGCGTCCTCTGGGGACGGGCCGAGCTGCTGGAGGCCATGCCCCCGTTCATGGGCGGCGGCGAGATGATCGAGGCGGTCTGGATGGACCACTCGACGTACGCGCCGATCCCGCACAAGTTCGAGGCGGGCACCCCGCCGATCGTCGAGGCCATCGGTCTCGGCGCGGCCGTCGACTACCTCCAGGGCGTCGGCATGGCCGCCGTCGAGACGCACGAGCGCGAGCTCACGGCGTACGCGCTGGAGGCCCTGCGCGAGGTGCCCACACTCCGGCTCATCGGCCCCGACTCGCTCGAACGGCGCGGCGCCACCCTGTCGTTCACCCTTGAGGGGATCCACCCGCACGACGTCGGGCAGATCCTCGACGACCAGTTCGGCATCGCCGTGCGCGTCGGTCACCACTGCGCGCGGCCGTTGCACCTGAGGTTCGGAATACCAGCCACCACGCGGGCGTCGTTCTACCTGTACAACACCACGGGCGAGATCGACGCCCTGGTGCGCGGCCTCCACCACGTTCAGAAGGTGTTCGCATAGCCATGATCGGCGAGTCGATGTACCAGGAGCTGATCCTGGAGCACTACAAGCACCCGCAGGGGCGGGGGCTGCGCGAGCCGTACGACGCCGAGGTCCACCACGTGAACCCGACGTGCGGCGACGAGATCACGCTCCGGGTCAAGCTGGGCGACGGTGGCAAGGTCGAGGACGTCTCCTACGAGGGGCAGGGCTGCTCGATCAGCCAGGCCGCGGCCTCCGTGCTGCACGAGCTGGCCACCGGCTCCTCGGTGGAGGAGACGCTGTCGGTGGTCGACGAGTTCACCCGCCTCATGCAGGGCAGGGGGCAGGTGGAGGCCGACGAGGACGTGCTCGGCGACGCGGTGGCGTTCGCGGGCGTGGCCAAGTTCCCCGCCAGGGTCAAGTGCGCGCTGCTGTCCTGGATGGCCTACAAGGACGCTGTAGTGAGGAGTGCCAGCTGATGAGCAAGCCGGTGGAGACGCCGACCAGGTTCGACGGTGACGCCACCGTCGAGGAGGTCATGGAGGCGCTCAGGGACGTCGTGGACCCCGAGCTCGGCATCAACGTCGTCGACCTCGGCCTGGTCTACGGGCTCAACCTCGACCCCGGCGAGGGCGGCCGTCCGGTGGCCACCATCGACATGACGCTGACCAGCGCCGCCTGCCCGCTGACCGACGTGATCGAGGATCAGGCGCACTCCGCGCTCGATGGTATGGTCTCCGATGTGAAGATCAACTGGGTCTGGCTCCCGCCGTGGGGGCCCGACAAGATCACTGACGAGGGCCGCGAGCAGCTCCGTATGCTAGGCTTCAACGTCTGATCTCTGCGGTACGGTCGGCACCCGAGTGCCGGCCGCTCCAGCGCGCCACGGTCCGATAGCGGGGCCAGTCGGGGAATACACGGTGTCTTCCCCGCGTTGGCGCGACGTGCACCTGACGCACCCAAGTGCGTTTCGCCGCCTGCGGCCGGCAAGCGGGTGCGCGTAGACGGCCTGTGAGTCGGTGACTGTCGACCAGGCCGGTCCCCACCCCAGCGGGTGCCGATCACCCGCGCATGCACCTGAGTACGGCTGCCGCCGTACGTCCTGGCTCGTCCTTTCGCAGAAGTGACGCGCCACTTCGACTGAAAGGCACGACTTTCGTGACCATGCTTGATGCCGTCCTGCCCGAGCTCGCCCCCGAGCAGGGCCTGTCCGAGTTCGAGCTGCTGGGTCTTCCCAAGCCGCTCGTCACCGGGCTGGCCAGGCAGGGCATCGACAGCCCGTTCCCCATCCAGAGCGCCACGATCCCCGACGTCCTCGCCGGCGGTGACGTGCTCGGCCGCGGCCAGACCGGCTCCGGCAAGACCCTGGCCTTCGGCCTGCCCACCATGGCCCGCATCGCCGGCGTCAAGCCCGCGCCCGGCCGTCCCCGCGCGATGATCCTCGTTCCCACACGCGAGCTGGCCCTCCAGGTGCACGACGCGCTCGAACCGCTCGGCCGCGGCCTCGGCCTGCGCATGAAGGTCGTCGTCGGCGGCATGTCCATGGGCAAGCAGATCGAGGCGCTGCGCCGCGGCGTGGACGTCGTCATCGCCACCCCCGGCCGCCTCGGCGACCTCATCCGCCAGGGCGAGTGCTCCCTGTCCGAGGTCGAGGTCAGCGTCCTGGACGAGGCCGACCACATGTGCGACCTCGGCTTCTTCCCCGTCGTCACCGAGCTGCTCGCCCAGACGCCGGCCGACGGGCAGCGGCTGCTGTTCTCCGCCACGCTCGACGGCGACGTGGACAAGCTGGTGCAGCGCTTCCTGAAGGACCCGATCACCCACTCCGTGGCCCCCGCGACCTCCCCGGTCGACACGATGGAGCACCACGTGCTGCAGGTCACGCGCGACGACAAGTTCGACGTGACCGCCGAGATCGCCAACCGTGAGGGCCGTACGATCATCTTCGTCCGCACCCAGCACGGCGTCGACCGGCTCTGCAAGCAGCTCGCCAGGGTCGGCGTCAGGGCCGGCGGCCTGCACGGCGGCAAGCGCCAGAACCAGCGCACCCGCATCCTCGCCGAGTTCCGCGAGGGCGTCATCGGCGTGCTCGTCTGCACCGACGTGGCCGCCCGCGGCATCCACGTCGACAACATCAGCCTCGTGCTGCACGTCGACCCGCCGCAGGACCACAAGAGCTACCTGCACCGCGGTGGCCGCACCGCCCGCGCCGGCGAGAAGGGCACCGTCGTCACGCTGGTGCTGCCCAACGAGCGCCGCTCCACCGAGCAGCTCACCCGGCGGGCCGGCATCCACCCGTTCCGCCTCAAGGCCACCCCGGGCCACCCGCGGGTCGCCGAGGTGACCGGCGCCCGCACGCCCAGCGGCGAGTCCATCCCCGTCTGGGAGCCCGACGTCCGCAAGCCGCTGCGCCCCCGCCGCGAGGGCGGCCACGGCGGCCACGGTGGTGGCG